>JAVVEW010000036.1:0-23617 GCA_032251045.1 Methylococcales bacterium
TATGAATCCAGCCTGAAGTATTATCGCGATTTGAAAAATGTCATCGATACCGCCCGCGAAGAAGGGCGCGAGGAGGGGCGAGTAGAAGGTAGACAAGAAGGCAGAGAAGAAGGTGAGCACATCGGTTATCAAAAAGCCCGGGCTGAAACGGCCTTGAAAATGCTCAATCATGGTATACCGGAAGCAGAGGTGGCCACATTGCTAGAGTTAACGTTACAAGAGGTTCAGGCGATTAAGAATACGTATTCACGGATTTAACACCTAAGGGTCGAGTAGACCGATTTCTTTCGAGTAAACAACATCATTAAGAACCTTAATTCACGGCTTTTAGGTTTCGGCAGTGGAAAACGGGCTGACAATAGAGCACAGTTTGCCCAACTACAACAGTTGCTCCGGTCTCGCTGATTCATCCGAAAGCATTTTCCGTCTCGCGGCCGTGAACAGGCGTGAGTGAACTCCAGAAAATCAAGGTTGCCACCTTAGCAATCTAACCTTAAAAAAGAGGTGGCTTGTTAGGCATGAACGATCACCAAAGAACTCATAATTGGCAGGTTTTTTCCTAGCATGAACAGGGCAACCGCTATCACCAGCCAGGCAAAACCAACACGCAGCCATTCAGGATCAATATGGGTGGAAAGTCTGGCACCGATGCCGCTGCCCAACAATGCGCCGGCGGCGATCATGAGCGTTAGCTCAGCGTCAAATGCCGCATGTTGTTGATAGCCGGCAAAGCCTGCCAGGCAATTCATGGCGATGATCATCAGCGACGTACCTACCGCAGCGGGTAGGGTCAGGCCCACCAATAAATTCAGTGCAGGCACAATCAAAAAACCACCGCCCACGCCAACCAATCCGGTGACCAGTCCGATCAACGCACCGTAACCCAGTACTTTGCCATAAGGTACTTGCTTAGGACACAGGCGGTCGGTGCATTGGTTGGCTGGTTTGCCAGCTTGCGCAGGACGGCGAAGCATCCACCAGCCGGTACCGAGACTGAGCAGGCCGAATATGGTTAGCAGGATCGTGGCTGATAATTGATGCGCCAGAACACCGCCGCCGTAGGCGCCGGCCATACCGGAAATGCCAAACCACAGGCCACTGCGCCAGCATACCGCTTGCTCGCGAGCGTGCGGCAGCAATGCGCCCAGACTGGATAAGCCAACCACTACAAAAGCGGTGACAATGGCGGTTTTTGGCTCGATGCCAAGTACATAAACCAGCATAGGGACCGTTAGTATCGAGCCGCCGCCGCCCATCAGCCCCAATAACAGACCAATCAGCACAGCCAGCGCTAGCGCCAGTAATAAGGTGGTCACTGGTCTGTCTCGGTCATGCCACAGCTTTGATTGGCAGGTAACGCTTGATCGATATGTTTGGGATAGGCTAGTTTCAGCTCTGCCATCAGCTGAATGAAGCGTTGCCGCTCTGTTCCACCACCTAAACGCGGGTTTTGCGCTTTTTCCTGCTGGATAGTGCTGACCGTATTGCCTTGGTAATCATGGCCAGGATAAACCAGGGTGTCAGGCGGCAGGGTAAATAGCTTTTCGGTGATGCTGTCATACAGCTGGCCGGCGTCGCCTTGCTGGAAATCGGTGCGGCCACAGCCATTGATCAGTAGCGAATCACCGGTAAACACGCGGTCGGCCATCACATAGCTGACACACCCTTGCGTGTGTCCAGGGGTGTGCCGGACAGTAAACTCCAGGTCGCCGATTTGCAGCGGCACGTTGTCGGTGACCAGTAAATCCGCGCATTGGGCGCCGGCATCGCGGTGTACCACACTGTGACTGCCCAGACGTTCGCGTAATTGTCCAGAACCGGTAATATGGTCGGCATGAACATGGGTTTCCAGCGTGTAAATCAACTGTAATTGCAGTTCCGTTAACAGCCTAATGTAGTGGCCGAGTTCGGTATTGACCGGGTCAATCAGTACGGCACGCCGGGTGCGTTCACAGCCGAGCAAATACGTATAGGTTGAGGTTTCGGTTTCGAATAATTGCCGAAATAGCATAAGGCTCTCCTGGTTAGAATTATGGTCTTGTATCATGATTTAACACACTTCGTGCCAACTTTAACATGGGCTTGGTAGTCGATCAGCTATGGCTGACTGGATGCGTGGTATGGGCTATGTTTCATTGATGAAACATGATGGTTGTTTATTGCAACTTGAATGAAACGTGTGTGCAACAGCACAGTGTCGATTGGGGGAGCCCGTTTCAGGAATAATAGGTTGTATTGCAATAAAACATTTCGGTCCAAATATTCTATGCAACTAACAAGAGCGCTTCCCTCCTTTTGGAGGTTGTCGTAAAAGTGAAAATGCAGCCCGTAGCGCAGAGCGGAATACAGGAGCGGCATCGCCTGGAATGTCCTTAGATTGCGCTTACGCTTTATAACGGGCTCCGCAGTCATTCCGACTTTCAGGAGATTGAGGGGACTGAATGAGGTCAAGGGCCGTGCAACTTGCAGCGGCCGCTCACGGATCAGAGGGGCTTGGTTAAAGCTGGATAAGAACTTGGCTTGGAGCGCATGAAGAAATTAAATTCAGGCGCAAGGTGCTGTCAGGTTGCCGTATAAACGCTGCAGAATGCCTTGATAAATAACCGCCAGTTGTTCAAGGTCGGCCAGTGGTGTGTGCTCGTTGACCTGATGAATGCTGTGATTGAGCAAGCCCAGTTCGATCACTTCCGCGCCGGTAGGCGCGATGAAACGGCCATCGGAGGTGCCGCCGCCAGTATCGTTGCGTGCGGTCAAGCCGGTGACTTCGGTAATCGCCTGGTGCGCGGCGGCAAGCAGACGGCCTTGGCGAGTTAAAAACGGCTCGCCCGACAAGCGCCAGCTAAGGTCATAATTTAGGCCGTGTTTATCCAATAAGGCATGAATCTGCTGTTGTAAGCCGGTGCTGGTAGATTCAGGGCTGAAACGCAAATTAAACGTTACCGAAAGCTCGCCTGGAATGACATTTTCCGCACCGGTGCCGGCGGCGATATTGGAAATTTGCAGGCGCGTTGGTGGGAAAAAGTCGTTGCCCTGATCCCAGTTTCGATTGACCAAATCGGTCAATGCCGGGGCAAAAGCATGGATGGGGTTAAGCGCCAACTCCGGATAGGCAACATGACCTTGTTTGCCTTTGATGGTGAGTTGGCCGTTGAGCGAACCGCGCCGGCCCACCCGAATCACATCACCTAGTTTAAGGTGGCTGGAGGGCTCGCCCACCAGACACCAGGTGATGTTGTCGCCACGCTTGTGCAATACGTCAATGGCTTTGACAATGCCATTGGTGGCAATGCCTTCTTCATCACTGGTTAATAACATTGCAATGGAGCCAGGAAAACGAGGCTGGCTGGTGAGAAAGCGCTCAACGGCCACGATAAACGAAGCCACCGCACCTTTCATATCAGCAGCGCCGCGTCCGTAAAGCTGGTTATCGCGGATGGTGGGCGTGAACGGCGGCGTCAGCCAGGCTGCTTCCGGCCCCGGCGGCACTACATCGGTATGACCCAGAAACACGAACAATGGTTGGTGATCGCCACGGCGCAGCCATAGGTTTTTGGTATCACCGAAATCCAGATAGTCGGCGGTAAAGCCCAAGGGCGCTAGTCGGTTGCTGATCAGTTCCATGCAGCCGGCATCATCGGGCGTTACCGAGGCCTTTCGAATCAGCTCTTCGGTGAGCGTCAGGGTGTCGCTCATAAGATTACAGTTCGCTGTTCAATAGTTCTTCCACGCTGGGCAGTTCCGCATCGCTGGCCAGGCGCTTTTTGTACAGGTCGATAAATTCCATGAACGCTTGCTCCAGATCATCCTGCAAGTCTTGTTCGTTATCGAGCTCGTCTTCGGGCACTTCCCCCGAGTCGAGATAATCCTTTTGTAAGGCGATTTCGCTATTCAGGGCGAGAATCGCGTAAATCAAGGCATTGCTGGAAAGAGCATCGGTGGTCATTGGAGTACCTGTGGGTTAGTCGCGCAAAAGTTCATTAAGGCCAGTCTTAGCGCGGGTTTTTTCATCGACTTGTTTGATGATGACCGCGCAATACAGGCTGTGACTGCCATCTTTGGCAGGCAGGTTGCCAGGGACGACAACCGACCCGGCCGGCACGCGTCCGTACAGGATTTCGCCGGTCAGGCGGTTGTAGATTTTGGTGCTTTGACCGATGTACACGCCCATGGAAATCACCGAGCCTTCCTCGACGATCACGCCTTCGACAATTTCCGAGCGTGCGCCGATGAAACAGTTGTCTTCGATAATGGTGGGGCCGGCTTGTAAAGGTTCCAGCACGCCGCCGATACCGACGCCACCGGATAGATGCACGTTTTTGCCGATTTGCGCACAAGAGCCGACGGTGACCCAGGTATCGACCATGGTGCCAGAATCGACATAAGCGCCGATATTGACATAAGACGGCATCAGCACGGTGTTAGGGGCGATATAGCTGCCTTTGCGGGCATTGGCGTTGGGTACCACGCGCACCCCTGCCTTGGCGAAATCATCCGGCGTGTAACTGGCGAACTTGGTTTCGACCTTGTCGTAATAGCGGTTGACGCCGCCATCCATAACCCGGTTGTCGCGTAGGCGAAAGGAGAGTAATACTGCTTTTTTCAGCCATTGATTGACCACCCAGGCGCCGTTTTGTTTTTCCGCGACCCGAGCTTCGCCGCTGTCCAGCAGATTGATGGCGCGTTCAACGGCATCCTTAATTTCGGCAGGCGCGTTGGCCGGCGACAACGCTGCGCGGTTATCAAAAGCCTGGTCAATGATGTTGGCAAGTTCAGTCATGAGCGTTGAGAGTTCCTTGAGAGTTTTGGTGGATAAAATCGCGTAAACGCCGGGCGGCGTTCACGCATTCGGATAGTTCCGGCACCAGAGCGATGCGGACATGGTTTTGTCCTGGGTCGCCAGCCTCGGTGCGGCGCGATAAAAACGAGCCGGGCAATACCGTCAGATGGTAGTGACGATACAGTTCGCGGGCAAAAGTCCGATCACAACCGGGCGTTTTCAGCCATAGATAAAATGCTGCTTCCGGTTGGTCAATGGCGATGACCGGGTCTAGCTCGGCCAGTACGGCGGCGAAGCGTTGGCGATAGGCCGTGCGGTTGGCTTTGGCATGTGACTCATCCTGCCAGGCGGCGATGCTGGCATGTTGCGTGGGCAAGGGCAGGGCGCAACCGTGATAGGTTCGGTAGTTAAAAAACGCCTCCAGAAGTTTAGCGTCACCGGCCACGAAGCCAGAACGAAGTCCCGGCGCGTTGGAACGTTTGGAGAGGCTGTGAAATACCACGCAGCGGTGAAAATCGTCCCGGCCCAAACGCTGACAGACTTGTAAAAGCCCCAGTGGCGGTTGTTGTTCGTCGGGATAAATTTCCGAGTAGCATTCGTCGGCGGCGATGACGAAATCAAAACGGTCGGCCAATTCCAGCAACATTTGCCAGTGGCTTTCGGTCAATACGGCACCGGCAGGGTTGCCCGGTGAGCAAACATAGATCAACTGGCAGCGCTGCCAAATTGCCTCGGGTACGGTGGCAAAGTCGGGCAAATATCCGCTTGTTTGAGACAGATTCAGAAAATAAGGCTGCGCCCCGGCCAACAATGCCGCACCTTCGTAAATCTGATAAAACGGGTTGGGCATCACCACCACCGGCTGATGGTTGCGGTCGATGATGGCTTGGGCAAAGGCAAATAACGCTTCCCGAGTGCCGGCCACCGGCAATACCTGATGCTGCGGGTCGGGTGCAGATGTCAGTTGAAAGCGTTCGCTTAGCCAGGTGGCGATGCTTTCCCTAAGCTGCGGCAGGCCTCTGGTGTTTGGGTAATGGGCCAGGGTATGCAAATGCGTTAACAGCGCTTCCTGAATGACCTGCGGCGTGGGTTGTTTGGGTTCGCCTATGGACAGGGCGATAGGCGTGTAACTCGGGTTGGGTGTCACGCCAGTCAGTAAGCGGTTCAGCTTGGCAAACGGGTAGGTCTGCAAGCGCTCAAGGTCAGGATTCATGGTCTAGCCTGGCATTGTGGCGCGTTGCCTTGCGCTTTAGTCTGTTGCCAGATAGGCAAAACCGAATCAAGTGCTTGTTGTAGCTGCTGGATTCGGGTTGCGTGCGAGGGATGGGTGGATAAAAACTCCGGTGGCGCGGCGCTGCTGCTGGCCGTGGCCATGTTGCGCCACAGTTGCACACTGGCATTAGGGTCAAAGCCCGCCTGCGCCATCAATTTTAGGCCGATGATATCGGCCTCGGATTCATGCGCGCGGCTATACGGCATCAATACACCATACTGTGCGCCCAAGCCAAGTAGGCCAACAGCGGTTTGGCCTAAGGCCGTTTGCGGCGCGGCGGCTGCTTGAACCAACGCCATGCCAGAGCTGACCGCCATTTCCTGAGACATGCGCTCATTGCTGTGTCGGGCCAGGACATGGCCGATTTCATGGCCGATCACCGCAGCCAGCTGGTGCTGATCTTGCGCAACCTTCAACAAGCCGGTATGCACGCCGATTTTATTGCCGGGCAAAGCGAAAGCGTTGGCGCTGCTATCGTCAAATACCACGACTTCCCAGCGTCCGCCGACCTGTTTGACCAGATGTCCTGCCACGCATTGCACATATTGACGTGTGCCGGAGTCTCGATTGACCGGTTTGTCTTTCTTCAGGGCATCAAAGGCTTGCAAGCCCATTTGATTGAGTTGCGTATCAGGCATGAATACCAGCTGCGTGCGCCCGGTTGGGCTGGTAGCGCAAGCGCTGAGCAATACGGATAACAAGAGAAAACAGGGACGTAAACGCATGGGGTTCTTTATCAATGGCCGAGGCGGCTGTTGGCTGAGTTACAGCTGATTATGATAACCGAACTCATGGCCAACGAAAAATCAGAGCAAAACCTGCCGCCATTATGATGCGCTAGGGCATGGAAAAAATTAAGGAGATTTAAGGCCTGAAATGGAATTATACCCGGCACCTGTCCGAGAAAGGAATGATTGAAGCGAACACCTGAATTGTGTGAGGCAAATAGTGTGGTGTTATGTAACAAGAATGACTGAAAAATCAGACTTGTCTTTTTTGCGTCAAAGTTTGTTGGTGTTCGCTGGATTTCGTTTGAAAGGTGACCCTAGGTTTTCCAGGGTCACCGAAACTTAAGTTACATCAACCTAAGTCATTGATATTATGGAGCTGGTGGACGGATTCGAACCCCCGACCGGCTGATTACAAATCAGCTGCTCTACCGACTGAGCTACACCAGCGTTTGAACTCACAATTATATAATGCTGGTATTTTTCTTCAAGTATTTTTTATGATGATGGACAAGTTTGGTTATCAGAACGGTGGCTTACAGCACATTCATCGCTTTTGTTGGGTGCTATGATGCTCAGTCTTAAGGCTGTTGGCTAAATTTTGCAGTTGCGCCTCGGCGACATCAAGGTCGCGGTGACAGCGGTCAACCCAAGCTTCGCCCCAGTAAAAATTACAGCTGGTCTCTGCGCGTAATAATCGCCAGCGAGCTTGCTCAAGTAAGTTGAGATGTTCCTGATTGTTGGTTTCATCCAGATGTTGGGTGATGGTCTGCAGTTTCTGGCTGATCTGAGCGACACGTTCCAGCCCTTGACGTTGGGTTTCCGAACCCGTCCACTGAATAAAACCGACACCATTATGCCAGCCCGTATTCCAGGCGCCGGTATTGACTTTGACTTCACCATGCACGCCATGAGTATTGATGTAGTCATGAATGAAGCACGGTTGAATAGCGGATTTATCGCTGCGTGCTTGCTCTAGTAAGGGCAGGTAAAACACTGACCAGAAATTACTGCCTTCGGTGGTGTTGCGGAACCAGCCGCCATTGTCCCCGTCAGTGCAAGTGACTACCAGCGGTGGAAAGTCGCAGTATTGAGTGCGGGCAGCGATTTCCTGTCTGAACCATGCGTAATCCATACCGGATTCCTGAGCGTCGGATAGCTCCCGGTCGCGCACCACGACAATGATTTCGCTCTCTTGATAGCGGGCGATATGCGGTCGATAGCGTAGTTCGTGCCAGGTCATGGGTGTTACGGATTCAACTTGCAAGCTATCGACCAGTACATATTGATAGCCTAGTTGTTTGAGCATGGGAATCATGTCCATGCTGAAGCCCATTTCAGGTGGCCAGAAACCTTCAAACTGTTTGCGCCAGAATAAGTGTTGACCAATGCCGCGCCAGCGTTGCAGGTGTTCCAGGCGGTCGCATTCTGGGATCAAAGGCAACACCGGATGATAATAGCCGGTGCCAAGAATATTGAAGATATGGTAGTTCTGTAATTGCCAGAGTAGCGAGCCACAATCGATAATGCCGTACACGCGTTCCTGAAACACAGGGCTGGACAGCGTTTCCAGCAGCGTTCCAGACAAAGATAAATGCACCCGGGCAATGTCTTGGTATGGCAGTAGGACGCGAGGCATGCGATCTAAGGCATAGAGAACTTGCTTCGCGTCCCAGTAGTGTTGGTCTAGAAGAAATTCCAGATTGCCGGCAGGTTGGTGCAAATTAAGTACGAGGCCATGATGGACGGTATTCATGTTCAAACATCCTGAATCGTGGTGAAGCGGTGATTATACCCTTCGCAGATTAAAATTCGGCATCGGGGGCCATCGAAGGACGCTGTAAATACATCCTTGTAAGCGCTACGCCAGCATCCTAAGCTGGCGTAGCCTTTGTCGAAACATCCCGATGCCTTTTTAGGCATTGCATTGCCGATGTGAAGTGCAAAAGGTATATATACCGACTACGGTGCATTTTTGGTACTGGCGTTCGCCTCAGCGATGTTGCCGATCTAATGTTGGAATTTATCTGTATGGAGTATGCATGGAATGACCACGAAAGTTCAAAGCTTAGTCCTGTGGACAGTATTGGCGGGATTACTCAATCTGGCGCTGATTCGCTTTTTGGGGCAAAAGAGCTGGGATCGCATCGAGCATAGTTTTATCGGTGTGTTGTTGTTACTGGTTTTTGCTGCGTTTATTCGTCGCGGCGTCCGGGATCGTCTGGTTTGGGTGTTGATGGCTTTATTGCCTTGTTATCTGGGGACGGTTTGGCCGGATTGGGATATTCGTCTGCTGGGTATCGGCGGACATCGCAATCCTTTGTTTCACAGCAGTCTGGCGGCCTGGATATTGCTGGCGTTATGGCCGGGTTCCTGGCCTGGGCGGGCGGTTATGGTGGGGGGGTTTGCGATTGGTGTGGCGAGTCATTTATTCTGGGATGTGCTGTTCTATGGCGATGTCAGGTGGTTGCCTGGCCGTTTTTGGGATCGCGTCTGGCTTTTTAGTCATGGCCTGTTGGCCGGGTGGGCGGCACTGCGCAGTCAGGTGATTTTCAAGCATGACCGGGCTCTGTCATAAAGATTCAGTGTTGTTGTAACCACTGGCGCAGGTCGTTCAGCGATAACATGGCTGCCTGATTCTGTTTATAGGTGCTGCTGCCGGTCAGCCGGTGATGGTACTGCGTGGTGTCGGTGGGCGTTTGTAACTCAACGGTCAGGTTGACGGCATGGTCAGCGGCTAAGCTTTGGTGCAACGGAAGGTCAAGCTGTTGGCGGATCATGATCTGGGCATCAGTTGCCGTAAGTGTTGCGGGGTCAATACCGCAATAACTGCCTAGCAGCCAGGGACGACCGGCGCATTTACTGGCCATTTGCCCGAAACTCAATGTTTCATGGAATATGCAGCGCCAGGCGCGGGCGGTGAGTTCAAGATCCAGTACATCGATCAGGGAGCCGGAAGGCTGGCCCAGTCCGTCGATGGTGAACACAAAATCGCCGATCAAGTCCCGGGCCTGATGGGCCAGGTGCTGGCGTTCTGCTGCATGGTAATCGGCTGGAAACCAGAGTTTGGTTTCGACGTGATCGAGACCGGCACGAAAGCCCAATGATACGTTATCGGGTAAAACCAGTTCGGCCAGCCGGGTTTCCAGATCCGATTCGCCAATACCAATGGTGCGTAAGGTTACCAATTGGCCGGGGTTCAACGTGAAGGTTTCGGCGAGCCTGGGCCGTACCGATTGCTGGAACAGGTTTTTCATTTCCGATGGCACGCCCGGTAGAAAGCAAAACAGGCAGCGCTGTTCCTGCAGATAAAACCCGGGTGCGGTGCCCCAGTGATTATCCAGTCGGGTCGCACCTTCTGGCAACAGCGCCTGCTTGCGGTTGATGTCCGGCATGGTACGGTTTCTTATGGCGTAAAATGCCTGAATCTGCCGCATGGCGTCAGGGTCGTGAAGCAGCGGCAAGCCAAACGCCTGACTGACCGCCTCGCGGGTTAGGTCATCCAGAGTCGGCCCCAGGCCGCCGGTGACAATGCAGACATCGGAACGGGTGGCTATATCCCGTAAAATTTGCGTCAGATCGGCCAAATCATCGCCGACAGTTTGCTGCCGCCTGACGCGGAAGCCTAAATCCACCGATTGCCCTGCCAGCCAGGCGCTGTTCCGATCCAAGGTCTGGCCGGTAATGACTTCTTCGCCTTGGGACAGGATTTCCAGGTCAGGTCGCATAAGTGGGTTATTTCACCGGTTCTTCCAGATAGGCGCCGTAACTCATCAAGCGGTGATAACGTTTTTCCAGCAACCGGTCGATGGGTTCGCGTTTGATTTCGGTCAAATGCCGCAGCAAGGCTTCACGAAGATTCATCACTGTGGTTTGAAAATCCCGATGCGCGCCACCTAAGGGTTCGCGCACCATTTCATCGAGAAAACCTTGTTCACGGATACGGTCGGAGGTAATGCCCATGGCTTCAGCGGCCAACTGCGCCTTGTCGGCGCTTTTCCATAGAATCGAGGCACAGCCTTCCGGAGAAATCACTGAATAGGTGCTGAATTCCAGCATCAGCAAGCGGTCGCCGACGCCAATCGCCAGAGCGCCACCGGAGCCGCCTTCGCCGATCACCGCGCACAAAATCGGTGTACGCAGTCTGGCCATTTCAAACAAGTTGCGGGCGATGGCTTCGCTTTGTCCCCGTTCTTCGGCGCCGATGCCGGGATAAGCCCCGGGCGTGTCGATCAAACAGATAATCGGCAGCTCAAAGCGCTCGGCCAATTTCATGATTCTGAGTGCTTTACGATAACCTTCGGGCCTGGGCATGCCGAAATTGCGATAGATTTTTTCCTTGGTGTCGCGGCCTTTCTGATGACCGATCACGGCCACCGGCTGGCCTTCGAGCCGAGCTAAACCGGTGACAATGGCCGGGTCGTCGGCATAGCTGCGGTCACCATGCAGTTCGTGAAAGTCGGTGAACATTAGTTTTACATAATCCAGGGTGTAAGGTCGTCCCGGATGACGCGAGAGTTGGGAAATCTGCCAGTCGGACAGCTCCGCGAAAATGCTTTCGGTGAGCGCCCGGCTTTTGTTTTCCAACTGCTCCAGGGCGTCGGAAATGTTCAGGGCATTGTCGGTTTCCAGTCGGCGCAATTCCCGGATTTTGGCTTCCAGGTCGGCGATGGGTTGTTCGAATTCAATAAATTTCAGATCCATGATGTGCTTGGTTTTTTGGGCGGTTTTATGTCGTTATTTAGCGGCCATTTTATCCAAATTGCGCAAATGTTTTAACTTTTCTTGGATTTTACCTTCCAGGCCACGCCTGACCGGGTGGTAATAGGTGTGTCCAGTAAGGGCCTCGGGAAAGTAGTTTTCATTCGGTACATAGCCTTCTGGATAATCATGAGCATAGCGGTAGTCCTGGCCGTAATCCAGGTTTTTCATCAAGCGGGTCGGGGCGTTACGCAGGTGAACAGGAACATCCAGACTGCCACATTGTTTAGTTTCGCGCATGGCTTGGTTATAGGCTTGGTAAACAGCGTTGCTTTTTGGCGCCACGGCCAGATACAGCACTGCCTGCGCCAGGGCCAGTTCGCCTTCCGGGCTGCCCAGGCGTTCGAACGCTTGCCAGGCATCCAGCGCAATACTTAATGCTCTGGGGTCGGCATTGCCGATGTCTTCGGAGGCGATACGCACGATGCGCCGTGCTAGATAGCCCGGATCGCAGCCACCATCCAGCATTCGGCACAACCAGTACAGTGCGGCATCGGGCGCGGAACCGCGCACCGATTTATGCAGCGCGGAAATCTGGTTATAAAAATCCTCGCCGCCGGCGTCGAAACGTCGAACCTGATCACCGAGTGCGTGCTTGGCTAAGTCGGCGCTGATTTCGCTTTTAGCGTCTGCTTCGGTCAGTTGTGCGGCCAGTTCCAGCGTGTTCAACGCCCGGCGGGCATCGCCATCAGCGGCTTCGGCGATGATCTGCGCGGCTGGCTCGGTGAGCGTTAGATTCAGGTCGCCCAAGCCCCGTTCCGGGTCGCGCACGGCGCGTTGCAAGACCTTGATCAGATCGTCAGCGGTTAACGCGTTCAGCACATACACCCGCGCCCGGGACAACAGCGCGTTGTTCAGCGCGAAGGAAGGATTTTCCGTGGTCGCGCCGATGAAAAACACTGTGCCGGCTTCAACATGCGGCAAAAACGCATCCTGTTGGGCTTTGTTGAACCGATGCACTTCATCGACGAACAGTACGGTGCGCTGCTGTTGATCATGCAGGCGGTGTTCGGCCAGGGTCACCGCCTCGCGAATATCCTTGACCCCGGCCAGCACCGCCGATAACGGATGAAATTCGGCGCTGGCGTAACCTGCAATCAGCCGCGCCAGGGTGGTTTTGCCGGTGCCTGGCGGGCCCCAGAAAATCATCGAATGCAGCTGGCCGGAGATAATGGCTTGGTATAAAGGCTTGCCGGCGCTCAGGATCGCCGGTTGGCCGAGATAATCGTCCAGCCGGGTTGGTCGCATGCGTTCAGCCAGGGGGCGGGGATCGAAACCGCTCATTCGCCGAATACATCCACGCCTTCGGGCGGCACAAAATTGAACAAATCCTCAGGCAACGCCGGGTTCAGTTTGATCTGGCTGAACTCGATGCGGGTAACCTGGCCGAAGTTGTCGTACAGTTCCATACCGGCCAGTTGCTGATGATGTAAGCCGATCAGAACATACTGAAAGCTGGCGTGATCGGTTTTTGGTGACAGCTTCAGCCAGCTCCAGTCGTCGTTACGACCGGACTTTTCGATGTTGAAATAATCATCCAGGTTAATGCCGCCACTGAGCAGCAGCGCCGGCGTTGCGCCCATGGATTCATTCAGGGTTTTAACAGTCACTTGTTCAAGATCCGGGTCGTAAAACCAGACTTTGCCGGAATGGCCAATAATTTCCTGATGATAGGGCTTTAGATACAGCCATTTGAAGTTGCCGGGACGGTGTAGATAAAACCGGCCATGGCTGGTTTGCAATACGTCGCCCTGGTCATCACTCAGGACTTGTTTGAACTCAGCGCTCAAGGTTTGGGTTTGTTCGAAAAACTGTTCCAGCCGTTGCCGGGGCGTTTGTGCCCAGGCAGGGTTGATCAGTGCAGTCAACACCACTAGGCTCAGTACACGAAAAATCACGAAAATCTCCAGGTTGAATCAGTCAAAGGCTTAGAAAGGCATGAATATCGTCGGTATCGGCAAACACGCCGTAAGCCAGGCAAAGCTTGACATACGCCGCCTCCAGGGTGATGTCTGGCAAAAATCGTCCACCCGCCTCGTCCAGGGCCAAACTGGTTTGGTAAAAACGCTGGTCAGAGGCTATGGGCGCCAGATACACCGGCAAGTTTGCGGCTTGGCAGCGGGCCATAAAATCTGGCAGCGCATAAGTGGCACCCGGTTCGCTTGCGATGCAGGCAGTGCCGGAATGGTAAAGGTCGTGTAGCACAGCCTGGTAGCCGGTTAGGTTGATGCCGCGATAATCCAAACCCGGGTAGGGGCGCAGTAGCAGAATGCGTGAAGAAAATCGTGCTGGTATCTGCCATTCCTGTTCAGAAGATTCGGTGTGAATGGCGTCGTTGAAGTGAAATTGGCCACGCTCATACCAGGCCAAGGGTTGGCCCGCTGCGCTGATAAAATCACAGCTCAACGGCAGGCTGGATAGCAGGTTTAATCCTGCGTGCAATGCCAGCTTTTGACCTGGATTCTGGTAGGGTACATATACGCCTGACAGGGGGTGCTGGATGATGAAATCTACTGCGGCGCTGAAATTGGCCAGGCCATTGGCTTGAGGTTCATCAAGAGGCAGATGGCTGGATACCAGTAGTACCGGTATCGGCAAGCCGCGCAAGGCATAGCTTAAGGCGGCTGCGGTGTAGGGTAGGGTGTCGGTGCCATGGCCGACGATAATGCCATCGTAGCGCTGCAGGTCTTGCGCGGTCAAAGCCTGGATCAGCTCGCCCCAAAGCCTTGGCATCATGTTCTCGCTGAGCAAATTAAATGGCTGGATCACCTCGAAAGTGACCTGGGTGTGCTCGCGATTAAGGTCGTGGAATTGGCTCAGCAAGGTCGCTTGTGCTTTGGCGTCCGGGGCAATCTGGCCCTGATGAAACGAGGCGCCTAGTGTGCCACCGGTCAAACACAACAAAATCGTTTTCATATGCGTACAATAGTGCGATTACCTTGAAGTTCGTGGCATAGTATCATGAAAATACGTTTCATCAGCAGCAAGGAAATGAGGGCGGAAACTCATGCCAACCTGCTGGTTTAGCTGTTTGCCATAACGCCGTTATTGGTACTGTTCAGGTCAGGCTGTTGCCCTGTACTTGACTTGAACGTAATACTCATAGTTTCTGCCAACGCTGCGTTGGCAGACTTTTTCTCGACTTATTTGCCTTTGCCTGCCATGCAATCGACGAAGACGATTCTTGTGATCGATGACGAACCGGAAATCAGACGTCTCTTAAGTGAAATATTAGAGGATGAAGGTTATCGCCTGGTCACGGCCGAAAACGCTGAGCAAGCTTCCGAGCAACGCGCCCGTGTCCGCCCTGACCTTATTCTGCTGGATATCTGGATGCCCGATTGTGATGGCATCACCTTGCTGAAAAGCTGGCAAACCGAAACGCCTGAGTTATGCCCGATCGTGATGATGTCAGGTCATGGCTCGGTGGAATCGGCCGTTGAGGCCACTCGTCTTGGGGCCTTTGATTATCTGGAAAAGCCCTTGTCCATGGCCAGGTTGCTGATGATTGTTGAGCGTGCCTTGGCATCGGCGAGCCTGGATACGAATCCGGTGTCTGACCAGCCTCAGGAAGAAGTCTGGATTGATTTTGAGCCGATTGGCAAAAGCGCGGCTATCAGTCGTGTTAAAGAGCAGCTCAAACGCTTGGCCAATCATGATGCGCGGGTTTTGTTCACGGGTGAAGCAGGCGTGGGCAAGGAGCTGTTTGCGCGCTATCTGCATGCCCACAGCCCGCGTCGCGAACACCCGTTTGTAAGTTTGGCGGTGGGTAGTCTGGCGCCAGAAAACGCGGCTGTGGAGTTTTTTGGCAAAGAGGCACAGGGAAGGGTTTATCCTGGCTTGCTGGAGCAGGCGCATGGTGGCACGCTGTTCCTGTCAGAAATCGCCAGCATGGATATGGAATCACAACTGCGCTTGTTAAGTGCGCTGGAATCGCGGGCTTTTTTGCGTGTAGGCGGCAGTGTTTCGGTGCGTGTGGATGTTCGGGTGCTGGCTTCATCTCGACAGCCTTTGGAAGAGGCGGTGCGGGCAGGGCGTTTGCGCCGCGACTTGTACTTTCTATTGAATGAGGTTGCGATGGTGATTCCCCCTCTGCGCGACCATGCGGAGGATGTGCCAGCGCTGCTGGGATTTTATGTGGACTGGTTTGTCACCCGGGAGAAGTTGCCATTTCGCCGCTTCACCATGCTGACACAGAATTTTTTACGCAATTACCCCTGGCCAGGTAACGTACGGGAATTGAAAAACCTGGTGCAGCGACTGATGATTCTGGGCGTGGGGGATGAAATCGAACTGGACGAAGTTAAATCCGCTATGGGCAGTGGGCTGTGGCGGGATGACACTCAGGTACCTGAGTTTTATCACCTGCCTTTGAAAGAGGCGCGTGAACAGTTTGAAAAGGCCTATCTGGAATATCATTTTGACAAAAGTGGCGGCAGCGTTGCCAAGCTTGCCGCATTGGTCGGTGTGGAACGCACCCATTTGTATCGTAAATTGCATGCCTTGAATATCAAGCTTTAGGGTAAGGAAATAACAGATGATTTTTTCGGCAAACTCACTTATCCTGACTATAATTTCTGCACCACTATAGTTCTTCTGCACACCGATAATGGCAAAATTTACCATCTTTTTCAAAGGCAAAGTGATCGACACCGCATTTCTGGAGTCAGGTAACTTGCATATAGGTCGAGAAGAAAGCAACGATATTCAGCTTAACAGCCTGTCAGTGGCGCCCGCTCATGCGGCGATTTTGTCCAGAAATGGTGAATGCATCGTCAAACAACTGAATGACCAGTTTCCGGTGTTGGTCAATGGTGATGCTCGGCGTGAATCCGCCCTGGTCGATAACGATGAAATTACTGTTGGCAAATACACCTTGATTTACGTCAACACCGAAACGGTATCATCCACGGATAGTGCCCGGAATAATGCGGAAGCGGCAAATGATATTTTTCAAACCGGCAACCGGCCAGGGCTGCCAAACGGTAATTTGCAAGTGTTGCAAGGCCCTAATATCGGTCGCATCATTCCTTTGAAAAACGCCTTGACCCGAATCGGTAAAAAAGGCTCCGGCATAGTTGCCATTGCGCGCCGAAAAGATGGTTTTTATCTATCCGCGCTGGAAGTCAATACTGCAATCAGTGTCAATAACCAGCCATTAGGCGATGCCATCATTTGCTTGCAAAACGACGATATTTTGCAGATGCATGATATTAAGTTAGCTTTTTACCAGCACTAAGGCCATGACTGATTCCAGCAAGCACGAGCTTAGACAATTTCATCGTATTTTGCATCAGGCTAACGCTCACTTAAGTCAGGGTGAGCAACACTGGCCGTGTCAGGTCAGAGACCTGAGCCTTCATGGTTGCCTGTTACATTTCCCCCAATCCCAACCTGAGCTGACCGAACAGCCTTTCCAGCTGGATATTCCGCTCTCTGATACCGAGCATGTCACGATGACCGTTAGCATTGCCCATCATGCCGAGGCAAATACCTTGGGCTTTCGTTGCGATCACCTTGACCTGGACAGCATCACCCACCTGCGCCGCTTGATTGAACTCAACCTAGGTGATAGCCATTTACTGGATCGTGACCTGCAGATATTAAGCACATTGTTGGTACCCTGACAGCGTTTACTCCCTTCTTGACCGGAAAGCCTTGAAAATTGCACGCTTTTTATGGCGTTTCAATTGACCTTTCCGTGCCTGTCAAGTGCCTGACGATGGGTGATAGTGGTTCGGTGGTGTTTGCCAGAAGGTATAATTAAAAAATTTTGTTCATGGAGAAAGACAATTATGGCGCTTTATTGCGGCATCGTAGGCTTGCCGAATGTCGGTAAGTCAACTTTATTCAACGCCCTGACCCGGGCGGAAATTGCGGCGGAAAACTACCCGTTTTGCACCATTGACCCTAATGTTGGCGTGGTGCCCGTACCGGATGCGCGTCTTAAGGCATTGGCGGATATTGTTAAACCGCAGCAGGTTTTACCCACGACTATCGAGTTTGTCGATATTGCCGGGTTAGTGGCGGGCGCGTCACAAGGCGAGGGCCTGGGTAATCAATTTTTGGCCAATATCCGGGAAACCGACGCTATTATTCATGTTGTGCGCTGCTTTCAGGATGACAATGTCGTGCATGTGGCAGGCCAGGTCGATCCTTTGGCCGACATTGAAACCATTAACACGGAACTGGCATTGGCGGATTTAGCCACTCTGGAGAAAGCGCTACAAAAAGCGGTAAAAGTTGCTAAAACAGGGCAAAAAGAGGAAATTTTTCGTAAACAGGTGTTGGAAAAGGCGGTTACACATCTGAATGACGGCAAGGCCATACGCACCTTGGCGCTCAGCGAGGATGAGCAAGCATTGCTGGCAGGCTATTTTCTGCTGACGCAAAAACCGGTGCTTTATGTTGCTAATGTGGCGGAAGACGGCTTTACGGATAATCCGCATTTACAGCGCTTGATCGATGTCGCTAAAGCTGAACATGCCGAGGTCGTGCCGCTGTGTGCCGCCATCGAGGCAGAAATTGCCTTGCTGGATGAGGACGAAAAACAGGTGTTTCTGGATGATTTAGGGTTGGCCGAGTCAGGCTTGGATCGGGTTATCAAAGCCGCTTATCGCCTGTTGGGTTTGCAAACCTACTTTACCGCAGGTGTTAAAGAAGTGCGTGCCTGGACTGTTCCTGTTGGCGCCAGTGCGCCTAAGGCGGCAGGTGTTATCCACACTGATTTTGAGAAGGGCTTTATTCGCGCCGAAGTCATCGCTTATGCGGATTTTATTGCTTGTGGCGGCGAACAAGGCGCGAAAGATGTCGGTAAATGGCGCCTGGAAGGCAAAGAATACATCATGGCTGACGGGGATGTTGTGCATTTCCGCTTCAATGTCTAAGACTTGGCCCGTCTTCTTGGCCTGTTAAGGCGCGTCTTGCTCAGGTCCGGGTAATTGGCGCAGTTCTGCGGCGCGTACTTGCTTGAGCAAGTCATTGCGCCGCTGTTCCAACACCAATAGTTCGATCTCCTGACGCAAAAGATCAGAGGTTTGCTGATGGGTATTGGCTTGCTGTTTGCGTCGTTCCAGTTCAGTTTCTTTAAGCCTGGCTTCGTGATCGAGCTGTTCTAACTGTAAGCGTAAGTCCAGTGCTTGTTGTTGCAGTGCTTGCTGTTCACGCAGTTGGCGTTGTTGTTCTGCCGCCTGCTCGGCGAGTTTACGTTCGGTTTCCAGTTGTTCTTGGCGCATACGTGCGCGCACGGCTCGCCACTGCGCTTGTTTGTGTTGGTAAAGGGCGATTTCTTCGGCTAATTCATCATTTTTTTGCTGGCGTAAATGTTCTCGGTGCCGGTCTTTCAGCTGTTGTTCGTGACTGAGCTGCTGTTCCAGTTCCAGCGCCTTGAGCTCTTGCTCATGGTTTAAGCGCTCGGCCAGTATGGCTTGTTCTAGGTGATGGCGTTGGGCCAGTAACTGTTGCTGCTCTTCAAGCTCTCTTAATGCCAGGGTTTCGGTGAAGGTCAGGTGTTGCAGCTTGCGCTCTGCCGCTTGCTTGTGCTCCAGTTCTTGTTGCGCCAACCATTCCTGTTGCCGCTGCGTTTTGAGCTGCAAATGACGCGTCAGTAACGAGCGATGCTGATAGGTTGGCAGTTTGGTTATCGCCTGTTCATCCAGTTCCGCAAATTCCGCCGTGATTTGGCAATTGCTGCGCGCCAGAATATCTTGCAATAACAAGGTTTCATTGACCTGACTGACCATCTGTTGTTCCGCTGCGGCCAGGCCATGTTCCAGCCAGTCACCGCGCTCTAGTTGCTGCAAAATTTGCAGCCATTGTGTTTCGAGCAGTTGGGCGTAATGCTGCTGGATATGGGGGCCGACATCTTGATCGATATCATGTCGATTAAGATAGCTCAGAGTAGCCTGTACATGCAGTGTCAATGCACACGACAGTGTGCAATAACTACTGAATAAGGGTGCTTGCCAATTGAGCCGCCAGGTATCAATGGGTAAGATTATGACCCGATCAAACCAGCGGGCGCGAAATCTGGATGGGCGCGGAAAGCGCCGTTTGAAGCGGCCAATTTTGCGCACCACCACTTGCTGACCGGGCGCAAAGCCAGGATCCCATTGCTCGGCTTGTTCGGCAAACGACGGTTCCAGTTCTTGCAACCATTGTTCAAGAGGCGATGGCAAGTCAGTCATGGTTATGGGTATTTTCATCAGCCTGGGCTTTTGCTAGGGCATCGAGTTTGTCGGCCATTTTTTCAGCCATCAGTGGATACAAATTGGGCGCAAACTCCACGGTTTTAGCATCGATTTTGCGCAAAAACCCGCGACTTAACAACAAACCGACTGCAAACATGCGTGGCCAGTCGATGTAACGCCTGGCGCGTTCCAGCTCGGTCTTTTCAATCACCAGCTCCAAGGCATCATTGTTATTGATACGGAATTGGCTGAATTGTTTGAGGCATTCAAATACCAGGCGTTCCTCTCGCTCGGTCAGTGGGCCGGGGGCGGCAAATTCCAGGCGATAGGACAGTAGAACAGTGAAAAAATCAACCATTGCCGCGCTGACAAACGCAAATGCGGAAAAGCCCTGCCACATGGCGAACGATGGTTTGATGTCCTGGGTAAATTCGGCATAGGTCATTAAATTCGGGGCTATCGGTAAATCTTCGCGGTAGGGGCTCAGTTCCCGGTCAAAATGAAACTGAATTTGGCGAACACTGTCAATCAGTGCGCGATATTCCGCCTCCGGCGGTACTTGTCCCTGATCGAGTTGATAAAGATGTTGTTGCGCTTTGGCTATGAGTTGGTCAATGTTTTGTGTTTTGTCTAACAATGCGGTCAATTCCGCTTGTTTGGCCTGGTAGCGCTGGTGATATTGACGATAAAAAGGGCCTTCGCCAACATGATGGCGAAATTGCGGGGCGATGTCGGGATGGGTGCCAAAATAAGCCTGTTGCTGTTCTTGCGCCAGGCGCTCGACATCCTGCTTGTATTGGTTCAACAATGCGCCTTTGTGTTGGCGCACCGAGACCAAATACTGATCAACCTGAGTTTTGACCTGATTGATTCGGTCAATAACCCTCTGTTCGGATTGCGAGATCTGGTAAAACTTGAAATATGAAAAAGACACCGAGGCCGACAAGGCAACCAGCAAGGATAGCAGGACACTTAAATAACGTAGCCGGTTGGCTTTCCAATGTATACCTGCCATTTCCAGCGAGGCAATCACCACAATCGATTGAATGGCAACGGTAATAATCAAGGCAATCCAGGGCGTGATGAAGTTAGCCATGCCGTGATAGGTGGTATAGCCTGATGCCACACTGAGAGCCAGAACAATGGGAATCGACCAGATTCTCAGTAAGCTGACAAACAAGGTTTGCAGCGTGTTAATCAGACGGCCTAAGCCGCCGCTTTTGATAAGTCGGTCGATCAATACATTCATGAAGTTACATGTGATAAGTCAAAATTTTATGGCCACAGCACTGCTGGCGCATAGCATTGCCAGGCCTGATTGCCGTTAATAATGCAGCAAACTGTGAATGTCTCGCCCAGGCAAACGTGACCGTCCGTTCAGAAAGTCCAGTTCCGCGACAAAGGCCAACGCGAAGACTTTAGCGCCCAGTTTTTCCACTAACTGACAGCTGGCTTGGGCGGTGCCGCCGGTGGCCAGAATATCATCGATCAATAACACCCGGTCATCGGCACTGAAGGCGTCAGTATGCGCTTCCAGGCTGGCTGAGCCATATTCCAGATCGTAAGAAACAGAATGCACCTGATAAGGCAGTTTGCCGGGTTTACGCAGGGGTATAAAACCCACCCCAAGCTCCCACGCCACCAGACTGCCAAACACAAAGCCTCGTGCTTCCATGCCGGCTACCAGCGTAATGCCGCGGTCTATAAAAGGCTCCAGCAATTTCAATACCGCCAAACGCAGCGCCTCTGGGTGTTTGATCAACGGCGTCATATCCTTGAAAATAACGCCCGGCTCGGGAAAATCAGCGATATCGCGTATCTGTTGTCTTAGTAAATCCATGCCATTGGCCTCTGTAAAAGCGATAACTATAGGCTTTTTCAGGTTATTTTCAACATTTACTGCTGCCGGCTGAGAATGTGCAAGACGCCTTGTTATAATACCTGACAGTATTGTCGAGGCCATTCACACAGCGCATATCGGGTCTATACTATTTGTTGTCGCGCTTAAGCAATGGGCGACGCTTTGTATGCACAATATTTATTGCCAGACACAACTGACGCCAGCATCAACCTGCGATAGGTATATAATCAACACTCTTAGCATGGGTAAGGATTGAATCCTGGATGGATTTTTTCTTCCGATATCACGAATAACACCGACCTGAAGGCGTTTCCCGATGCAAACTTTAATCCAAGACTTGCTCCAGCAAAATCAACACCGTCCCGAACGCTTGCTCGCCATTCTGCATGGGATACAGGATCATCACCGTTACATCCCCGATGCCGCCATGAAACAGATTGCCAAGAGTCTGAACATCCCCTGGACGCAAGTCCTCTCGGTAGTTGAATTTTATAGCTTTTTTCACACTAAACCCTGCGGAGCGTATGATATTCTAATCAGTGATTCGATCACCGACCGGATGCTTGGCAATCAGCAGATTATCGACCGAATCAGTCAGAGGCTGAATGTCGCGCCCGGTACGGTCAGACCGGATGGCCAGGTCAGCCTGGACACCACATCCTGCACAGGATTATGTGATCAGGGACCGGCCGCGTTGATTAACGGCTGGGCCATCGCGTATCTGGACCGCCAGCTCGATCAGGTTTGTGAATTGATCGAACAGCGCCGGCCAATGGCCGATTGGCCAGCCGCTTTGTTTCAGGTTCAAGACAATATCCAGCGTACCGGCTTGTTGCTGGATAAGACGATTCGCCCAGGCCAGGCCATCAGTCAAGCGTTGACGCAAGGCGCGGATGCGATGCTGCAAGCTGTCGAGCAATCGGGCTTGCGCGGGCGTGGTGGCGCAGGCTTCAAAACCGCAATGAAATGGCGTTTCTGCCGCGAGGAAAACACCGATCAGCGTTATGTGATCTGTAACGCCGACGAAGGCGAGCCGGGCACGTTCAAAGATCGGGTGTTGCTGAGCCGATATGCCGAGCAGGTTTTTGAAGGCATGACCTGCGCCGGGTTGACTATCGGCGCAAGTCAGGGTGTTTTGTATCTGCGCGGCGAATATCGTTTTTTGCTGGCTGCGCTGCATGACACGCTGGCGCGCCGCCGTGCGGCCGGGCTATTGGGCGATAACATTCAAGGTTCGGGTCAGGCGTTCGACATAGACATCTGCCTGGGCGCGGGCGCCTACATCTGCGGTGAGGAATCGGCCTTGATTGAATCGCTGGAAGGCAAGCCTGGCATACCGCGCAACCGGCCGCCGTATCCGGTCACCCACGGCTATCTGGGCAAACCCACCGTGGTCAACAATGTCGAAACCTTTCTCGCCGCCGCGCACATTGCTGCATTCGGTGCAGCAGATTTCGCCGCCCTGGGTACCAAGCAATCCAAGGGTACGAAAATTCTCAGCGTGTGCGGTGACTGCGCCCGGTCAGGTATCTACGAAGTGCCATTTGGCACTTCGATAGCCGACGTGTTGAAGGCTTGCGGCGCGGACAACGCGGCCGGCGCGCAGATCGGCGGCCCCTCTGGAACTTACATCGACCAACGCGAATTCAACCGCAAACTGGCGTTCGAGGATTTGGCCACAGGCGGCTCGTTCATGGTGTTCAATGCCTCCCGTAACGTACTGGAGACCGTTGATAACTTCACCCACTTTTTCAATCATGAAAGCTGCGGCTTTTGCACGCCGTGCCGGGTCGGCACCGCGCTGCTGCGCAAACAGCTGGATAAAATCGTCAGCGGCCATGGTTCGGCCGGTGATGTTGTGGAGCTGGAAGCCTTATGTCAGGTGATCAAGCAAAACAGTCACTGCGGTCTGGGGCAAACCGCCGCCAACCCCATTCTGAGCACGCTGGAGCGCTACCCTGAGCTTTATCAACAACAATTGAAGAAAATCAGCTACGAACCCGGTTTTGATCTGGATGCCGCCCTGGC
>JAVVEW010000037.1:0-22310 GCA_032251045.1 Methylococcales bacterium
GCTGAATGAAATTGTGCTGGAAGGCGGCACTGAAGGCGCGGTGGCCGGCAATATCGGCGGCAAGCGCCCTAAGCCGTCATCTGAAGGTGATGTCGTGGTCAGTATGCCGTGCAACATCATCGAAGTGCTGGTACAGGAAGGGCAGGTGGTCGAAGCCGGTCAACCGCTGTTGATTACCGAAGCCATGAAAATGGAAACTGAAGTGACCGCGCCGATTGCCGGTGTGGTCAAACAACTGTATGTCGTCAAAGGCGCGGCCGTTAATCCGGACGAGGTGTTGATCGAAATCACCCCGACATGAGTCGTGTTCGCATCGCCGAACCCGCCGCTATCGAGGACGCCGCCCGGCTGCTAACGCTTGGGCGGCTGGTTGCCTTTCCTACCGAAACCGTGTACGGCTTAGGCGGTGATGCCTTGAGCACATCTGCTTGCCAGGCGATTTTCCAGGCTAAAAACCGCCCGGCCGATCACCCTCTGATCGTGCATTTACCCGATGCCGCCCAGCTTGACCGTTGGGCGGTGAACATCCCCGAAGCCGCCTGGAAGCTGGCTAAGGCTTTCTGGCCCGGGCCGTTGACCTTGATTGTTCCCAAACATCCCGATGTGCCGAACACAGTGACGGGTGGCCAAAACGCCATCGGTCTGCGCGTACCCAATCATCCGGTCGCCTTGGCGCTGTTATCGGCGTTCGGCTCCGGCATCGCCGCACCTTCTGCTAATCGCTTCCAGCATGTCAGTCCGACCCGGGCAAGCCATGTCCTGGACGATTTAGGCGAGCGCGTCGAGTTGATTCTCGATGGCGGGCCGTGTTCGGTGGGGCTGGAATCGACCATTGTCAATTTAACCGGTGCCCAACCGCAAATTCTAAGACCCGGCGCAATTGGCAAAGAGGCTTTGCAAGCTGTGATCGGGCGCCCCATTGTCGATCATGCCGTGTGTGCTGGTCAGGAACTGCGTGTCTCCGGGGCCATGGCGATACATTATGCGCCGCAAACCCCGTGTTTTTTATGCGCCACATCCCGGCTTGGCAAAGTGCTGTTGGATTATGGCCAGGCGGGGCTGTTAACGTACTCAGCCAGCTTGCCCAATCACCCGGTCAGGCATCATATCCGGCTTTCCGGTCAACCAATGGCCTATGGCCATGAGCTTTATCAAGCCCTGCGCACCCTGGACAAGGCGAATGTCGAGGCGATTATTATCGAGTCGCCTCCTGAAATCAAATCTTGGCACGCGGTCAACGACCGGCTACGCAAGGCAGCCAAACCCTATTCCAAATGAAGCAAAAACTCGATGAGCTCCTGATAAAGCAGTGAATGACCGGCTAGCGCAGAGATCAGCCAGGGGAGGGACGACCTCCAAAATAGGGCGGCGCCCCGGTAGCAGACAGCCGAAGGCACGATAAAATGATTGTTCAACCCAATGTTAGGAGTTTGTCATGTGCTTAGCAGTCCCTATGCAAATCAGCACCATTAACGGTAGCCAAGCCATTTGCCATTACCAGGGCGTGGAGCGTGAGGCCGGCTTGGAATTACTTCAGGACCAACCTCTGGCGGTTGGTGATTTTGTCCTGATTCATGTCGGTTATGCCATTGCTAAAATTGACCCCGAGGAAGCTAAAGCCAGTTGGGCGTTGTTTGAGCAACTCGCTGATGCATGAATTATCACTGTGTCAGGATTTACTGGAGCAAGTCGACGCGCTGGTAAAGCAGCATCAGGCTCAGACGGTCAAGCGCATCGAGCTGCATGTCGGCGTGTTGTCGGGCGTGGAAGCGACACTGCTGAGTACGGCATTTGCTGAATTGTGTCCAGGTAGCGTGGCTGCTTCGGCTCAGTTAGAGATGCTGTGTTTGCCTGCGCAAGTGTTTTGTGCGGCTTGTCAGCTTCGGAATACGGTACCGGCCAACGATTTGCGTTGTCCGGTCTGTCGGCGCGAGGACACCCGGTTGGTGCAAGGGGATGAGCTGTTGTTAGCTCAGGTTGAGTTGCTCGGCTAGCGGTTGTAGGGGAACGCAATCCGATAAAATTGACTTGCGTCCAACGCCAGATGAAGCCTGGATTTTATTGAATAAACTAGGTTTTTATGAACGGCAATAGCATCGTTTTCAGAAGATCGCTGTTGCCGGTTTGATCCGGTGTGGTTTCAGCTTGGCTGAGTTCATCGTTCAGCGCTTGCGCGGGCAGCAGCAGTGCTTCATGATCTTTCCGCATTTGATTGATATCCTGTTCTAACTCCACCGCGATCTGCGCCAATCCTTGTTTCAGTCCCAGTCTCAGGCCACGTAAGGCCGATTGTTCCAGCGAAGGCTGCAGTTTTTTATGTAGAAAGAAGGGCAGTAGCCAACTGAGACTAATGAGCAGCACGGCATGAATGGCAAAGTTAAGGCCTAGATAATTTTGCTGGGTGAGGCTGCTTTGATAAAAGCCCTGATAGGCTTGAAAACCGACCCAGCTCATAGTGCCCATAGGTAGAGTCACTTCAAGAAAACGCAGCAGTTTTAATAAGCCGCGTTGCCAGCCATAGCCAGGCCGGGCCAGCGCGGCGCGGGCGGCCAGATCCAGTTGATCGCGCATTTTGACGCCAATCTGGCTACGTTTGCTTTGCCATCGATTTTTTAGTGGCGTTGTCGGCAAGCCTTGGTCTGTCAGGGTTTGCAGAACCTGGTCCAGTGTGTCTTCAAAACGGCTTTGCGCCCATTGATCCCAGAATAATTCCGCATCAGCGGCGGGCGGGCGATCATGCGCGGCATAACTTTGGGCCAGTTTTTTCAGCGGCCAGTCATAGCTTTGCTCCAGGGTTTCAGTCAGGGTTGTCCAGGTTTGTCGCCAGTTTTTAAGGACATTGCGATAGAGAGCAAGGTCGCCGATGCTGGTCATGCTGTCAATCAGGCATTGGCGTAGCGCGTGGCAGCGTAGTTGGTTGTTGCGTTGGTGAATGTGTTGGTTGGCCTGGGTTTTAGCCAGGGTCTGGATGGTTTGGCCAAGTTGGATAAAGTCATCCGGTACCTGGGCCGTGCAGCTGGTGGCCAGGATCAGTGGTTCGTTAAAACCGGCCTCGATCAGTTGCTGGGCAAACGCCTGGCGCTGGCTGGCGTCTCCCTGATCCCAGTGATTGATGACGAACAGCCAGGCATGTTTGTGCCCCTCTTGTAACAACAGACGCCAACCGCGATCGTCTCGGTAGCGTTCGGGACTGACTACATAAAGCAGAACATCGATATAGGGTAACCAGCGCCATACCATATCGCGGTGTTGGGTTTCAATGCTGTCGATATCCGGCATGTCCAGCCACACAACTTGCTGGAACGCGTGCTGTTGATGACAGGCCATGACCACTTCGGTCGTGGGTAGTTGGGCGCTGAGTGTGGCGCTGTCTAATTGCTGGTGGTGGTACAAGGTCACTTCCCGAGACGTGGGGCGCCGTATCCCGGTCTGGGCAATGTCCTGGTCGGCCAGGCGATTGAGCAAACTGCTTTTGCCAACACCGGTACCGCCCATGAAGGCAACCACCAGCGGTTTTTCATCACTGGCGTCATTCAGGTGGCTGGCAGGGGACAGTTGGGTATGGTCGAAGGTGGCGCGTTGGCGGGCGCTAAGCCAGCCTTGTCGTTGAGCATGTTGTGCCCATTGCCGGGCTTGATCAAGCCATTCAGAGTATTCGTAAGCCATGTTTTTTGCTGGGTAAATGCGCTTGTGCGTCAGAAAGTTGTGCGGCTGTCAGGTTGAAAAACGCGGTGTCGGGAAAAGCGTCGGGCAATTGCCCAAGCTGTTCGCGAAGCATGCCGAACAAACGTTGTTCAACGGTTTCCCGTTGCTTGCGTTTCAGGTTGGCTTCAATGCTGTACACGCGGCTGCCTAAGATACTTTCGGTCAGATACGATGTGATTGATAGCATGGCAGGCGCTAAGAGTAAGTCATGCAGACCGATGCCGCCGGCATGAAAAGTCAGTGCCAAGGCGGCGGCATCGGTGGTCAGACGGGTGGCGCGCAAACCATTGAGCAGCATCGGATGTTGTTGCAGGTGTTGATGCAGCTGCCTGGCTGCCTGATCAATTTCAGACTGAAACTCGGCATGATACTGCACCGCCTCGTCTTGAAAGGCATTGTTTAACGCCGTTCTTTGCTGACGCAACCGGCTGGCCAGTGCCTGCCAGCCGTGATGTGGCTGTTGTTCCTGGCGCTCCAGCAGGCAATCGTTGAGCTCCATCAGCAGGTGCTCACCCAATTGCGCCAAAAGCGGCAGTTCCTGGGTGGTTTGACGGTGTTTACCAAAACTGCCAAACAAACGCCGCATTGGCCAGGTCAGAACGCGCCGGGTGTTGGCAACCCAGGTGGCGAATCCGGGGACTTCAATCAGCACCAGCAGGGTGGCAATGGCGCTTTGAAAGGTTTCGTAATGATCCGGGCGGTTGAGAAAGCGTTGTTGATAGTCGCTCATCGCATGCTCGATCGCGGTGTCAATCAGGGCCTGCCAATGTTCGCGCACCTTAATTTCAGCGCGAACCGGTGCGACCCAGTCATCCCAATGGCGCTGAATCAGTTTGGCGGCATGGTGTTCGGGCGTTTTGCCGCGGGCTTTTCTGGCCAGTCGCATCAGGCTGTCGGCATGGTCTTGCGGCCATTCGGGCGAGTGCTGGATATCATAGTAAAGCGGTAACACGGCATCCGGTTGATGGCCGTGCAGGGCGTGCCATCGGCTGGCGATGTCAGGCAAAAGGGCCTTTTCCATGTCGGGTTTGAGCTTGTTAAGGCAAATCAGCGTAGGTTGCTGCAACGGTGCCAGTAGCTCTAACATTCGCCATACGGATAAATCCGCATATTTTTCCTTGCTAACCACCAACACTAAAACGTCGGCCAGGGCCAGCGTGCGCAACAAGCCTTCTTGATAAGCAACCGAGTTGATAGAATCAAAATCCGGCGTGTCCCATAAGACACAGGCGGGAAGTATGGGCGAATTGGCCGTGCTGATGCCCAGGCCATAAGCATCCAAGCGACCGGGGTTGAGAGCAGCCAGAGGCAGTTGTTGGAAACGGCCAAAGTATTGGGCAAAACCGGCGCATTCAGGTTCAGTGACTTGATGTAAAACCGCCTGGGCATGGACGGTATAGCCTGCCAATGGACTGACCACGGCAATAGTTTGCTGTAACAGTAAATTGACCACTGTGCTTTTCCCTACCTGGGTGGGGCCAACGACAGCTATCTGCAGCGGCCTGGCACTGTCATCGGGCCACACGACAAGGCGCTTGAGATAAGCTTCAGCGAGGATTTGCTGATTGATACGTGCCTGATAGACTTCCTCAGGTATGGTTGATTGCCCGTGGGCCTCAAGCGCTTGATAGCGTTCCCTGAGATGTTGAATGAATTTCAGCATTGACGCTTGGTGTGAGTTTACAAAATTTGAGGAATATACGTACAATCTGACAGAGCCTCGGCTTCCTAGCAAAGCCGGGTATTTGATAACATAAGAATAACATTGAGGGCAGACAGATGAAGCAACTTTTTCTTGGCATGATGGCGTTATTGCTGGTGATACCGCTTTCGGGCTGTGGTCGAGCCGATGAAATTAACGCCAGCAGCAGCCGCACCGCCTATCGCTCGGTCAAGATGATCAAAAACCGGCTGCCAATGGAAAAGCGGATTGAATTCGAAGTCTCATTCTGGACCATTCGCGACACTTATAAAAACACGGATGCGTTTTTGGACGAAGTCGGTGGCAAAAATCCCGAAGAAATTATCGCTAAAGGCCGTGAAATTTATCAGGAACGAAAAAACGCAGGCTTCAAGGATTATGACAAGTATCAATCCTGGGACGATATGATTGCGCAATTTTCCGAAGAGCGGCTGGCGCAAGATCGAAATGTGAAATCCGATCCTAGAGAGCAGAAAAACAGCCAGAATGTCGATTATCGAATGCGATCCATGTAAGTTCCAGTCAACGGCATTGGTCAGTCAGGCCCCTGCGCCCGAATGGGTTCAGGGGCTTTTCGTTTGCATGGCGTGTCATTAACCTCTTGCCGCGATTGCGGCGTTTAGCGGTCAGGGCTGATGTAGTGTTTTTTCAGTCACATGTTCACTGCTCTCACAAAGAACGTGTTTTTTCTATGATACTGAGGTTGTTATGACGCTTGTTAATTCTTTGCATTGGACCGGCGCGTCTTTGGCCATCCTGGACCAGCGTGTGCTGCCGGCAGAAACGATTTACCAGGAATACCAGACTGCACCGGACATTGCCGATGCCATTCGCGCCATGCAGGTGCGGGGTGCGCCGGCGATCGGTATTGCCGCCGCCTATGCGGTGGCTTTGTCAGTCAAACAACATAGTGAGCAACAGCCTGACCGTTGGCTCGAAGCAGTAGAATCTGATATGGAAATTTTGCGTCAAGCTCGACCCACGGCAGTGAATCTGTTTTGGGCGCTGGACAAAATGCGCGCCGCATTAGCGCTTGCGACAACGCCCGATACCGCTTGGTCAATCGCCCGGGAGGTGGCTGAGGCCATCGAGCGCGATGATCTGGCCGCCAATCGCCGTATTGGCGAATTGGGTGCGGACTTACTGACCGACGCACGCGGCGTACTGACCCATTGCAATGCCGGCGCTTTGGCCACCGCCGGACACGGTACTGCCCTGGGCGTGATTCGCACAGCTTACGCCCGAGCGCCACTGTCGGTGTATGCAGGCGAAACCCGCCCCTGGCTGCAGGGGGCTAGACTGACCGTCTGGGAACTGAGCCGAGACACTATTCCGGTTACCTTGATTGCCGATTCCGCGGCAGCCTGGCTGATGCGGCAGGGTTCGGTGGATTGGCTGGTAGTGGGTGCGGATCGAATCTGCGCCAATGGCGATACCGCTAATAAAATTGGTACTTACAGTCTGGCGTTGTTGGCTCGTGCGCATGGCGTTAAGGTCATGATTGCGGCGCCAACCAGTACCGTCGACCTGAAGCTAAGCGCCGGCGATGCGATCGAAATTGAAATGCGTGATGCTTTTGAATTGCTGCCGGATTGCTACCGAACCCTGGAACAACCGGTCAGTGCCTGGAATCCGGTGTTCGATGTTACCCCGGCGTATTTGATTGACGCCATTGTCACCGAACGCGGCGTAGCCCATCGGCCGCACCAAAATGGTATACAGGAGTGCTTATGAATCAACTAACGCAGCAGCCAATGTCTGTATTCAGCAGCCTTTACACTGGCCTGACATGGCTGAATCGGCAAGAATTGCGTCAGTTTGTCTGGGCGCCGGTTCTGATCAATTTTTTTCTTTACGGCACGGTGCTGGTTCTGGGCGGGCATTATGTCGATGTCGCCATTACGCATTTCATTCCCAACTGGTTGGGCTGGCTGGAATTTATACTATGGCCGCTGTATTTCGTGCTGTTTTTTATGCTGGGCTTTTTTACCTTTGGTTTATTGGCCAACCTGATAGCCTCGCCTTTTTATGGCTTGCTGTCACTGAAAGTGCGGCGTTTGCTCAGGCCTGATGCGCAAATGCTGGACGAGCCGGGGGTCGGTCAGATGTTTTTGGCCGAATTGACCAAGCTGGTTTATTTTCTGACCCGCGCTGTGCCGATTGTCATCATTAGCTTTATTCCGGTCGTCAATATCATCGCACCGCTGCTGTGGGCGCTGTTCGGAGCCTGGAGTCTAGCGGTGGAATATGCAGCTTACCCGCTGGAAAATCGGGGCTGGCTGTTTGCCCGGCAGCGCGAACATCTAACAGCGCGGCGCTTGCCCGCCTTAAGCTTCGGTGCGCTGGTTCTGGCCGGCATGACCTTGCCGCTGGCCAATATTCTGGTGGCGCCGGTGGCGGTGATTGCGGCAACCTTGTGGCTGGAATCCGAGTCTGACGCGACTTAAGTTTGACGTTCCAAATTGAGAGCGGCTGCCAGAACCAACAATAATGACTATCCGGTAAGGCTTTGCGCTAGAATACGGCGTTTGCTTTATGCCTTTACTAACAAGCATTTGGTATTCCATGAACAATCAATCACCTGAGCAGGCGGGCCTGGTTTCCGTGCTCGACTATGTCCGCTGGGCCGTTAGTCGCTTCAATGCCGAGGGCTTGAGTTACGGCCAGGGCACTAACAACGCGCTCGATGACGCGGCCGCGCTGGTGCTGAAAACCTTGTATCTACCTTATAACCTGGCCATCGACTACTGGCAGGGCGCGTTAACTACAAGCGAGCGCCAAGCTGTAAGCGCTGTCATTGAACAAAGGATCGATAGTCGATTGCCGGTGGCTTATCTGACCCATGAATCGGTATTCGCGGGGCTGGAGTTTTATGTCGATCAAAGGGTATTGATTCCAAGGTCGCCGATCGCCGAACTGATTCAAGAACAATTTGCCCCTTGGCTTGATTCTGAACGGGTAACCCGTATCCTGGATTTATGCACCGGCAGTGGTTGTATCGCCATCGCCGCCGCGCATTATTTTGCCAATGCGCGGGTCGATGCCGTGGATGTTTCTGAACAGGCGCTGCAAGTCGCTGAGATCAACCGGCAAAAACATGGCTTGGAACAGGATGTGAATCTGATTCAGTCAGATTTGTTCCAGGCCTTGCCGGATGACCGCTATGATTTGATCGTCAGTAATCCACCGTATGTTGCCGAGGCGGTCTGGCAGGCTTTGCCTGAGGAGTTCAAACACGAACCTGCTTTAGGCTTCAAAGGCGGCGAGGATGGTCTGGATCTGGTGCTTAGAATCTTGCACGAAGCGCCACGCTATCTGGCCGAGCACGGTGTTCTGGTGGTCGAAGTTGGCGCCAGCGCCCGAACCTTGCAGCGCCGTTTTCCGCAGGTGCCGTTCCACTGGCTGGAATTCGAGCACGGCGGCGACGGCGTGTTCTTGCTGACTGCCGAGCAACTTGCCACTTATCACGATTATTTTTAACTTTATCTCATGTCTGGAAATTCATTCGGTAAACTGTTCACCGTAACCACTTTCGGTGAAAGTCATGGCCCGGCTCTGGGCGCGATTGTCGATGGCTGCCCGCCGGGGCTGGCTTTGACCGAGGACGATATTCAAATCGACCTGGATCGACGCAAGCCCGGCACTTCCCGCCATACCACCCAACGCCGGGAGCCGGACCAGGTAAAGATTCTGTCCGGCGTGTTCGAAGGCCAAACCACCGGCACACCGATCGGTTTGTTGATTGAAAACCAGGATCAGCGCTCCAAGGATTACAGTAAGATTGCCGACCGCTTCCGCCCGGGACATGCCGATTACAGCTATCAGCACAAATACGGTTTACGTGATTACCGGGGCGGTGGCCGTTCCTCGGCGCGGGAAACGGCGATGCGGGTAGCGGCCGGCGCGATTGCGAAAAAATACCTGAAAACAACACTAGGACTGACCGTTCAGGGGTATTTATCCCGGCTCGGGCCGGTCGGCATCGACTTCCAGGATTGGGCGGAAGTTCAGTGCAATCCGTTTTTCTGTGCCAATGCCGGGCAAGTGCCGGAGCTTGAGGCTTTCATGGATGCGTTGCGCAAATCGGGTGATTCGGTAGGCGCGGAAGTTACCGTCATCGCCGATCAGGTGCCGCCGGGTTTAGGTGAACCGGTTTTTGATCGTCTGGATGCCGATCTGGCCCATGCCCTGATGAGCATCAATGCCGTCAAAGGCGTGGAAATCGGTGACGGCTTTGCTTGCGTGGCCGCCAAAGGCACGGAATTTCGCGATGAAATCACCCCGCAGGGTTTTTTGAGCAATCATGCCGGTGGGATTTTGGGCGGCATCAGTTCCGGCCAGCAAATCGTCACCCGTATCGCGCTGAAACCCACATCCAGCATCAGGCTGCCCGGTCATACCATCGATCTTCAGGGCAATCCGGTAGACATTGTCACTCATGGTCGACATGACCCTTGTGTCGGCATTCGCGCCACGCCCATTGCCGAAGCCATGGTCGCTGTGGTGCTGATGGATCACTGGTTGCGCCACCGCGCCCAAAATGCTGAGGTTGATACCGGCTTGCCCATCCTGCGATGACCCTGCCGTATTGGCGGCTGTCCTGGGTTTACGGCGGTTATTTTGCCGCCCTGGGTGTGTTGGTGCCTTATTGGACGGTTTATCTGTCCGATTTAGGTTTTCGCGCTGAGCAGATTGGTGAGTTGACGGCGCTATTGGTCGGTACTAAGTTGATCGCGCCCACTTTGTGGGGCATTATCAGCGACCGCTATGACAACGTCCTGGCTATGCTGCGCTGGGCGGTGGCGCTCAGTGCGCTAACGTTTTTAGGGTATTTTTTTTTACGGGGTTTCAATAGCTATTGGCTGTTGACTTTGTTATTTGGTTTTTTCTGGAATGCCGCATTGCCGCAATGCGAAGTGGCAACCTTAAGCTATCTAGGTGTCAATCGGCATCGTTACAGTCAGATTCGCCTGTGGGGTTCGGTCGGCTTTGTCATTGCCGTGGTGATAATGGGTTGGGTGCTGGATCGAGTGGGCAGTTGGCATGTGTTGCCTGCGGTTGCGGGGCTGTTGATCCTGTTGGGTCTGGGGGCGGGCCTGTTACCCAGGCTGGAGGCGCAGCCGCGCAAAACGAATGTTTCGATGCCTGCCTTGCTGAGCAATCCGGAAGTGATGGCTTTTTTTCTGATTTATTTGCTGCTGCAATTTGCCCACGGCCCTTACTATACGTTTTATTCCGTTTTTCTCGATGCGTTAGGCTATCCTAAAGCTGTGATCGGTGCCTTATGGGCATTGGGCGTGATCGCGGAAATTGTGTTGTTTGTATGGATTCGACCCTTATTAGTGTACTGGTCTTTGCGTCGTTTGCTGGTCGCCAGTTTGTTATTGGCGGCTGTGCGTTGGCTGATGATTGCCTGGGGGTCTGGTTCATTAGCCGTCTTGTTGATCGCACAGTTGCTACATGCGGCATCGTTTGGCGGTGCGCATGTAGCGGCTATTCACTTGGTGGATCATTATTTTGGCAAGACGCATCCTGGCAAGGGGCAGGCACTGTACAGTAGCTTGAGTTTCGGCATGGGGGGCATTTTGGGCAGTTTGTTCGCAGGCCATGGCTGGCAGGTGTTGGGGCCTGCGTGGGTCTTCAGCACCGCTGCCCTGGCGTGTCTGGTGGCCCTGGTTTTGGCGATGACCTCTATTGGCGACCATCGGGTCTGAAGGTGTAGGGTGTTGCTGATAGTGATAACACTGTTGTGTGGGTGTCGGGCAAACCCATATCGGGCTTGAAAGTATTTACTGACTGGAGTTCTCGTGTGTTTGAGCTGATTCAAAGCGGTGGCTGGTTGATGCTGCCGATTATTGTGTGTTCGATTTTGGCCATGGCCATCGTCCTGGAGCGTTTCTGGAGTTTGCAGCGCAGTAAGATTATGCCACCGAGATTGCCTGCGGAAGTTTGGCGATTGGCGCGTGAAAATCGATTGGATAACGCGGCCATACGGCATATCAAAATAAGTTCGCCCATGGGTGCGGTGTTAGCGGCCGGGTTGAGCAATGGCCATCATGGCCGTGACATCATGCGTGCCAGCATGGAAGAGGTAGGCGTGAAAGTGGTGCATGAGCTGGAAAAGTTTTTAACCACGCTGGGTACCATTGCCATGATCACGCCATTGTTGGGCCTGTTAGGTACGGTGTATGGCATGATCCAGGTGTTCAGCGCCATCATGGTGCATGGCGTGGGCGATCCGGCCGTGCTCGGGGGGGGTATTTCCGAAGCGCTGATCACCACTGCCGCCGGTTTGACCGTGGCTATTCCTACCTTGATTTTTCACCGCCATTTCGAGCGTTTGGTCGATGCTTACGGTGTCAGCATGGAAGAGGAGGCCTTGAAGCTGATTGATATGTTGCATGGCGATCGTGAGGAGGAGAAGTGAATTTCAATCGCCGCAGCAGGCCAAAAATCGATATCAGCATGACCCCGATGATCGATGTGGTGTTTCTGTTATTGATTTTTTTTATGGTGACAACCACTTTTGATCGCACTGCCGCCTTGAATGTCACTTTACCGCCGGCTAAGGGTCAGGAAACAGCCAAAATAACCCAAAGCCTGGTTTTGGCCATTGATGCTCAGGGCCTGTATTACCTGGGCGAAAACGAACAGCAGCCTGCTAAACTTGCCGAACAATCACGCTCCGGGTTATTGGCGCGCTTGCAAAGGATTTCCGCTAGTGATCCGGACTTGCCGGTGCTGATTCGCGCCGATGCCAATACCCCGCATAAAGCGGTGATTACCGCCATGGATGTATTGGGCCTTGCCGGGTTGAAAAAAATTACCTTTGCCGCCGTGCAATTGCCGGAGTGAATAGCGGTTATTGGCACAGACTCTGGTACGGTCAGGCTAAGCCGGCCTGGTATTGGCAGGGTTTGAGTGTATTGTTTCAAGGCGTGGTCAGTTTACGACGCCGGGCGTATCGAATGGGCGTTAAATCGGTGATTAAGCCACCGGTGCCGGTGATCGTGGTCGGCAATTTGACTGTCGGCGGTACCGGCAAAACGCCATTGACCGCCTGGCTGGCCAATCAACTTAAGCTTGAAGGTTACCGGCCCGGTATCCTTTGCCGGGGCTACCGGGGCAGGGCAAAAACCTGGCCACAGAAGGTGAACCCGGATAGCGATCCTGATTCGGTAGGTGATGAACCGGTACTGTTGGCGCAAGCAACCGGTTTGCCGGTGATGGCAGGGCCGCAACGGGTGCCATCGGCGATGCAGCTGGTCGATCAAGGCTGCGATGTGTTGCTGTCGGACGATGGCTTGCAGCATTACGCCTTAGCCAGAACGGTGGAAATCGTGGTGGTCGATGGTGCGCGCGGCTTTGGCAATGGCCGAATGCTGCCGGCCGGGCCATTGCGCGAACCGGTGGCGCGGCTGGAACAAGCCGACTTTATCATCATCAACGGGGCCAATGGCGTTGCTGGTGTCGGCGGTATCGCCATGCACACTGAAATTCATTCGGCGCGAAATCTGGTCAGTGGTGAAACACGGTCTCTAACGGCTTTCAAAGGCCAGACAGTGAGCGCGATGGCCGGTATTGGCAATCCGCGCCGGTTTTTTCAGGCATTACGCGCACAGGGCTTGACCATTACGGAATGTGTTTTCCCTGACCATCACCGTTATCGCGCCGACGACTTTACCCAGGTTTCAGGGGTGGTGTTGATGACTGAAAAAGATGCGATCAAATGTCGCATCTTTGCCCATGATCAAATGTGGTCGGTGCCGCTGTCGATAACCTTTGCCGAAGATTGGTTTGCTGATTTATTAACTTTGCTGGAACAAGCTCATGGATAAAAAACTGCTGGAAATTTTAGTGTGCCCGATCTGTAAAGGGAAGCTCCATTATGACGCCGCCGCTCAGGAGCTGATTTGCACCGCCGACCGTCTGGCGTACCCGATTCGTGATGGTATCCCGGTGATGCTGGAAGAAGAAGCCCGGACCATCAGTTTTGACGAGGCCGACACCTGGCGGCATCGATGACGCAAAGCTTCAAAGTGGTGATTCCGGCGCGTCACGGCTCCACCCGTCTGCCGGGAAAGCCGTTGCGTCTTCTGGCCGGCAAGCCGATGATCGCGCATGTCTGCGAGCGGGCCGTGGCCGCCGGTGCCGATGAAGTGCTGGTGGCCACCGATGATGCGCGTATCGTGCAGGCGGTAAAAGACACCGGCCATCAGGCGATGATGACCGATGCCGGGCATCGCTCCGGCACCGACCGTATCGCCGAAGTCGCGCGCCGCATGGCCTGGCCGGACGATACCGTGATTGTTAATTTGCAAGGGGACGAACCCTTGCTGGCTGGAGCCTATATCGAAGCGGCGGCATTGTGTCTTAACAGCCAGAGCAAGGCGCGGGTAGCGACGCTGGCCGCGCCGGTTCAACACCGGGACGAGCTGTTCAATGCCAATGCCGTGAAAGTGGTGCTGGATAAGGATGACTATGCCTTATATTTCAGTCGTGCGCCGATTCCCTGGGATCGTGACCGCTTTCCGGACCGGGCATCCCTTGACGGCTATTGGCGACACATTGGTTTATATGCCTACACCGCCGGTTTTCTTGAAGAGTATCAACACTGGCCGAAAGCACCGATCGAAGCGCTGGAAGCTTTGGAACAGTTGCGCATACTCTGGCAGGGCGAGGCTATTCGCGTGCGCACGGTCAAGACCGCGCCACCGCCCGGGGTCGATACCGAAGAGGATTTACTGAAAGTACAGGCAATTCTGGAAGCGAAGTAGGTAGCCCTGGCGTTGACGGTTGGATGCGTTGTCAATTGCGTCAACCGGCGGTTAGGTGTGGGTATATTGTGTTTTTTTTTAGTCTTAATGCGCTAGAATAAGGCGTATATTTTCACTACAATTTACGAGGTTGCGGTAATGGCGCGAATTCTTACGGTCGATGATTCTTCATCCATGCGGCAGATGGTGAGTTTTGCACTGTCCAGTGCGGGACATCAGGTCGTTGAAGCGGTTGATGGTGTTGATGGGCTCAACAAGGCTAAAAGCCAAACATTTGATTGCGTTATCACCGATGTCAATATGCCGAACAAAGATGGTATCAGTCTGATTAAGGATTTAAGGGCGTTACCCAACTATAAATTCATTCCCTTGCTGATGCTGACCACCGAATCCGGCGCGGATAAAAAACAGGCAGGTAAAGCGGCAGGTGCAACCGGCTGGATCGTCAAACCTTTTAACCCGGATCAGCTGCTGAAGACTGTGCAAAAAGTCTTGGGCTGAAATGTCTCTGCCTCCTGTAAAGAAACCCTTCCGCTAACGGATGTTCCATGGCTATTGATCTTGCGCAATTTCATCAGGTTTTTTTCGAGGAAAGCTTCGAAGGTCTGGATGTCATGGAATCCGGTCTGTTGGCCATTGATTGCAATGAGCCGGTGGATTTGGAAGACATCAATACCATTTTTCGGGCCGCGCATTCGATCAAAGGCGGCAGCGGTACATTCGGTTTTCACCGGGTTTCCGAATTCACCCACGGACTGGAAACCTTGCTCGATCAGATGCGTTCTGGCCAACGTCAGCCTGATCAGAGGGTTGTCGATTGCCTGTTAGGTTCGGTGGATTGTTTGCGAACCATGCTGGAGGCGATGCAGCAAGGCGATAATGCCAATGATGCGGATGTGGCGCGTTATCAAGCGGCGATTGACGCCATTCTGGATCAGCAAAATGCTCCAGTGTCATCTGCGGAAGAGCCGGCTGCGCATTTGCCACCTGCTGAAGCCGTGAACAGTGCCGTTGAGTCACCATCATCAGGTTGGCGCATTGCATTCAGCCCGCGCGCACAACTGCTGCAGCGGGGTAATGACCCGGTGCGTATTTTTCGCGAACTGGACGAACTGGGCGAACTTGAGGTTGCGCCCGATTTTATCGGTCTGCCTGAATTTGGTGAGTTCGATCCTGAGATTTGCTATCTTTCCTGGCGTCTGGAATTGGCCGGTACCGTTGACCGCAGTGCTTTAGAAGATGTTTTTGCCTGGGTTGAAGATGATTGTGATTTTGCCATTCAACCGTTGGGCGCTGCTCAGTCATGCACAGACGTTTCGCCACAGGTATCACCAGAACCGTCCGCCGAATCCGAAGCCGTTGCTCCGGCAACAGATGCTCCTCCTGCAAAAGACACCTCGGATGTTGACGTTGCCAAGGTCAAAACCGTCAAGGCCAAAGCAGATAAGCCTAAGTCAGCGGCGACCATTCGCGTAGATACCCAAAAAATCGATCATCTGATCAACATGGTGGGGGAGTTGGTGATTACCCAATCCATGTTGGGTATGCTGGGTGAAAACTTTACTCTGGACAAACTGGATGCCCTGCAGAATGGTTTGGCGCAATTGGAGCGTCACACCCGTGAACTGCAAGAAAGCGTCATGAGCGTCAGAATGATGCCGATCAGCTTTGTATTTGGCCGTTTTCCGCGATTGGTGCATGATCTTTCTGCCCAACTGGGCAAAAAAATTGAACTGAAGTTGATTGGCGAACAGACCGAGGTTGATAAAACCGTGGTTGAATTAATCGCTGATCCCTTGGTGCATTTGGTGCGTAATAGTCTCGATCATGGTATCGAAACATCCGTCGAGCGGGTCAACGCAGGTAAATCGGAAACCGGTCAACTGATTCTGGAGGCCTATCAACGCAGTGGCCAAATTATCATTGAAGTGAAGGACGATGGCCGCGGCCTGAATGCCGACAAACTTCGGGCTAAGGCGATTGAAAAGAATCTGATCGATCCTCAGCAGCAATTGACGCAGCAACAGATTTACGAACTGATTTTCGCACCGGGTTTTTCCACAGCGGAAGCATTGACCGATATATCCGGGCGTGGTGTGGGCATGGATGTGGTGCGACGCAACATACAGTCACTAGGCGGTTCCATTCATATCGATTCCGAACAAGGGCAAGGCACCCGTATCGCCATCCATTTGCCGCTCACCTTGGCCATCCTGGATGGTCAGTCTGTGGCGGTAGGTCATGAAACTTATATCATCCCACTCAACGCTATTATCGAGTCGATCAATGTTGACGATAGCAAGCTGAATCGTGTTGCCGGCGTTGGTGAGACCTTCAAATTGCGCGAAGAATACTTGCCGATTGTGCGTTTGCAGCGTGTGTTTGCAATTTCAGGTGCTAAGGCAAGTAAATTAAGCGAAGGGCTGGTGGTGGTTGTCGAGGGGCCTGAAGGGCGCTGCGGTTTATTTGTTGACGATTTGTTAGGGCAGCAGCAGGTCGTTATTAAGTCCCTGGATGCCAATTATCGCCCCGTTGAAGGGATTTCTGGTGCAACCATACTCGGCGATGGTTCGGTGGCGCTCATTTTGGATATTCCGGGTTTGTTAAGATTGTCGGTGCGGGAGCAGTATGGCTGACACAATTCAGTTATTAAGTTTTTCACTCGCTAATGAGCAATATGCGGTGAACATTCTCAACGTTCAGGAAATTCGCAGCCTGGAACCTGTGACACGCATTCCTAATGCGCCGGTTCATGAAAAAGGGGTGCTGAATCTGCGAGGCGTTATCGTACCCATCATAGATTTGAGAGAGAAATTCAGTCTGCCCAGACTCACTTACAACGCGCTGACCGTGGTGGTTGTGTTGCAATGCCAGCTGCAAGACACGCATCGGGTCATGGGAATGATTGTTGATTCCGTGTCCGATGTTGTTGATGTCGATTCCGCCCTCATTCAAAAAACACCGGGGTTCGGCGATAAGGTCAATACCGACTATATTAAAGGTCTGGCGTCATCGGACGAGCATATGCTGATGTTGCTGGATGTGGAAAAGTTAATGAATTTGAATCCAATTGAAGAACAGACTGGTTTTAACGAGAACCGCGCCCATGGTACAGGAGGCCAATCATGAGAGTTAATATGCCGGTAACCGATCACGAAATTATTATGCAACCGGATGATATTTTAGTGACCCGTACCAATTTGAAAGGCGTGATCACTTACGCAAACGATGCCTTTGTTACCATTAGTGGCTTTACCCGGGAAGAGCTGGTTGGCAACAATCATAATATCGTCCGTCACCCTGATATGCCGTCTGCGGCGTATGAAGATATGTGGCAATGCTTAAAAGCCGGTCGGCCCTGGACTGCCCCGGTCAAAAATCGCACCAAGTCCGGGGATTTTTATTGGGTCGAAGCCAATGTCACGCCGGTGATAAAAAATGGCAAAGTGGTTGAGTATTTATCCGTTCGCTATGCGCCTAGTCGCGAGCAAATCGCCAGCGCCGAAACCTTATACCAAAAGCTCAACGCTCAGCAAGCCTCGCTGCGCCCTGTAGGGGTTGCAAAATGGCTTAAAAGCATCAGGGAAATTTCCCTGACAGCAAAGACAACAATGGCCCTGATATTATTCTGGTTGGCGCTGGCTTATCTGATTTATCTCTCGCTGCCCGTGTTAAGTTGGCCGGTGTTATCGGGCCTTATTCTTGCCGGAGTCGTGGCTTCGGCCTTGCAGTTTCATAATGTTTCGCTGGTGCAGGGTACGTTGAGCAAAAGCATTGATATTTGTCACCGGCTGGCAGATGAGAAGTTCAGAAATATTATCGATCTTAACCGTAATGATCGAATGGGCGATTTTTTGCGTGCGCAATACTCCATGCAGGTGAAATTGAACAGTGATATGGCGTATACACGCGAAATTGCTAGTCACGCAATGCGTATCAAGCAGGCCCTGGACAATGTGCAGTCCAATGTCATGGTTGCCGACCAGAATCTGAATATCATTTACATGAATAAAAGCGTACAAGAAACGTTTAACAATGCACAAGATGATATTCGAACACAGTTAAAGGATTTCGATGCCAGTCAATTACTGGGTTCTAATATCGACCAATTTCATAAAAACCCGCAACACCAACGCACGTTACTGGCAAAATTAAATGACACCTTTACCTCCGCATTAGTGATTGGCGGTCGCCATATGAATTTGACCGTTAATCCCGTGCTCGATGAAAATCAAAACCGCATTGGTACTGTGGTCGAATGGTTGGATCGTACCCAGGAAGTCAAAATTGAAAAAGAAATACAAAGCATCGTCGATAATGTCAAAGCCGGTATACTGGATCAGAGAGTTGACCTGACCGATAAAGAAGGCTTCTTTTTGAATCTCAGTGAGAGTATCAATGAACTCAGTGAAGTGGTTGAAAATGTCATAACCACAATTGCCACTGTCATGAGTGGTGTTGCTGAAGGTGATTTAACCGGTGCTGTGGAAGGGAGCTTTCATGGATTGTATGAAGACTGTCAGATGGATATCAATAACAGTCTGGAAAAATTAACCGAAGTGTTTAATCAGGTGCGCGAAGCCTCTGACTTTATTCGCAATACCGCTCAGGAAATCGCTTCCGGCAATAATAATCTTTCACAACGCGTTGAAACTCAGGCCGCCAGTTTGGAGCAGACTGCATCGAGCATGGAGCAGCTGACCTCTACCGTCAAAGCCAATGCCGATAATGCTCAGCAAGCCAATGACATTGCCCATACTACCCAAAAGTTAGCTGTAAAAGGTGGCTCGGTAGTTGAATCAGCCGTTGAAGCGATGTCGGAAATCAATCAGAGCAGCAACAAAATTGCCGACATTATCGGTGTTATCGATGAAATAGCTTTTCAAACCAACCTATTGGCATTAAACGCTTCTGTGGAAGCTGCGCGTGCGGGTGAGCATGGCCGGGGCTTTTCGGTCGTGGCAACGGAAGTCCGCAATCTGGCGCAGCGCAGCGCGGTTGCAGCTAAGGAAAGCAAGGAACTGATTCAATCCAGCGTGCAAAAAGTGCGCTCTGGCACCAGTTACGTCAATGAGACAGGGGCTGCGCTGACTGAAATTGTTGCCAGTGTGAAAAAGGTCAACGATATCATTGCCGAAATTGCCGCCGCTAGCACCGAACAGGCGCAAGGCATTACTCAGGTCAACCAGGCGGTGGCGCAAATGGATGAGATTACGCAACAAAATGCGGCCTTGGCCGAACAAGCCTCGGCAGCGAGTGTGTCCATGAGTGAACAAGCGGTGACCATGGCGAATTTACTGCGTTTCTTCAAAATGAAAGAGGATGCAGCCGCTCAGTTAGAGCCAAGGCCTCCGCTCAAAAACGTATCAAATCAGCCGACACCCTCGCCAGCTAAACCAAAGGTTTCGAGTACACCTAAGGTTGCAACATCCTCATCCCAGGCTATGGATGACGGTGAAGAATGGGAAGAGTTTTAATATGGCCGAACAATTTTTGTCATTCGAGTTGGCGGGTGAAGCTTACGCACTGAAAATTCTTAAAGTTGTTGAAATACGTGGTTGGGAACCTATTCGGCCTATTCCCAATACCCCGTCGTTCATTAAAGGGGCATTAAACTTGCGCGGCAATATTGTGCCTATTATCGATCTACGCGAACGTTTTGCCTTGCCGGCAAAAGAATGCACGCCCATGACCGTGGTTATTGTGGTGAATATCGAAATTGAACAACAACCATTAGCGTTAGGCATGATTGTGGATGCGGTTTCAGATGTTCTGGAAATTAAAGCTGAAGATATTCGTAAAACACCTCCATTAGGTTCTGCAATCGATATTCGCTATATGAGTGGCATGGTTGTGAAGCCTGATCAGAAAACGGTTTTGTTATTGAATGTGGATAAGCTCATGGCGCCTGAGGAATTGGAAGAATTGGGCCAGATTGACTGATTGCTACCCTAAGGGCAGGTTTGGATGAGTTCGACAATAAGCAAAATTACACTGGCAGAAACTGAGACAATCGCCCAGATTGAGGTGTTGTATGAAAAACTCCTTCAAGCATGGGATGTAGGTCAGCAGACCGAAATCGATGCTGCTAATGTGGCACGCATCGATACGGCTGCCTTACAGTGCCTGGTAATTTTTCATCGCAGTCAACAAAAAAGGAATGTGCCCGTCACGATTGATTTTCCCAGTGAAGTTTTTGTTAACGCCGCAAAGATGCTGGGCGTTGCAGAAACATTGGCGGTAAATCAACAAGCCTCTGGTCTATTTTGATGACATCAAATCACCGTAGCGACAGGGCATTTACCTTTACCTGGGACGATTTTAATCGGCTGCGTGAACGTTCTAATCGTTATTCGGGCATTTTGGTTCCCGATGAAAAATATGATTTGTTTTATTCCCGTTTATCGCGTCGCCTGCGTCAGCTTGGACTAGACACGTTCAGTGCTTATTGTGACTATTTAGAGCAAAATCTCGAGCTTGAAATGACTGAATTTATTAATTCGGTGACCACTAATTTAACCGCGTTTTTTAGGGAAAAACATCATTTCGATTATCTGGCCAGCACGGTTATTCCTGAATTATTGCAAAAAAAACAGGCAGCCAAGGAAATCAGGGCCTGGTCTTCGGCATGTTCCACCGGTGAAGAAGCCTATTCCATTGCGATGGTCGTTAAGGAATTATTGCCTAAAGACTGGCGTTTTACCTTATTGGCCACCGATTTGGATACTCGCGTGCTCGCTCAGGCAGAATCGGGTATTTATAGTCGAGATATTGCCAAAACCATTACTGACCACCGTCTCAAGCGATGGTTTTTAAGAGGTAAGGGCGGTCAAGCCGATAAAATTCGCGTAAAAGCAACGTTGGCCGAAGACATTCAGTTCAAGCAATTAAATCTGATCGACGAATGGCCCATTCGTTCGGTTTTCGATTTTATTTTTTGTCGCAATGTTTTTATCTATTTCGATACGCAAACCAAAAAGCAATTAGTTGAACGCTTCAGTCGACACCTGATGGCTGGAGGCTATTTCTTTATTGGTCACAGTGAATCGCTGCAACAATTGAGTAAGGCTTTCAAGCTGGAAGCACAAACCACGTATAAAAAGCTTTAGATCTGCTGATTTAGCGGCTGAATCATGTGAGCCGTAACTTAGGTCTACTTGGTAGATTCGTCGAAGCCTTTCTATTTTACGAAACTAACATCTTCATGACTACCAATGAAAATAATTATTATGCAAAAAGTCACTAAATCGATGGCCTTTCTAATACCAATAGCCGTCCTGCTATTAACCTTGGCCAAGGTCAATACCAGCTTGGCAGCCCCGATGGATAAACAGATTCCCGGCCTCGTTGGTACCTGGGTGGGAGAAAATAAAACCTATTCCGAGCACAAAGGCTATTCGAGCTGGATTAAAACGGTGGTGATAGCTGAGCAAAAGGGGCGATTATTCAAAGGACAGTTCACCTATTCGGGGGGGACAAAGCATTTTTTTGGCGTCATTTACCCGGATAATACCACCTTCACCTGGGTATCGACCGATAGCAAAGGTTATAACCATGGACGTATTCATAGTAAAGACAGTATCAGTGCTTGTTACACCGAATCCGGAGCAGATGCAACTGTTGGCTGTGCCAATTTAACCAGAAAAAATCAATAACGCACTAGGGGCTTGATGGTAAACGTTCACAGCACGTTGCCACTCCTTATCCATTAGGTCATGAAAGAAAAGTACATCAACTTATTCACCGACTTTGGTTTCAAAAAAGCCTTTGGCGAAGAGGCCAGTCAAGAACATTTGATCAGCTTTCTCAATACTTTGCTGCCCGAACGACACCAAATCCAAGCATTACACTTCTGCAATAACGAACAACAAGGCGCGACCGCCCTAGATCGCAAAGCCATTTTTGACTTGAATTGCGTCAGTGCCAGTGGCGAGCATTTTGTGGTTGAGCTGCAAAAAGCCAAGCAGAATTTCTTCAAAGACCGCAGCGTGTTTTACGCCACCTTCCCGATTCAACAGCAAGCCCAGCGCGGCGACTGGGATTTCAGGCTGTCGGCGGTGTACACCATCGGTATTTTAGACTTTGTGTTCGATGACGAAGACAATGCCCAGCGTGATGAAGTCATC
>JAVVEW010000038.1:0-21798 GCA_032251045.1 Methylococcales bacterium
ATAATCGCCAGCAAATTTTTCGCTGCTGAAATCGGATGGATCCCATTTCAGCTTTCGCGAAAAATGCTGGCGCCCTTTCAGTTTTGGTGATGCCCAAGTGGTTGCCTTGCCCATCCGCAGCGTTAAAGGTGGCTATGTTTACGCTACCTGCCCACAGGCACTGGCCAGGGCGCAGCGCTTGCTGGCGCTGACCGGCAGCCAAACGTCATGGCCAAGTCTGGAAGTTAAGCAAGGTGACAGCCTTATCACCAACCCGGCCTTGTTGTCGAATGACAAGCTGCATCTGGAGGCTTTTGAATACAACGCCAAAATATCCGAGCCACTGGCGGCCATCGCTGCTGATTTGGCCGACAAGGCCTTGCCGGAAGCAGAGGCCTATGCCTTTTTCCGTGACAAATTGAAAAACGATCTGGTGGTGCTGGATGATACCAACTTCGCCTATTTCGCCAAAAACGCCATGCTGGTGGAAGCGCATGTGCGCATTGACCCTGAAACCGGCACCGCCAAAGAAGGTGGGCTGTTTTACACTGAAAACCTGCCACCGGAATCGATTATGATCGCACCGCTGATGGCGAGTCAGACCCGTGGTGGCAAACAGGAAACCTTGGATGCAGAAGCGGTGATGACGCAAATCAAAACATTGCTTCATACCCGTCTGTTGCAAATTGGTGGCGATGCCACCACCGGCCGCGGTCTGGTTGTGGCACATCTGGTGGAGGGCTGAACATGACACAAACACTGGAACAAAAACGCGCTGAAAATGCCTGGGAAAAAGCAGGACAAGGGATTGAAAAGCACGGCAAGGATTATGTCAACGATGCCAAGGGCTTGCCGGCGTTGATTATGAATAGTGGGCTGATGCAAGTAATGGCCTATATGCACGATAAAAAGGGGCGCCACGAAACATTAGCCCAGCATTTGCGCGACTGGTTGGCCATACAATGCAATACGCCAAAAGAATTTGAACACTTCATGCAAGCACTGATCGAGGCCAGTCCGCAGGATTATCAAACCATCAACAGCGAGGCCTTCGCCTGGCTCAAATGGCTTAGGCAGCTGGCTGCCGCGCGCAATCCAGCCAAGGGAGAAGAATAATGACCAACGCCGCCGTACCCGACTATCTGGGCACTGATTTCAGGGAGGCCTCACCGGGCCTTCGCTTTGGCATGTATCTTAAAGTCTGGGCGAATGACTTTTCCGTGGTGAAAGAAAAAGTCGAACCACTAAAAAAGGCAGGTAAGCTGAATCAAAATGATCTGAACACCATGCAAAACCTGCTTTTGCGGCAACAAGCCGCATTCAGTGCACGGCCCGCTCAGGCAGACAGCTTGCAACTGGACGCCATTGCCAGCGCACCGTTCACCACCGGCCTTGGCAACGCACACCCGCTGGAAAATGGCTTTGCCTTTCTCAATTCCTACGGCTTGCCTTATCTGCCCGGCAGTGGCGTCAAAGGCGTGTTGCGCCAAGCGGCGCGGGAACTGGCCTCCGGCGACTGGGGCGACAGCCACGGCTGGAACGAAGCTGCCATCACCGCCTTGTTTGGTCTGGAAAGTCAGGATGGAGAAACGGAACTGCAACGCGGCGCGCTGACCTTTTGGGATGTCATTCCGCAGATCAAGGGCGACAGTCTCAAGGTTGAAATCATGACCCCGCACCAGAAACATTACTATCAGGACGGCAAAACGCCGCATGATTCCGGTATGCCGGTGCCGCTGGGTTTTCTCACCGTCCCACCCGGTTCCGGCTTCACCTTTCATGTGGCCTGCGACAGCGCGTTTTTGCGCCGGTTAGCAGGAAATCTAGCGGAACAGGACAACTGGAAAACACTGCTGCAAGCAGCGTTTGATCATGCCTTCAGTTGGCTGGGCTTTGGCGCTAAAACCGCGGTCGGTTATGGCGCGATGGCCGAAGATGCGGCGAAAAAAGCCGAACGGGCTGAGCAGTTAAAACAGCAACAGGCAGCGGCGCGGCGCAGTCAGATGACCCCGGAAGATGCCGCCTATGAAGACCATCGAGCTGTTATCGAACCCTTCCGGGCCGCGTTTGAACAGGCGCGTAAAACCAAGTATCAACCGGGTCAGGAATTCGATGCCAAACGCAACGATTTTATCAAAAACGCCCTGTCCTGGGATGAGCCGCGTTCCCGCCATGAAGCGGCTGAGCTTTTGGCTGAAACCATCCAATGGGGGGTGTCTAAAAAAGGCAAGGATCGTTTGAAATCAGTCGTTGAACAACTTAAAGCCAACCCGGAGTAAAACCATGAACAAATTCAAAACTCACTTCTGCATGGTCTCGCAACAGGCCGCGCCCAACCTGCTGCCGTTGCTGGACAACGACATGAAGCCGGAAAAAGTGGTGCTGCTGGTCACGCCACAGATGCAAAAGCAGGCCGACTATCTGCAACAGGTGATCAAGCCGCGCGGTATCGAAGTGGTGCAACAGCCGCTGGAACTGATCGATGATTTCAAGGCCATGGAAGACCAGTTGATTGGCCTTATCGACCATGAGCCGGATGGCGAAATCGCGCTCAATGTCACCGGCGGCACCAAGTGGATGGCGATTGCCGCCCAGGAAGTATTCCGTATGAAAGGGGCAGGGATATTCTATGTGAAAGTCGAAGATGACAAAGTGCTGTTTCTCGATGGCGACCCGGCCAGTCATACGCTATCCCAGCGCATCGATCTGAAAAGCTACATTCAGGCGTATGGCTACCAGTTTCGTGAACAAAGTCAGCCAACGGGCTTGCCACCAAAATTGCGCGAATTTTGTGAGCAATTAGTTGCGAAAGTTGACATCTGGCAAGGGGCAATAGGTCAACTGAACTGGCTGGCCAGCGTGGCCGAAAGCCAAAACAGCCTGTCTGTGCCCATAGCGCGGCATTTACAGGCGCAAGACCCGCAGTTCAACGTGCTGCTGACCGAGTGTTACCAGGCCGACTTGTTGGCCAAAAAAGCCGATGATCAGGTGCATTTTAGCGATGAAAATGCGCGTACTCTCGCTAACGGCGGCTGGCTGGAAGCTTACGTTAGCAGCACGCTTAACGAACTCAAAGGCGAGGGTGTTATCCAAGACAGCCCGCGATTGAACCAGCATATTCAACGCATCGGTGCTACCTCGCATAACGAAATCGATGTCTGCTTCATGGCCAGAAACCGCCTGCATCTGATTGAATGCAAGACCAAACGCCTGGCCGGCAAAGGCACGGCTGATGCCGCCACCGACACCGTGTACAAGCTGGACTCGATCAGCGACCTGGGCGGGCTGGGCACCAAATCCATGTTGGTCAGCTATCGCAAGCTGAACAAAGCCGATCAAAAACGCGCCAAGGATTTGCGTATCAAAGTGATCCAAGGCACAGACATCCGCAATCTTAAGTCCGGACTGCGAGACTGGATAAAACAATGAAGCTCCAAATCGCTCGATACCGATTTCATTGGCGAGTGAACAGACCCATGCAGCTACCGCCGTATGCCAGCTCGACCTTGCGTGGTGTTTTTGGCCGCGCCTTGCGGCATCGGGCGTGTGTGACCCGCGCCGCCGATTGTCAGGGCTGCGCCCTGTTAGCTCACTGCGCTTATCCGCCCTTGTTTGAACCACAACGGGCGCGGCAAAATCAGCCAACGGCTCGGCCGCGCTGGCGCCTTACGCCATCGAGACGGCTTTCAGCGAGGCCACCACCTATCAACCCGGCCAGGTTTTCATCTTTGACATGGTGTTAATGACGCCTAAAGCCATCGCCGAACTGCCGCTGATTATCGCCGCCTGGAAAAGCGCGTTTGCACAAGGAGTCGGGTCAAAAGACGGCAAGGCTGAATTGATCAGGCTGGAACACCTGGCCCCCGATGGCATCAACCACAGCATGGATCACACGGCTCCAGCACGCTTAGGATCTAAAGCCCATCCTGCACTCCTCGTCCCATCATTTACCCAGTCTGCCGATGTGCATCTGCACCTGAAAACCCCGTTGCGCATCCTGCAGCGGGGAACACTGATGGGCGCCTGTGAACTGACGCCCGGCATTTTTCTGCGCCATCTGATTCGCCGGGTGACGATGCAGGTTAATGCCCAGCAAGCCGATGCTTATTCACTGGACACCATTCGGCAGTTGCATCAGCTGGCAGACCAGGTCAACAGTGGTCAACAGCAACTGACCTGGCAAGACTGGTCGCGCCGCTCCGCCCGTCAGCAACAGAAAATGACCCTGGGCGGGCTGATGGGGCATTGGACCCTGCCCCAAGTGCCCGCACCACTGCTGACCTTTATCTACCTCGGTCAATGGCTGCATGTCGGCAAAGAAACCGCGTTTGGCCTGGGCCACTATCAATGGTTGAATCAGCCAGAGGGTATGGCCGCTTTGCCCAGCAAGCCGTAGGTTGGGCAAAGGAACGGGAGTGACGTGCCCAACATAGCGCCGGCAATTGTTGGGCACGCTGCCGCTTTGCCCAACCTACAAAAAAGGCGCACCTCTGCATTCCCGGCGCGGGAGGGTGGGAACGAGACAATTGGCAGGTGGCCCCAGCCTCTTTTGTTAAGGGCTTTGCCGAGTGCCTTGTTTGCCTGTCTGCATTCGTTTACCATCTGGTTTTTTCCTGTAGAGCTTAAGTGTCTTATGAAACAACACATCACCAAAGCCGTTTTTCCTGTTGCCGGTTTAGGCACTCGCTTTTTGCCGGCCACCAAGGCCAGCCCCAAAGAAATGTTGCCGATTGTTGATAAGCCGTTAATTCAATATGCGGTGGAGGAGGCGGTGTTCGCAGGGATTGACACCATGATTTTCATCACCGGGCGCAACAAAACTGCGATTGTCGATCATTTTGATAAGGCTTATGAGCTGGAAACCGAGCTGGAGTCGAAAGGCAAGAGCGCGGTTTTGAAAATGGTGCAGAATATTGTGCCGCCGCATGTGTCCTGCGTGTATATCCGGCAATCGGAGGCGTTAGGCTTGGGACATGCGGTCTATTGTGCGCGGCCTGTAGTGGGCGATGAGCCGTTCGCGGTAATTTTGGCTGACGATATGATTGAAGATCGTGATCGCGGTTGTATGCGCCAGATGATCAGTCAGTTCAACAAGGAGCATAGCTCGATTCTGGGTGTGCAGCAGGTTAATCCTGCCGATACCGGTAGTTATGGCATTGTTAAAACTGAAAAATACAAGCCTAGTTTGAGTCTGGTTGATTCGATTGTCGAAAAACCCAAGCCTAGCGAAGCACCGTCCAATCTGGGTGTGGTGGGGCGTTATATTCTGACACCGGGTATTTTCGACAAAATTAAAAATACTCAAAAAGGCGCGGGCGGCGAATTTCAATTGACCGATGCTATTGCCGCGTTATTGAAGGAAGAGCGGGTGCTGGCCTATGAATTTGAAGGCATTCGTTATGATTGTGGTAACAAGCTGGGTTTTTTGCAGGCTACGGTGGAGCAGGCGTTATTGCATGATGAGTTAAAACAGGAGTTCAGTGATTATCTGAAAGCCATTGCCAAGCGATTGTGAGGGTTTGTGAAATCCCCCGGCCTCCCTTTTGAAAAAGAGGGGCTGTAGGCGCCCTTTTATCGGTCTCTCTTTTTGCAATCGGCGCAGGTCTGTAAGCAGCTGTAGGCCGGATAAGCGTTTAGCGCATCCGGCGTAATCTGAGGTTGGGCAAAGGAGCAACAGGCGAGGTGCCCAACACCGGCGCCTTATCGGCTTCCCCCTTTTTGCAAAGGGGGATTGAGGGGGATTTTTTCAGTTGGGCACGCTGACCGCTGTGTCCAACCTGCCAAAGATGTACACGTCTGCATTCCCACGCAGGCGCGTGGGAACGAGCAATGCGGCGTGTGCATTTAGCTTAACAGTTTGGAATTTTTGCTGTTGCGGAACAATAATGGCTTTTCTTCAAGGCGTGGCTGATTGGCCTGTTGCAAAATGGCATCCACCAGGCCGCGATCATTGGATTTGCCGCATACCGGGTCGGTTTTATACATATCCTGAGTCAGCAGATAGGCCTGGCAGCGGCAGCCGCCAAAATCTTTTTGCTTTTCGTCGCAGCTACGGCAGGGTTCCGGCATCCAGTCAAAACCTCTGAAGAAATTGAAGGCTTTGGAGTCGCGCCAGATGGCTTCGATGCTGTGTTCCCTGACGTTAGGTAAGTCCAGCCCGGGCAGAATTCGCGCCGAATGACAGGGCAGGGCGACGCCGTCCGGGGCGATGGTCAGAAAGGTCGTGCCCCAGCCGTTCATGCAGGCTTTGGGCCGGTCTTCGTAATAATCCGGCACCACATAGTAAATTTTCATTTTGCCTTTGACTTTTTCCTTAAAGTCCTGGGCGATGCGTTCGGCGTGTTCGAATTGTTCGCGTGACGGCAACAGCTGTTCCATATTCTGGTGCGCCCAGCCGTAATACTGGGTGTTGGCCAGTTCCAGATAATCGGCGCCTAAATCTTCGGCCATTTCCAGAATGTCGCGCATCTGATGGATGTTTTCCCGGTGAATGACCACACATAACACCATGGGATAGCGGTGTTTTTTTACCAGCCGGGCCACTTCTTTTTTGGCTGTGAACGATTGGGTGCCGGCCAGATAGTCGTTCAGTTCCTGGCTGCTGGCCTGAATGCTGACCTGGATATGATCCAGCCCTGCCTGTTTCAGCGCCTCGATTTTAGTCTCGGTCAAACCGTAGCCAGAGGTAATCAGATTGCTGTAATAACCCAGCCCTCGGGCATGGCCGACAATTTCAACCAAGTCCTGTCGCGCTAATGGCTCGCCGCCGGAAAGTCCCAGCTGCACCGCGCCCATGGCGCGGGCTTCGCTGAGCACCCGAAACCAGTCTTCGGTGCCAAGTTCTGTGCCCAGCTTGGCGTAATCCACCGGGTTGGAGCAATATGGGCATTGCAACGGGCAGGCGTAGGTTAATTCTGCCAACAGCCAGCGCGGTGGGGTGATCTCAGGGGTGTTTAATCCAACCATTATTCAAGGCCACGTTAAGAAAAGTTTCAATGTCAGGCGCCAGACCTTCGGCGTTAAATTTTTGTTCCAGCTCGGTAACAATGGCGGCAAAGTTTCGTAAGCCATCGCAGCATTGCAGGATTTCCGCAGAGCTGTGGTTCAATTCCACTAAGCCTTCCGGATATAACAACACATGGCGATTTTGCGCGGCTTCCCATTGCAGGCGGAAGCCGGGGGCGATTTGCAAGGGTTGATCGGGTAACAGTGCCATGTCAGTCCTGCTCGATATTGAAGTAAGGTGGCATATTCTGAATATAAGCCAGATACATGGCATCGGCCATGGTCCACAACACATTCAGTTTGAATTTAAGAATATCCAACATGCGTTCCTGCTGGGCGCGGGTTTGGTACCAGTCCAGGGTGATTTCAAGGCCGTGTTCGACATCGCGGCGGGCTTCGCTCAGGCGCTTGCGGAAATATTGATAGCCTTGCTCTTCCACCCAGGGGTAATGCGTGGGCCAGTTGTCCAAACGCTGCTGGTGGATTTTCGGCGCGAACAATTCGGTCAGGGATGAACTGGCCGCCTCGTGCCAGTCGCTGCGGCGGGCGAAATTGACATAGGCATCGACCGCGAAACGCACGCCCGGCAGAACATGTTGTTCCGACAATAATTCTTCGCGCGGCAAACCGACCGCTTCACCCAGGCGCAGCCAGGCTTCGATGCCGCCCGGATCGTCCGGGTGACCGTCATGGTCGAGAATGCGCTGAATCCAGATCGCCCGGGTTTTGCGGTCGGGACAATTGGCCAGAATGTTGGCATCCTTGATCGGAATACTGAGCTGATAATAAAACCGGTTGGCCACCCAGCCCTGGATTTGCTGTTTGCTCAGCTTGCCCTCATTCATCAACACATGGTAGGGGTGATGAATATGGTAATACTTCTCCATGCCCCGAAGCTTTTGCTCGAATTGCTCGCGGCTCCAGGGGCGGGTTGCATCCTCGGTCATGTCAGGCTCCTTAACAGCATGTGGTGTTGGTAAAGGGTTGGTTTCAGTCAGGGATGTAGGCCGGCGTTAAGCGCATCCGGCGTTTTCATTACAAAACAATTTCCAAACCGTCGAAAGCCGGCTCGATGCCATGTTGCGCTAAAGTTTGGTAGGCCGTGGAATCTTCATCCAGAATCGGGTTGGTGTTGTTGATGTGGATCAAGATTTTTCGGGTATCCGGTAATTGATTCAGCACCTCGATCATGCCGCCCGGCCCCGACTGCGGCAAATGGCCAATGGAGCGGGCGGTTTTATGGCTGATGCCTTGACTGACCATTTCATCATCGGTCCAGAATGTGCCATCGACCATAACACAATCGGCTTGCTGCATGGCGGCCATGACATGCGGTTCGATTTCGCCTAAGCCCGGCGCGTAATAGACTTTTTTGCCGGTGGAAATCTGCTCGATGATCACGCCGATATTGTCGCCTTCATGCGGATCGTTGCGGTGCGGCGAATACGGCGGCGCCTTGCTTTTCAGGGCTTGGGTGTAAAAACGCAAGTCCTCGATACCGGGAATGGTGAAACCGGAACCGTCGGTGGGAATCGGATGATGGTTGACCGTGCAATAGTCCTTGAGCATGGTGAAAACCGGAAAGCCGGTACTCAAATCCTGTCTGACCATGTCGGTACAGTAAATATCCAGCGGCTTGCCTTCACGCAAAATCAATAGCCCGGTGCTGTGGTCGATCTGGCTGTCGATCAGCATGATCGCCTTGATGCCGGTATCGCGTACTCCGGTTTTCGGCTGAATGGCGGGAAATTGTTCTAATTGTTGGCGGATATCCGGCGAGGTGTTGAACAATAGCCAGTTTTTGTCATCGCTGCTGACGGCAATGGACGATTGCGTGCGCGCCTTGCCGTTGAAGGTGCCGTGACGCAGCCGGTGGCAGTTATCGCAATTGCAGTTCCACTGCGGAAACCCGCCGCCCGCGCCTGAGCCAAGTACATGTATTTTCATAAAGCCTGATGAGTTAAGTTTGAAGCGCCGGTCAATGTTTGAGATTGTTTGTCAGCCACTGGCTTGACCCGGCAAATCAGCCATTATAAACGCATAGCGGGTTTGTTAAGCAAACACCGGCCTTGCTTCTATCGCTGTCGAGGCCGAGACGCTCGCGCGCCCGGCAGGCTCACAGGCTCACGTCTGACATTGATATTTTTTCAGCTTGTACCATAACGAACGTTCGCTGATTTCCAGCAAACGCGCCGCTTTGACTTTGTTGTTGTCCGAAGCCTCTAAAGCTTGTTGAATCAACTGTCGCTCTAAAGCTTCGACCTTGGGCGTCAGCGCAAGCGAAGAAGAGGCGCTGGTAGCGACAGGTTCCGGCGCTGCCGCGCGTTCAGGCGCCAGGGCGACTTCATGAGGCAGGTGTTCGGCCAGAATCGGCTGGCCGGCGCTTAACACCACCGCCCGCGCCATCATGTTTTCCAATTCTCGAACATTGCCCGGCCAGTGGTAAGCATTCAAACAGTGCTCGGCTTGTTCGCTCAATGGCGCACAAGGAAAACCACATTCTGTGGCAGCTTGACGGATAAAATGCCGGGCCAGTAACGGCACATCGCCTTGCCGGTCGCGCAAGGACGGCAGATCAATGCTGAACACATTCAGTCGGTAATAAACATCTTCACGCAGCCTTTGTTCGGCAATGGCCTGTTTGGGGTTGCGGTTGGTGGCGGCAATGACGCGAATATCAATGTCTATAGTATGGTTGCTGCCGATGCGCTCTAAGCGATGTTCCTGCAACACCCGTAGCAGCTTGGCCTGCAAGCTGATGTCCATTTCGGTGATTTCATCGAGGAAAAGGGTGCCGCCATCGGCCAATTCAAACTTGCCTACACGATCTTTGACCGCGCCGGTGAACGCGCCTTTGCTGTGGCCGAACAATTCGCTTTCCAGAATATCCGCCGGAATTGCCGCGCAATTGATCGACACAAACAGCTGTTCGGCACGATTCGAGGACTGGTGAATGGCGCGCGCCACCAGCTCCTTGCCGGTGCCGGTTTCACCTTGAATCAGCACATTGGTTTTAGTGGCTGAAACTTTCTGAATCAGTTCATAAACGGTACGCATGGCCGGGCTGTCGCCGATAAACCCGGCAAATTGTTTGCCCAGTTCCTGTTTCAGAAAACGGTTTTCACGTTGCACCCGGTGCAAGGTCATGGCGCGTTTTATCGAGGCTTCGACTGCGTCCAGCTCGAACGGGCGCAAAATATAATCACACGCGCCGTACTTCATAGCGTCTACAGCGGTTTCCACGGTGCCGAAAGCGGTGATGACAATCACCGGCACATCATCATGTTGCGCTCTGAGATCGCGCAATAGTTCCAGGCCGGTTTTACGCGGCATGCGTAAATCGGTCATCACCAGATCGACATCGTTGTGCTGGAGAAACTCAAACGCCGCCTGGCCGTCTTCGGCTTGATGCACCTGACAACCCATTTGCCGCAGCATCAATTCCAATATGCGGCGCATGTTAGCTTCATCATCCACCACCAGAACCTGGGCTTGCTTCATCGTTCGGACTCCGTTTGTTGCATCGGCAACGTCATCACAAAACAGGCGCCGGTGGGCTGATGATCGGTGACCTGGATTTGGCCATGATGCGCCAGCACGATTTGCTGCACTACGGTCAAACCCAGGCCAATGCCTTGTTCCCGGCCAGTATAAAACGGCTCGAAAATGCGTTCTTTCAGGTCATCGGCAATGCCCGGCCCGGTATCGCAAACCTGACAATGCCAGCATTCATCCTGGGCCTGAACAATCACCTGAATTTCGCCGTCTGGGGTAATGTGTTGCAAGGCATTCATGATTAAATTCAAAAAAAGCTGCGTCAGATGGTCTTTGTCGCACATGATGGAAATGGGGCGGTCGGGGCAGGTCATGGTTAAGGTCACGCCTTTGCTGTCGGCCTTGGTTTTTAACAGATTCAAGGTGTGTTCAATAATGTCGGCCAGGTCATGCCGTTGATAATTGGGCGGCCTGGGACGTGCGCATTCCAGCAACAAGGTGACCAACTGGTTCATGCGCCGGGTCTCGGTGAGTATGAATCCGATCATTTCCTGACCGACATCCGACAGGTTGGGCTCGCGTTGCAACAGCTGCGCCGACGATTGCAAAATGCCCAGCGGCGTTCGCACTTCATGCGCCAGACTGGCAGCCATTTCTCCAACCACCGCCAATTTGGTGGCACGCACCACATCGCGCCGGGACTGCTCCAGATGCGCGATCATGGCGCCAAACTGGTCACTGAGTTCGCCAATTTCACCATCCGCATGAATGTCCGGAAACGTGACCGCCCGACCGGTCATAAATTCCCGGGTGAAGCCGGCCAATTGCACAATTGGCCGGGCCAGACGTTTTGACATCCACCAAGCCAGCGCCATGCCAAGCAGCAAGGTCAGGCCGAGAAATAACAACAATACGCCCCACAAGCGGGTGATTTTAGACAGCTCATAGGCCTCGGGCTGAAACACCACCATGGTCCAGCCAAAGCCTGGGAAGGTCAGATAGCCTTTTGAGCGCGCATAACCGGCCAATTGGGTGGGAAAGGGCTCCTCATCTGCAGATAAGGTAAACGCACCTTTAGCCTGCGTGAACTGGGGCCAATGCCCCGGCCATTGCTGGAAACGTTTGAAGCGGTCGCCAAAATTGCCCAGCATGGCCAGAATACGATTGTTGTGGTCGAGCAACAAGGCATTGGTATGGACTTCCGCCAGCGGCGTGGTCATTTGCCGAATGATTTCACTCCACTCCAGACCGGCATACAAAATGCCCAAGGTTTCCCGGGTAAACGCATCGGGTAACGTTATCGACAGATACAGAAATTCCGGTGTTCGTTCAATGGCTTTAACGGCAATACGGTGCTGATTGAAATCGATAATCTGCCAGTCAGGTAAGGTCGGGTAAATCTGGCCAATCATGTCGGGACTGCTGGCGGCGATGATCTGCTGCTGGTTGTCGGTGGCGAACAATTGACCATAAACGCCGCCATAACCGGCGCTCAGTTCATGGAAAAATTGCGCCAGACGTTTATCGACATCGCGGGTATGCAAATCCTGCATGACTTCCAGGCGCTGCCACAAAACCAAATCTTTCATGCGCTCGAACAACTCGCTGTCGATGTGGTGAATCAGGCTGGCCGCTTGTGCTTTCAGCATGTTTTCGGTGTTGACATGCAAGGTGTCGCGCAAGTGTACGAACACCATCAGCGAAAACAGCAGGGCAGAAAGTAAGGTTATAATGATGTAAGAAATCAGCAACGTGCTGCGTATGGTCATTCCTTTTTTGCCCGCCTTCCTGTCTTAAAAAGGTTTAATGCTAAAGCCTGCTTTATTGTACACAATCCGGGTTCTGCTCATTGTCCTGTTCAGCACTCATGCCGCCTATGGCCAAACTGACGACCATGCGGCCATGCGCTATCTGTGGGGGCGGGGACTTTCGGTGCCTGCGCTGAATCTCAATCTGGGGGGGTATACGGAAGCGGCAGTCAAGGCGCCCGAGCGCGGCGACAGTGAGCTGGTACTGGAAGATTTGTCACTGTTTATCAGCTGGATGCCGTTCAGCCAACTGCGTTTCTTTGCTGAAATCGAACTGGAAGACTGGTTATCGACGCGCCGTGTGCGCAGCCTTGAGGCGGCGCTGTCGCCGGAACGTTATTATTTCGATTGGCTGGTCACGCCGGCATTCACCCTGCGCCTGGGCAAATATCTGACCCCGGTCGGTCGCTGGAACGTTATTCATGCCGCGCCGCTGGTCTGGACGACGAACCGCCCCTTGGTCACAAAAAATGAATTATTCAACACCCATGGTACCGGTGTCATGGGCCATTACAGCCGTTTGCTGAATGATCGCAACCTTGAGCTGACCGTGTATCTGGACGATTCCGAACACCTGGAGCCGAGAAAGCGGCAGCCGCATTTTGAACAAGCCGCAGGTCTGCGCCTGAATTACGAATGGCTGGATAACCTGGAAATCGGCGCCTCATATCTGGCCTATCGCAATCGCCTTCAGGGCGTTGACAACGATCAACATATTTTCGGCGTGGATATGTCATGGCGACGACGTGATTATGAAGTCATGGCCGAATGGGTGTACCGCAAAGGTGATAAGGCGAACGATTATGAAACCGGCGGGTACGCGCAAGGCGTGGCGCCGTTAGGTCATAAAGTCTATGCCGTCGGCCGCTATGAATATCTCAATGGCCGGCATGTACAAGACCAGGCCGCGTTTGATCTGGATGCGCATATCGGCGTGATGGGCCTGGCCTGGCGTCCTTACACGCCGCTGGTGTTGAAAACCGAATACCGTTTCGGCGACGGCAACGAATCGGTTGCGCCGTCCGGTTTTTTTGCCTCCTTTGCCATGTTTTTCTGATGTGCATGAGCAAGCAAATCCCGGTGTTGCTAATCCTGTTATTGGGCGTCTGCCCGGTGCAGGCGGCTGATATTGCCGTCATCGTGGGCCGTGATACGCCGGAAATAACCCTGACCCCCGCCCAACTGGAAAACATTTTCCGCAAAAAAACCCGGCTCACCCCTTGGAGCCAGGCTTGGGTGCCGGTCAATCTTCATGCTAACCATCGTCTGCGTCGGGCGTTTTCCCTGCAACTGTTTGAGCAACCGCCCGAGCAACAGGAGGAGTTCTGGAACATTCAGTACTTTAACGGCATCACACCGCCTTATGTGGTGACGTCGGAAGAGGCGGTATTACGTTTTGTCACCGACACCCCCAATGCCATCGGCTATGTGCTGGATTGTCATCTCGATGCTCGGGTCAAAGTGCTGCTGCGCTTAACTGCGCCTGAGCATTCGCTGCCCTGTGTGCCAGGACATGCCGAGGTCAAGCCCTGAGCCGATCAACACCCATCGTAACCGGCTTCCCCCTTTTGCAAAGGCTATGTTTGCGTTAACAGTTGAGACTCGGCTGCCCGCCCCATAGCAGCTTGTAAGATCAATTCGTAGGTTGGGCAAAGCGGCAGCGTGCCCAACAAATACCGGCGCCCATATTGGGCGCGTCACTTTTTGTTCCTTTGCCCAACCTACCATACTTCTTCAAAAGGCCGAAAGTTCACATTCAACTATTTAGTGCGAACATAGCCTTTGCAAAGGGGGATTGAGGAGGATTTTTTAGGTGGCCAGCCATTGCAGTTGAATGGGACAAGGCAGTCTCCGATTCGGTGGATGCGCTTTGCTTATCCACCCTACGAAACGGGTTGTGCATTTTGTGCGCCTGCAAAATTGGTAGACTCTGCAAAAATGGTAGGATTTTGCTTGCTTTAAGCAATGATAGCGTCTTTCGTAATCTCGAAGATAGTCAGCTTTTTTCTGTCTAAGAGGCTGTTTTAGAAGTGAAAAAATAATTCCCCGCAACAAGCAGCCAAGCTTGGCACGCCTTCTGCCTTATCTCCTGTGTCCGGTTCACATTCTGAACCGCAACGATCCCTAAACCCTTCAAGGAGATAACTGATGCAATTTTCCCTAAAACCTTTGGCACTGGCATTCAGTGTGGCCATGTTTACCGGCTCCGTCACAGCGGACGTTCGCTTAGAGCGCAGCGTGGTGGGCAACCAGTCCGATGATTTCGTGCGTGCGACCGGTGTTTTTAACCAAACCGTTGCAGGTGATCTTTACCTGGCGGTCGGCGTTGGACAAAGTTTGTTGTTTTTTACCGCCGATGGACAATTGGTGACATCGCCCGAGCCCATACAAAGTAACCAGGAATTTACCGGCGAGTTGCCGTTGTTAAACCTCAATGTCAACGGCGTACCGGCAGGGCGTTATCCGCTGTATCAGGTCATCACTAATCCTGGTGCCGATCCTTTGAACTTCCAGAACTGGATTGGCGGTCTAGGCGGCTTGACCGTGCGTAATATCTCGATTGGTTTGCCTACTGAAGTCAATCGTGATTTCGATGGTGACGGTTTCCCGGATGATGACCTCGATCATGATGGTTTCCATGATGACGACCGGGATCGCGATGGCTATTCTGACGATGATTCCGACCGCGATGGCTTTCATGATGATGATCGGGATGGCTTTGATGATGATTCCGATCGCGATGGCTTTGATGATGATCGCGATAGCTTTGATGATGATCGGGATGGCTTCGATGACGATGCTTCCGACCGCGATGGTTTTGACGATGACGATGACGGTGATGACGATAGAAATGACGACCGGGACGATGATGACTTCATTCCCACAGGCCCGATCAATCAAAGCAGCGCTGAATTAGGCCGGGAGCTGTATGTGCGTTCCGGTTGCGCGGCGTCAACCTGTCACGATGCCGACCCTAGGCGTAATGTCAACGATGTTCTGGATGGTCGTGATTGGCGTGAAACCCGTGAGTCGATTGATAAAAATGAAGGCGGCATGGGCTTCCTGAACTTTCTGACCGATGCTGAATTGCAGCAAATCGCCGAATATCTGCGCGCTGTATAAGTGCTTTTCTCGTGTGGTTCCGGAACAAGGATGTTCCCTTTTTTTACAACACTGAACTTATGATGCCAAGTAAATTTTTACTGATCGTGCTGGCGATAACCGGGTTCATGCAATCGGCACTGGCGGTCTCGGTGGGCGAGCCGGCTCCTATCGTTACCTTGCCATCGCTTACCGGTGACGCGGATGTCGCGCTAGACCAATTCCGCGACAAAGTGGTGTATCTGGACTTTTGGGCTTCCTGGTGTGCGCCGTGCCGAACGTCGTTCCCGATTTTGCAAAGCTGGCAGCAAAAATATCAGGAGCAGGGCTTTACCGTGGTCGCCATCAATCTGGATGAAGACAAAGACGCGGCGCTGCGTTTTTTACAACACTACCCGGTCACCTTTACCACTTTGCGTGATGCCCAGGAACATTGGGCCGAAGTGTATGCCATTGAAGCCATGCCGACCTCATTTTTAATTAACCGTCAGGGCGTGATCCACAGCGTGCATTCCGGCTTTACCGAAACCGGCGCAACGGCTTTGGAACAACAAATCCAGCAGCTGTTACGTCAGCCATGAAGATAATGCTTTTGCTATGTTTGATCGCGCTGTTCGGTTGTACACAGGTCAAGCCCTGGCAGCGTGATCGATTGGCCGCGCCGCAGATGGCGTTTGATACCGACCCGCTGGAAACCGAGCTAAGGCAACACAGCGCGTTCAGTAAAGAGGCCAGTTCAGGCGGTTATGGTGGCGGTGGAGGCGGTTGTGGCTGTAACTAAACGTGTCACAGCAGCCGCTCGTCTGAGCGCCGCCGCGTTGGCGTTGCCCGGTTTAATGCCCAGTGCCGAGGCAGGGCGGGTGGAGGAAAGCTATCAGGCCGATTTTCAATACGGCCATTATGCCGAAAGCGATCAGCGCATGAGCGTGGATATTTATCAACTGCATGGCGCCGTGCCTATCGGCGAGGCCATGACGGTGTCGGCCAATCTGGTGCGCGACGTGGTTTCCGGCGCATCGCCTATGTTTAATATCAAACAACGTGACGGTAAGCCTGGGCAGGTATTAACCGGCGCCTCGATACGGGATCAGCGCGATGCCGCCTCCGGCAGTCTGAGTTATGCCTTCGATCCCGTCACGGCGACGCTGGGCGGCGGTTATTCGGCGGAAGATGATTACATCTCCCGTTACGTCACAGGCCAGCTCAGTTATGAATTCAATCACAAACTGAGCACGCTGACTTTGGCCGGCTCGGTAGCGTTTGACCAAATCGAGCCAACCGGCCTGAACTTGAAAGAAAATAAATCCAATCAGCAGTATCTGCTGGGCTGGTCACAGGTGATCGATAAAAACACCTTGCTGAAACTTAATGCCACCTTTGGCTATCAGGAAGGCTTTTTATCCGATCCTTATAAATCGGTGTTTTTTGATGGTCGCGGCTTGTTGGCAGATACCCGGCCCACGCGCCGCTATCAATGGGCCTGGCTGGGGCAGTTGGTTCGCTATTTCAAACCCTTGAATCAGGCGGCCTGGCATCTGGATTACCGGTTTTATACCGATAGCTGGGACATCGATTCCCACACTTTGGAAATGAGCTGGCATCAACCGCTGTTCGAAGGCTGGATGCTGGTGCCGAGACTGCGTTATTACTCGCAAAACCAGGCCGAGTTTTATCAGGCCTTTTTCAGCGCCGACGATAGCGTTAACCGGTTCAGCAGCGACTATCGGATGGCAGGCTTCGGCGCCTTATCCGGTGGCGTCAAGCTAACTCGGGAATGGCTCGCGCCAGGTAGCCTGGACAGTTTGAAACTGCAAGTGGGCTTTGATTACTACGACCGCAAAGCCGCCTATCAATTGGCGGGTGATAACGCCGGTGATTTTGCCGATTACCACGCTTACACGGTCACCGCATCCGTGCAAGTGCGTTTCTAGCCAGGCCCTGACATGACACTGGCGTTATTTGATGTTGCCTTCAAGGCCATGGGTTCGCCGTGCCGGTTTCAGTTTTATGCGCACAGCCCGGCTCAGGCGCGAAACGTCAGCGATCTGGCGCTGGCGTGTGTGCAGCGGCTGGAGCGGAAATATTCGCGCTACCGCTCGGATAGCCTGGTATCGCGCATCAATGATCAGGCCGGCAGCGGCATTGTCCCGATCGATCAGGAAACCAAGGCGCTGTTGGAGTATGCCCGGCAATGCTATCAGGAAAGCGGCGGCTTGTTTGATATAACCTCGGGCGTTTTGGCTGAGGCCTTTGATTTTCAGCAAGGGCGGGTACGCGACCTTGCCGCCATTGACCGGTTGTGCGCCCGGGTCGGTTTTGACCGTATTACCTATGACGCCGGCTGTATCACTGTGCCGGCCGGCATGGCGCTGGATTTTGGCGGCATTGTCAAAGAATATGCGGTCGATACGGTGGCGGGTTTGTTCCAGCAGCACGGCATCGAGCATGGCTTGGTGGAATTGGGTGGCGATATTCGCGTGTTCGGCGCACAGCCCGATGGCCGGGCCTGGCCTATCGCCGTTCGCAATCCGAACAGGCCGGATACGATTTACCGCCGTATTCAGGTCAGCCAGGGCGCGGTGGCCAGCAGTGGCGATTATGAGCGCTTTATCGAGCATGACGGCGTGCGCTACAGCCATGTGCTGAATCCAAAAACCGGGTGGCCGGTCAGCAGTGTGAAAGCGGTGACTGTCGTTGCCGAACATTGTCTGGTGGCTGGCAGTCTGACCACCATTGCCATGCTCAAAGACGCCGCAGCTCCAGCCTGGTTGAAGGCGCAGAATTTACCTTTTTTATGTTGTCTGGCCGATGGCCGGATGGTCGATCACTTAAACCCTGCTATCAATCTATGAAGCCATTGTTATACCTTTCGCACTTCAACTTTCGACAGTGCCTAACAAGGCACCGGGGTGTTCGGCAAAGGCTTTGCCAGCATGGATGCTGGTATAGAGCCTACAAGGATGTATTCACGGCGTCCTTTGACGGGCACCCCGGTGCCGACTTTCGATCTGCTATGAGTATATCGCGTCTATGCCTGGTCATGTTGTGGTGTGTTGCCGGCTCGGTCATGGCCAAAACCCCGAATGTAGAATTGTCGCTGGTCAGGGTTGAAACCGAGGCCTGGCCGGCGCGTTATCATTTCACCCTGACCATGCCTGAATCACACCATGCCTATCTGGATGAAGGGCGGGAACATATCTATATTCCGATCACCGTGGACAGCCAAAAAGATCTGATCCGACAAGGTTGGCAATGGTCATGGTTAAAGCGCCCGGAAGGGATTTACGATGAGCATGTCAAAGCCACCGTGCTGCGCGGTGAAGGCCAGTTTGCTGTTTCGATTCAACCCATGAAATCCCAGGACACGCATCCTGCCCATCTGACCTTGCCGGTGCGCTACCAATTATGCAATGACCTGACTCATGTTTGCTTTCGCCCCAAGCAAGTCAACCTGGAACTGCCTTTACCTGACCTGCCGCCTGAAGCCATCCAGGCATCCAGCATGACCGAACGCCTGCTCAGCTTGTTTGCCGACCACCAGGAACAAAGCGTGTTGATTTTTGGCTTGATGCTGTTGGCCGGTTTGTTATCGGTGGCGACACCGTGCGTCTATCCCATGCTGCCCATTACCGCCATGCTGATCAGCCAGCGTGCCGGCGGCCAGCGGCGCGGCGCTCATGCCTTGGCCTATTTGCTGGGTATCATCATAACTTATAGTTTGTTAGGCCTGATCGCCGGCATGACCGGTGGCGCGTTTAACAGCTTCATGCAATCGGCTTGGGTGAATCTGGCTTTTGCCGTGTTTTTTGCCTTTTTTGCGTTATCCTTGTTGGGTTATTACCAGTTGGGTGTATTGCAGAACCAGATGCAGCAACTCGACCAACGTTCCGCCAAAGTACACGGTATCTGGGGTACCGGCTTGATGGGCACCGTTGCCGGACTGGTGATTTCTCCTTGCGTGGGGCCGATTGTGTTCGCCTTGTTGCTCAATGTCGCCGACCGCATGGCCGCGCAGTCAGCGGCGCAACCTGTGCTGTCATTTTGGGATACCTTAGGCATCGCCAGCGAGGGCGGGGTGATGATGGCCGGTTTTGGTTTGGGCGTGGCGTTGCCATTTTTCCTGCTGGCTGTGTTGAATATCAAACTGCCCAAAGCCGGTTATTGGATGAACAAGGTTAAGTTCGGCTTTGGTCTGGTGATTTTGTATTTCGCCTACACCTATTTGCATAAAGCATTAGGCGTGCTGGGCGCCGCCGATCATGTCGCTTTGATGCTGGCCGTGGCGCTGGTGGCGTTGTGGTTTGCGGTGGTCAATTGTAATGTCTTCGCCAGCCATGCCCAGGACAGCGCGCCCGGACAAAAGCTGTACCGCTATTGCGGCGTGATTGCGCTGCTGTTGGGGGGCTGGCTGTTTATTCATAGCCTGGACAACGTGCCCTTGATGGCGACCGCGCAGGCGCAAGCCAAAGCACCTGGTCAAGGCCCACCGCCGCCCGTGGTGGAAGGCGGCATTACCTGGTATCGCCATCTGGCGGCCGCGCAACAAGCCGCCCAGAGTTCCGGTAAACCCATTTTTATCGACTTTTATGCCGCCTGGTGTGCTAATTGTGTCGCCTTTCGGGGCATGACCCAAAGCCATGCCCGGCTTAATCAGGCGCTGCGGGAACAGGCGATTGCCCTGGAATTGATTGAAGGTGAGCCGGATTTCGAAGCTTTCAAGCAAATGTCCGAACATCGCAGTTTACAAATCGGCCTGCCATATTTCGCCATCCTCACGCCCGACGGTCGTCTGTCCTGGTCGGGCACCGACTATCAAGCTGTGGACGCCATGCTTGAAGCACTGCGAGTTGCGCACAGAGCAGAGTCATAACACTGTTGCAACACTAGCACAGCAACTTAAACCCACTACAGTTATATTTTTACACACGCTGAAGGCGGTACCGGTCATGCTGAACTATGATATATCCGACATCTGGCTGATGGGCGGTTTTGCGCTGATGCTACTGGAGCTGCTGATACCGGGCGGCATTGTTTTTTTTCTGGGGCTGGCCGCCGTGCTGGTCTCGTTAGGCCTTTATGCCGGCCTTATTGATGGCTGGTTGCAAGCGTTCACCGTTTGGTTTATTGCTTCGCCGAGTTTGCTGTTTGCCCTGCGTGGGGTGGTACAGAAACTGATACCCGCTCAGGTCGAGCATGGCAAAACGGATGAGGATCTGGATGCCTATAACGCTATCGCGGAGGTATGCGAGGCGATTCCTGTGAAAGGGGAGGGGCGCATTGCCTTTCGGGGCAGCACTTGGATGGCGAGAAATTATCACGATGATCAGGGTTTGGCAATCGGCACCCAAGTTCGCGTGGTTTTTCGCGACAATCTGGTGTGGGTGGTGGAAGCCATAGATGCATCAGAAAATATATCTTGCACACGTTAAATTTCGGCAGATCTTTAAGAAGGTGGCGGGGTGTCCGGTAAAGGCTTCGCCAGCATGGATGCTGGCGTAGAGCTTACACGGACGTATTCACAGCGTCCTTTGACGGACATCCCTCCACCAGCATGAGTTGCGATGAGTATAACAATCCTTAGGAGGACTGCATGTTGACCACTTTCACGCTATTCGTTTTATTGGCAGGTGTTGTGTTGTGGAACCTGATGATCATTGTGCCCATGCGCCAGGCCTGTGTGCTGGAGCGCTTTGGTAATTTCCGGCGAGTTTTGGAGCCGGGGTTCCATATTGTTGTGCCTTTTTTGGATAAAGTCGCCTATCGCCATGAAATTCGCGAGCAAGTCTTCGATATTCCGGCTCAGCTCTGTATCACCCGAGACAATATTCAGGTCGCGGTCGACGGTGTGGTGTATCTGAAGGTGATGGACGCCAAACGCGCCAGTTACGGCATTGGCGATTATCAGCTGGCCAGCATAAATTTGGCGCAAACCACCATGCGCTCGGAAATCGGTAAGCTGACCTTGAGTGATACCTTTTATGAACGTGACAAGCTAAATGATTCGATTGTCAGAGAAATAGACGAAGCCTCCGACCCATGGGGCATTAAAGTCATGCGTTACGAAATCAAAAATATTTCGCCGTCAGATCAAGTCGTGCATACCTTGGAAAAACAAATGGAAGCGGAGCGGGAAAAACGGGCCGATATCACCTTGGCGATGGCGCAAAAGGAATCGAAAATCCTGATCTCAGAAGGTCATCGCCAGGAAGCGATCAATATCTCTGAGGGGGAAAAGCAAAAGCGGATCAACGAAGCCCAGGGCCGCGCCAGCGAAATCAAAATATTGGCGGAAGCGTCTGCCGAGGGCTTGCAGCAAGTCGCGCATGCGATCAAGCAACCGGGCGGCGACATGGCGGTAAAAATGCGCTTGGTCGAAGATTTTATCGGCAGAGTCGGCGAGGTGATGAAG
>JAVVEW010000039.1:0-21201 GCA_032251045.1 Methylococcales bacterium
GGAGCTTTTTCACCCCCCTTTGAGAAAGGGGAGCTTACTCCCCTTAACAAAGGGGGGCAGGGGGGATTGCTGCCAACTCCCTGCCAGGCCAAAATCCCACCAAAAACCCCAAAAAAATCCACCAAAAAATCTATCAGTCCAGCCGGCCTTGCCAGCCTACATTGAAAATCCCCCCCAACCCCCCTTTGCAAAAGGGGGGAGCTTTGTCACCCTCCTTTGAGAAAGGGGGGAGCTTTGTCACCCTCCTTTGAGAAAGGGGGGAGCTTTGTTACCCTCCTTTGAGAAAGGGGGGGAGTGGACTTTTTGGGCGAAATCGTCTCATCATGATTGCTGTCTGTCGTTACTTTGAATTTTTTGGGGTAACGTACAGCCAGCTCTCGTTCTTGCATCAGACGTCGCGTTTTAAACCGCCCCACGGTAAAGCCTTGTTTTTTCAAATCATCCGATAACTGGCGTGAGCCATAAATCGATTTATGTTCGTTGAAAATCTGTTCGGCTTTGTCGGCCAGCATTTCATCTCGTTGCTTTCTAGCTGAGTCCTCGGGTGCTTGACGCCACGCATAATAGCGATTGGTGCTGACACCCATTACACGACACAGTACGGTCACTGGATACGTCCTCTCTTGCTCTCCGGTTTTTTTCGCTTTGTGTTACCGATGACCAGCCGTCAGCCTCACGGCAGCAAGTAAGGCGAACTTTTATGTGCTGGATGAAGGCGCGCTGATCAATCGGGCCGAGTGGTCTGACAGCATGCGCAACCTGGTTGTGGCGCTCTTCCGACTGGAGCATAACCGCGACGAACAGGACATGCTTAACGTGCTGGGCACACTGGTCGAATGGTTACAGGCTGAGGAACAGCGAGGGCTCAGGCGTGCTTTTGTGGTGGATTCGCCGCGTGCTGCTGCCGGGCCGGGCGTCGGGGATGGAGTTGCCCGAGTTTAACGACTTACAAGATTTGCATGAGGTACACGACATGTTGGCTGAACGTATCAAGCAATGGCCTGAGCAGTGGGAACAGCGGGGCGTCGAGAAAGGGTTGCAGGAAGGTCTCCAGAAGGGACGCATGGAAGCCCGGCACGAGATGGCCCGCAATCTGATCCGTATGAATATCCTGAGTGACGTTCAGATTGCGCAGGCATCGGGTTTGTCGGAAGCCGAGGTCAAGGCGCTTCGTTCTGAAACGAAGCACTGAATTGAGCTCATGACAATCGAGGTGAGTGGGGGGCAGGCTGTCTTGGTGAGCATAACGATCCGATCATGCCAGGGAGGGCTGCGTTAGCGGCCCAGGCAGCGCTGAATGGTCAAGTGGGTGGCTTGCCGGGCCGGGCCATAGGCGGCTAGGCTGGCGACTAATAATACCAGCCCCAGCCAATACCAGGGCGCCAGCGGATTAAAAGCAAAATCCAGCTCGACGCCCAGCACTGTTTGCCCCAGTTGCTCGGCTGCCGGTCGGGCCAGGACAAACGCCAAGGGTACGCTAAGCAACCAGGCCAGCACGCCTTGCCACAGCCCTTCCAGCCAGAACAGCCGAAAAATACTCCCGGATGGCGCGCCTATCGCCCTGAGTACGCCAATTTCCCGGGTGCGCTGCAACACGCCCAGGGTCAATGCGCCCGATAAGCCAATGCCGGCCACGCTGGCAATCAGCGCGGCCAGGCCGAATAACGTCAGCAGCAGTGGCTGGAATTGTTGATGCAGCTCGCGCTGATGTTGCAGACGGCCATGGGTGGCGAAAACATTGACTGCAATGCCGTGTTCGGTCAGCCAGTTTTGCGCCTGTTCAAGAAATGCCTGCTCAGCCTCAGGCGTGGTCAACGCCGCATTGAGCAATATTGTATCCGCTCGGCGCTTGATGCCAGGTGAGTGTCGCAAGGTGCTCAGGGGGGCGTACACAGGCTCAACACTAAAACCGGTGCCCACCAGCCAGCGATACAGGCCTACTACCTGCCAAAGCGCTGTCTGTTGACCGACCGGTAACGGCACGCTATCGCCCAGTTGAATATGATTCAAGGCGGCGGTTTCGGCATTTAACACCAGCACGCGCCGCCCCGCATCCCCGGGGCCAAGCCAGCGGCCCTGTACCAGCGCGGGCTGGAAGCCGCTGGCCGCCACCGGGACACCGACCAGTTGCAAGCCCAGGCTGCCTTGTTGGCGTAGTGGTTGGCCGTCGCCTGCGTTGGCTTGCAACGGCCAATGTTGCCAGCTTCGTGCCTGTTGTACGCCTGGCAGTTGTTGTAGCAGATTCAGCAGTGGCTGTTCCGGCTGCGCTTGCGCCAAGGCCAGGTGTATATTGTAAGCGCGCCGTTGGTGGTCGTGTTGCAAGGTCAGGTCAATCGACGCCGCCAGCGCCAGCAACACCATCAGCATGACGCCGGCGCTGATCAGCACGCCTTGGGTGATGGCCAGGCGGCCTGTTTGGCGCAGCATATTGCCCAGGGCCGCAGCCTCCAGCGTCGGCAGGAAGCGTGCTGCAAGGCGCTCTAGCGCAGCTTGCAGACGCATGTGCCCCGGTTCCGGCAGGTCGCTCAGCGCGGTACGCACACTCTGGCGCACACCCCGCCAGACCGGTAGCGCGGCCACGGCCAGTGGCGCCAGTACGCTGCCAGCCAGCATGACCGCCACGGCCTTGCTTGAAAACAAGAACTCAGTCGCGTTGATGTTGAACCAATCAAGTAATTGCCGCGCTAAAGCATCGGCGCTGAATAGCGCCGCCGGCAGGGCCAGTAATAGACCACCCAGCGCCAACAGCAAGGTTTCCGCCAGGTAAACGCCCATTAACGTGGCGACGCCACCCCCTAGTGCCTTGATAATGCCGATTTGACGACGCTCCTGAGCCAGATGCGCGGCCAGACTGTTGGCAATCAGCATGCACGACAGCAGCAACGATGCCAGACCAATGTGTTGTAACACCTGGTTAATGCCGGCCAGAAACGGACGTCCCCAGTGACGTTCAGGGTCCTGTACCAGCAGCGCACCCACCATGACGTTATGCTCGGCACACAGTTGGCGCACACGCACGGCCAGTTGATGGGCGCGCTCGGCTTGGTACGGCGGCGTCAAGGTGATCAGTAATTGCCGGAAACTGGCCGGTGCCAGACCCAACTCATGCGCAGAGTGCGGGTCGGCAAAAAAATGCGCCAAACCACCAAAGCGGGGTGGTTGCACAAAAGGATGACGCATCACGCCGACTACAGGCCACTGAAAGAGGCGCTGCTGGTGCTTGAAGTGCAACACCGTCCCTGGCGACAGCCCAAAGGCCATGGCGCTTTGGCGCTCCACCGCCAGTTGTCGGCTTCCAGGCCATGCACCTTCAATGGGCGTTATCTTTGACATAGACTGCAGGGCAGGGGCCGTGCGCACCACCAGTAAAGCATTGCGCCAATGCTGTTGCGCATCTTGATAGCGAATCGGCAGCGGCGTGACGGTTTCAATGGCTGCGACATCGGTTTCGGCGTGGATGGCCTGGTACAGTGTCGCATCCCCATCGCCGCGTAACATTACGTTAATATGCGCCGGTTGTGAGGCGCGTTGAGAAAGGTCCATCTGCACCAGTAAGCTATCGATCATGCCAAACACGGTGCCCAGACAGAATAGCCCGGCGGCAATACTCAGCATCACAGACAAGCTGCGGCCGGGCGTTTTGACGAGGTCGGCGCGAATCTTGGAGGTCAGGCTGTTCACGAAGCGATTCCAGAATCGGCAAATATGCGCCCGGCGCGTATTTCCACGCGGCGGTCTGCAGCCTGTGCCAGGGCCTCGTTATGGGTGACCATCAGCACCGTTTTACCTTCATCGCGTAATGCTAAAAACAATTGCAAAATGGCTTCAGCACTGGCGCAGTCCAGGTTGCCGGTTGGCTCATCGGCAACCAGTAAACCGGGGTTGTTCGCCAGCGCCCTGGCGATGGCGGCGCGTTGCTGTTGACCCCCTGAGACTTCCGCAGGCAAGCGTGTGGCCACATCGGCAAGCCCCACCGAGTCCAGCAGCGCCAAAGCTCGGGCGCGACGTTCGCGTTGACTTAGCCGACCGAGAAAATCCATCGGCAGCACCACGTTTTGCCACAAGGTGAGGGTGGGCAGCAGCTGGAAGAATTGAAAAATAATGCCCACATGGGCACAGCGCCAGCGCGTCAGCTGCCTTTGACTGAGCCCTGCCAATGCTTTGCCCTCAACATGGATATGGCCCCGGCTGGGCCGGTCCAGGCCGGTGATTAAGTTCAGCAAGGTGGTTTTGCCATTACCAGAGGGGCCGACCAGGGCGCTGAACTGTCCCTGCGCCAAATCCAGACACACATCATGCAAGGCCGTTTGCTGGCCACCGGTGTGGACATACTCTTTGTAAACATGACGCAGTTCGATAATCGGCCGCATGAGGCAGGTTTCAAGTCAAATAAACAGTCATTATACCCGCAGGGTCGCTGTCATCGTGGGGGTTTGGCCATCAGGTCGCTGGCTGTTAAGCGGTTTCCCGCAATAACAGAATCGGTGGCCGGGTGTAGATTGGGCGTACACCGAAAAAGCCCAGCGCGCCGATCAGTAAAGTGCTCAACACCAGGGTGATGCTATCCAGACCAAAGGCTATGCCATAGTCCAGGTGCAACAGCCGGTCATACACCAGCCAGCGGGTCAGTTCGGTCAGCAACACCGCCAGAAGTCCGGCCATGGCGCCCAGTAGCAGAAATTCATAACCATACACCCGCATCAGCCAGCTGCGGCTGCCGCCTAAGGTGCGCAGCAATGCGCCTTGCCGCTGGCGTTGTTTCAAACTGATACCGATTTGCGCCAACAACACTAACACGCCGGCGCCTAAGGCTAGCGCGGCCAGATAGTTGAGTGCCTGGGACAGAATACCGATCAGTTTTTGCAGCTGACGCACCAGGGCGCCGATTTCCAGAATCGAGGCGCCGGGATACGCCCTGGCCCAGGCATTGAGCAGGTGTTTTTGGCTGTCGGGCAGATAAAAACTGGTCAGGTAAGTGGCGGCGAAATCGTCCAGTGTGCCGGGGGTGAAAATGAAATAAAAATTCGGTTTCAAACTGTCCCAGCGCAAGCGGCGTATGCTGCTGATGATGGCGTTGACCTGGCGCCCGCCGATACTGAATGCAAGCCGGTCGCCGACTTTAAGCCCCAGGCTGTCCGCCACGCCTTGCTCTACCGACACTTGCCCGCTTGGTGCTTTGGCAGCCCACCAGGTGCCTTCGATAATCTGATTGGTCTCGGGGAGGTCGCGAGCAAAGGTCAGGCTTAAATCCCGATGCAGCGCTCGCTCGCCCTGGCTGCCTGGCCTGGCTTGTTGTGTGGCGGGGTGCTCGTTAATGGTGACCAGACGGCCGCGCACCACAGGGTAGAAACGGCTGGCCGCGATGGCTTGAGTGTTGAACTCGGCTTTAAGCTCGGGTAAATAGTCGGGAAACACATTGAGCAAAAAATAATTCGGCGCGTTAGCGGGCAGTTGCTGTTGCCAGTCGGCCAGTAAATCATTACGCGCCACATAAGAGGTCAGGATGACAAACAAGGTCAGCGCCAATACCAGCACTTGTCGGCTATTGGCAGCGGCGTTTTGACTGAGCGAGATCAGCGCAAAACGCAGTGCCGCCGCCCCCCAATGCGCGCCGCGCCGGCTTTGCGCGATCAGCCAGGTCAATAGGCTTAGCAGCGCCAGGCTGACCACAGGGCCAAACAGCGCAAAGCCCAGCACCAGCGACAAGGGTTGGCGCTGCGCTAACAGCAAGCCGACCACCAGCACTAAGGCCAGGGTATAGGTCAGCCAGGCGCTGGCCGGCATGGCATCGAGGTCGTGGCGCAATACGCGCAGCGGCGATACCTGGCCCAGACGCTGTAACGGCGGCCAGGCAAAAGCGAATAAACCGAGTACGCCCAGTAGCCAGTTTTGCATAAACACCCACGGCCCTGGCGCGGTCGTGGCGGCAGGGATTAAATCAGCGAACAAGGCCAGCAGCAGATGGTAGCCCAGCCAGCCCAGCAGTACCCCCAGCGTGGATAACAGCCCGCCCAGTACCAGCCATTGCCAGGCATAAAGTTTAAGCACACAGGCTCGGGTCATGCCTAAACAGCGCAGCACGGCGGTGGCGTCATATTGGCGCAGGGTGAACTGCCGGGCGCTGGCAGCCATCGCCACGCCGGATAGCAAGACCACCAACACGCTGGCCAGCCCCAGGGTTTGTTCGGTGCGTGACAGCACCGCGCCCAGTTCAGGGCGGTCAAGCCGTATATCGAGCAGCTTCTGCCCGGCTTGCAGTTGCGGCGTTAACGCTTTTTTGAATGCCGCGACTGCCTGTTCCGGCCCGGCCCATTGGTAAAAATAATGCACATGACTGCCCGGACGCAGCACGCCAGCCTGGTCAATGTCGTTTAAGTTCATCATGACCCTGGGCGTTAAGCTGAACAGATTGCCGCGCCGGTCCGGTTCGTGGACTAACACCCCGCTGATGGTTAGGGGGACCTCGCCGACCAGCAGCTGAGCACCGATGTTCAGTTTCAGCGCTGACAACACTCTGTCGTCCACCCAGGCTTGGCCGGGCGGTGGGCCGTGGCGCAGGTCCTGCCGGCCAAGGCGGTCAGTGTGCAAGGTCAAATGGCCGCGCAGCGGATAAGCCTGACTGACCGCTTTAATGCCAGCCAACAATAATTGTTCGTTTTCCATCAAGACGCTGGAAAATTCCAGCGTCCGCGATGCGGTCAGACCCGCCGCGGTGGCTTGTTGCTGAAGCGCTTCAGGCAGTGGGTGGCTGTCGGTAAATACCAGGTCTCCGGCCAGAAACTCACCGGCGGCCTGATTGAGGCCCTGCTGTAAACGATGTGCGAACAAATTGACCGAGGTCAGCGCGGTGACCGCGATCATCAGCGCGACGACCATAATCCACAATTCGCGTTGTCTGGTTTCGCGTCGTAACAGGCGCAGACCCAAAGCCATCATGACCAAACTCCTTCCGGCAAGCTCAACCGGTGCTGACAGCGCTCGGCCAGATGAATGTCATGGGTGACCAGCACTAATGTGGTTTGCTGAGCCTGATTGAGTTCAAACAACAACTCGATCAAGGTCTGACCGGTGTTGCGGTCGAGGTTGCCGGTAGGCTCGTCGGCGAACAACAGTAATGGCTCGGTGACAAATGCCCGCGCTAATGCCACGCGCTGTTGCTCACCGCCGGACAATTGCCGGGGCGTGTGATCGAGACGATGTTTAAGCCCTACGCGCTCCAGATAGGTCTGGGCGCGGGCCTTGGCATCGGCCGCGCCGACCAGTTGCAGTGGCAGCATGACATTGTCCAACGCGGTCAGGGCTGGCAACAGTTGAAACGATTGAAAGACAAAACCTACGGTCTGATTGCGCAGCAGCGCTCGCTTGTCCTTGTTCATCGCGGTCAATTCCTGACCGGCCAGCGTGATGCGGCCACTGCTGACATCATCTAGCCCTGCCAACAGCCCCAGCAAGGTAGTTTTGCCCGAGCCGGATTCGCCGACAATGGCCAGGCTTTCGGCCGCTTTCAGGCGCAGCGAAGTCGGCTGGAGAATGGTTAGCGGGCCGCTGGCGGTGTTGACGGTTTTGCTGACTTGGTCGGCGTCGATCAGATAGCTGTGTTCGGTATTCATGGCGTGGCTTTCGAAGTGGCAGTGATGGTTTGGATAGGATGCGGCACGGTGGTGGGTGGTTGGCAGTGCGGGTCAGGTTGAGTCGGTGTGCTGCAAACAGGCCTTGTGCACCCGCCAGTCAGGCAGGAACTGATCCATAAAGCGGTAAAAGCGGGCGTTATGGCGGGCTTCCAGTAAGTGTATCAGCTCATGTACTAAAACGTATTCCAGGCACGCCGGTGGTTGTTTGGCCAGCTCCAGGTTCAGCCAGATGCGCTTTGCCTGAATGTTGCAGGTGCCCCAGCGAGTTTTCATGCGTTTGATATGCCAGCTGTTAGTCGAGACGCCGATACGGGCCTGCCAGTTGTCCAGCAGCGGCGGCACTTGGGCGTGCAACTGAGTCCGATAAAAACCGGCTAACAGGCGCGTTCGCGCATCCTGGGTGGCGTCAGGCCGGATGTGTAATTGCAATCGATCACCGACGATGAGCACCTTGGGCCGGATGGTGGCCGGAATCAGTTGCAAGCGGTAAGGTTGCCCCCAAAGCGCATGACTTTCACCATCGAGCAGTTGCGTGGCCTGAGCAGGGCGCTGGCGAATGCGTTGCTGCTGGCGGCGTATCCAGGTCATGCGCTTGGTCAGCGCCTGGCTGATCATGGCCTCTGAGCAATGCCACGCCGCGGAAACCTGCACGCGGCCATCGGGCGGCAAGACGCGAATGTATAAATGTTTAATGGCTTTGCGGTGCAGTTCGATTTCCAGCCCGCTGATATGCAGTAGGGTCATGAGGGGTGATGTTCTGGCAATCGGGTTTTTTCAGGATGTTTATCCGATCAATGTGCGTCGCGTCGGGCGGCATCGGCCCACCAAATCCGGCATGCACCTTCGTCGGACACCATGCACGGCCCTACCGGATGCTCGGGACGGCATAAGCCGCCATATAACCGGCAATCGGTGGGGCGGATTTTACCCAATACCACCTTGGCGCAATCACAACCGGGCGGCATCGTGCCGATATGACGGCGGCTTTGTGCTTGATAGTCGGCATAATGCAGGCGGGCATTGTGAGCATCGAAGCGTGGCTGTAAGTCATAGCCGGAAGCGGGAATGACGCCAATGCCGCGCCAGGGGGCATCGACTACCTGAAAACAGTGTTCCAGCATGGCTTGCGCGTTCCGATTGCCGTGGGCGCTCACCACTTCCGGGTAACAGTTGACCAGCGTCGGTGCGCCGGCCAGCCATTGCTTGGCCACAGCGTAAAATCCGGCCAGTAGGGACTGGGCGCTGAAACCGGCGACCGCCGCGGGAAGATGGTGTTGCGTCACTACAAATCGCCATTGTTCAGCGCCCATGACTGTGGCGACATGGCCGGGCGCGATCAGCGCGTCAAACCCAGGGTTAGGGTCTGCCAGCAATAACGCCACCGCAGGCCAGGTCAGTCGACCACTAATCAGAAGTTTGAGGTTGGCCGGTAGCGGCGCTTGTAGCATGGCTGCTACCGGCGCACATGTGGTTTCGAAGCCGGCGACAAAGAACACCACGGTCTTGTCAGGCTGGGCGCGGGCCTGGGCCAGCACTTCGGCGGGCGAGGCGACTGGACGCACGTCAGCACCATGCGCTTGCGCTGCGCTGAGCGAGGCAGGTTGCTGTTTGCCGACATTGACCGGTACCCGCAACATATCGCCGAACGCCATCAAGGTGACCGGTTCATGCAAGGCGATTTGGATGGCCAGATAAAGATCTTCTTCGGGGCAGATACACACCGGGCAGCCTGGGCCTGGAATCAGTTCGATGGTTGCAGGCAACACACTGCGCAATCCGGCCTGGGTAATCGAGCGTTCATGACCGCCGCACACATTGAGAATGCGCAAGGGTTGCTGAAGCGGCAGGGCGCGCAGTTGCTCTAGCAAGGCGCGAGCGTCAGCGCTCATAACAGGGGGGCAGGTTGCCGTGCCGGCGCGGGTGCCGCATGCACAAGATTGGTGTTAGCGACATGAGGCGTCAGTGTCTGGCCTTGGGCCAGGCGTTGCTGAAGGCGCTGACGTTGCGTGTCCAGCCAGTCCAGCCAGCGCTCCAGGCCGGTGCCTTGCTTGGCGGATAACGCCAGTACTTCGGCGTCGCTGCCGAGCTGGCGCAGATAGTTTTGTGCGCGTTGGCCATTGAATTCCGGCAGGTGGGGCTGAAGGTCGGTCTTGCTAATCAGCATCATATCGGCGGCGCGGAACATCACCGGGTATTTTGCGGGTTTGTCATCACCTTCGGTGACTGACAGCAAGGTAACATTGACATGATGGCCAAGGTCAAAACTGGCCGGGCATACCAGGTTGCCAACGTTTTCAATAAACACGATATCCAGTTCAGCCAAATCCAGATGATGCACCGCATTGTGAATGAGGTGTGCATCCAGATGGCAGGCGGTGCCGGTGGTGATTTGATAGGCTGAAACGCCACGCCGGCGAATGCGCTCGGCATCGTTTTCGGTGGCCAGGTCGCCTTCGATCACGGCGATGCGCCATCGACCGGCCAAGGCGTCGATGGTGGCTTCCAGCAACGCGGTTTTGCCTGAGCCGGGCGAGGACATCAGGTTCACCGCCAGCACCTGGTGTTGATCAAAATGCTGGCGATTGTGCGTGGCTTGGCGGTCATTGCGGGCAGTCAGGCGGCTGAGCACGGATAACGTGGTGACACCGTTTTCCGGTTGTTCGGCCAAAATGGCCGCTTTATTGCCATCGGTAACATTACAACCACAGGTATTACACATCAAAGCCTCCGGGGGTTAAGACGGTTTTTGAGCAAATTAAGGGGTGGCATGGGCCAGTTGCAAGCATCGGCGCCGCCACATCGGCTGATCATGACTGGCGCGTGATGCTGTGACGGCGAGTCTGGCAAAACAACGAGCAGTGAAACATAACAGGCCAAAAATTGCCATGATGTTGCAAAACCTTATAATGACAAACCTTATTGTTTCGGCTCTGTGATCAGGATGCAGACACACCTTGGGACTGACTTGCCGGTCATGGTTCCTGGTGACTTGCCAGGGCCGGGCATCGAGCGAGCGATTCCGGGTGAACGCACAGCCATCCAGGATGCTGATTTCGTTGTGACCGTTAAAGGGGCTTACCATGCGCAGGGTGATTTTTAATCAAAAAGGAGGCGTTGGCAAATCCACCATCGCCTGTAATCTGGCCGCAATCAGCGCCGCCGAGGGTAAAAAAACCCTGGTCATTGATCTGGACGTACAAGGCAATGCCAGTCAATACCTGTTGGGCGGCATGGTTCAGGAGGCCGACCGCACCTTGGCGCGTTTCTTTCGCGACAGCCTGAGCCTGAATCTGTTTGGCGCGAACGATTCCGGTCTTGAGGCGTTGATTCATGAAACGCCGTTTACCAATCTGCATGTATTGCCCTCTCATGCCGAACTGGAGCCTTTGCAAAGCCGTCTGGAATCGCGTTACAAGATTTTCAAGCTCAAAGAAGCGCTAGAGGCGTTGTCTGGCTTTGACATGGTGTATATGGATACCCCGCCCATTCTGAATTTTTATAGCCAGTCCGCTTTGATTGCCGCCGAACGTTGTTTGATTCCGTTCGATTGTGATGCGTTTTCCCGCGAGGCGCTCTTAAGGTTACTCGGCGCTTTAGCGGAAGTTAAGGCCGATCACAATCCTGATTTGATGATCGAGGGCATTGTCGTCAATCAATTCCAGAAGCAAGCCAATTTGCCACGGCAATTGGTCGAGGAGTTGATTGCCATGGGGCACCCGGTGCTGAACAGTAAAATCTCGCCATCGGTCAAGGTGCGTGAATCACACAGCGAGGCTAAGCCTTTGCTGCATTATGCGCCAGGTCATAAGCTCACCGAGGAGTTTCGCGCCCTCCATGCGGAAATCAACAGCTGAAGCACACATAGCGTCAACAGTCCGGTCACGATGCCCGCGTCACCGACCCTGCTGAAAGGGGTCAGGCCTGAACGCAGGTCAATCTGGCCGCTAATGATTGTCGCGGTAAACAGCGGTGCGCTTGTTTGCAGCCGCCCTTTGTGATTGATGATCGCGGTCAGGCCGGTGTTAGCGGCCCGTACCAGGTAGCGCTCCGATTCCAGCGCCCGCATCCGGGCAATCTGACCATGTTGCGCCAGTTCAATGGAGCGACCAAACCAGGCGTCGTTGGTGATATTGACCAGAAAACGGGCGTCGTTTAATTCCCGGGCCGTGGCAGGGAACACATCCTCATAGCAAATCGACAGGATCAAGCGTTGCCCGGCCACGCTGAGCAACGGCTGTTGTGCATCGCCGGCGCTGAAATGTCCTAGTGGTAAATTCAGGCGCGCTACCCAAGGTTCCAGGGTGTCGGCCCAGGGCAGGTATTCACCAAATGGCAGCAGGTGTTTCTTAAAATACCAGCCCTGAGATTGTCCTACGGCCAGTGCGGCGTTAAAGCGCCGGCCATCTTCCCGTTTCACCGGTAGGCCCGTCAGCACCGTGGCCTGTTTAGCTTGGGCCAACTCGTCAAGATAATCCAGGAAACCTGGGCTGACTTCGTGATAAAAGGCAGGAATGGCCGCTTCCGGCCATACCACCAACGGCTGCCAGTGCGCTTCGGTCAAGCTGACATAGCGATCCAGTGTGGCGTTTCGATGTTGTGGCTGCCATTTATCGCGTTGCGCGATATTGCCCTGTGCCACGCTGACCATAAGACTGCCTTGCGACCGAGTCCAGGTCCACTGCGTACCTGCAAGACTCAGTCCGGCCACTATCAGCAACAGACAGGCCAGGACGGGGCGATGTTGGGGATATTGGCTCATCCACGCCAGGCTGTTAGCGAGCAACGCCAGCACAAAGGTCAAGCCATAAACGCCCAGCACGGGGGCAAAACCTGCTAGCGGCGTGTCGATCTGACTGTACCCGGCCAGCAGCCAGGGGAAGCCTTGTAAAAACCACATGCCACGTATCGCCTCCACGGCCAGCCAGGCCGCAGGTAGCAGTAATATCGAGGCGGGCAGGCGCGCTTTTAACCAGCGCGCCAACCCCATTGACAGCGCGGGGAAAATAGACCATAGCAGGACAAACAGTAAGGTTGCCGCCAAGGCCATCCACAGTTGTTCGCCGCCGTGATCGTAGATGCTGACAAACACCCAGGATACGCCGCTGCCAAACCAGCCCAGGCCAAATAAAAAGCCTGACCACGCAGCGTGTTTTACCGAGCCTCGATCGGCGACCAAAAACAAGCCCGGCAAAGCGATAAAACTTAACCAGGCAAGATCGAAAGGCGCGAAACTTAAGGTCATGAGCACACCCAGAACGGGGGCAATCAGCATGGGGCGCTTGCAGATGGCAAGGTGCGGTTTCATGTTGATGAGCGTCACACGATACGTGGCGGCACAGCGGGTGGGTTAAGGTTGCTTAACGGCTGTGCTGATAGAAGCGATAACAACCTTTCCCCGCTTCTTTCGCTTGATAAAGCGCCTGATCGGCGTATTCCGACAATACATCCTGTGACTGCGTGTCAAGAGGATAAAAGCTCAGGCCAAGACTGGCGCCTACGCGAGCTTCCTTGTCATCAATCATGACCGGTTCCTGAATGGCCTGCAAAATGCGTTCTAATAAGGGCTTGAGGTGTTCGGGTTCGGCGATGTCCTGGAATACCATGACGAATTCATCACCACCGACGCGGGCGACGGTGTCATGACCACGCACGCTGGCTTGCAGGCGTTGCGCTACCGTTCTCAGCAGAATGTCGCCGGCAGCATGACCGAACAGGTCATTGATCGGTTTGAAGCCGTCCAGGTCCAGGTAGCACAGTGCAAGCAAGCTGTTGTGGCGTTGGGCATAGTGGATGGCTTGCTGGATGCGATCGGCGAGCAGTCTGCGATTGGGCAGTCCCGTTAAAGGATCGTGATTGGCGATACTTTCCAGTGCTTGCTGGCGCTCGATCAGGGCGCTGATGTCGGAAAAAATGGCAATGTAATGTTCAATATCGCCACCGTTGCTGCGGATGGCTGATAACGTGAGCCACTCCGGTGAGGTGGCTTCATCGGAGTCAGGTCGCCAGAGCTCACCGCTCCAATGGCCGCTGTCACGCACCATGGCCCAAATGAGCTCGCTACGGGGCGAAGGTGTCAAGGCGGGTTTGATTGAATCCAGTGCTACCCCCATCAGGCGTTCGTGGGTTTGTTGCATGGCATGGCAAAAAGCGCTGTTGACATTGACGATGTTCAGTTCGGCATCGGTGATCACAATGCCTTCTAAAGTACTTTCCAATGCACTGCCCGCCAGCCGCAGGCGAGTTTCAGCTTGTTGTCGGCGCTGGTTTTCACGTAACAATTCCAAAGAACGTGCGGAAAGTTGCTGATACATGTCCAGCACGCCTTTGATTAAGACGTCGTTGGCGTCATCTTGTTCTTGTTGGCTGAGTTGTTTGGCCTCAGTCAGGCTGAGACCTTGTTCGACGGTCAGTACTACCGAAGCCATGCGTCGGTCTGTTTCCAGGATATGAAAAGCCAGCCAGTGGGTCAGAAACGCGACAATTTCCTGAATCTCTTCGGCATCGGAGCAGGTGGCGTGCTGGTTTCTCAGGGCTTTGATTTTATCGATGAATTGGTTGTGAATCACCTGATGCTCGGACAGCCAGGTATCGTTGCCAAACACTTGTGTCCAGATGGCTTCTTCTTCCTGAAAGTGAAACAAGGCATATTCAGTCAGTTGATTGAAGATAGGCTCCAGATGCAGCACTTGATCGGGATATAGCAGGTAAAGGCTAAGCTGATTCAGCAACTTGACCAGTTGTTGATGCTGCTCGTCTATGCTCGGTATGCCGGTGTTGAAGTGATCGTGCCAGGGAATGATATCCAGTTTCTCGGGTGCGGCGGTATTTTGCGGGGTAAACATAATTCAGTTCAAAGTGGCGTTGGCTAAAATTAAACCACGGTGCTGGCTTGTGGATAGCGATGAGGGTGGCGTATCCGGCTATTTTAACTCAAATAGAGTTGCTAATAGAATTGCTTCTGTGTTGGGCAAAAAAGGAGAGTACAAGCGCAAGCATGAACGGTATGGGACTGGGCACGGTTACTTCAGGCTGAACACGGCCAGGCCGGCAAGACAGTGCGAGTGGCTTGAGTTAGAATTAACTCATCTTACTGATTTTAGGATTCAAACGTGCGTACTCGTTATCAACTTTACGGTAAAAGCCCTTCACGCTGGCCGTGGGTGCTGGTGATCGCTGCGGTTATGGCGGCGGCTACGGTCTGGTTCTTGGGGGATGTCATGGAGTGGCTGCCGGTGCAGCGGCCTATCACCAAACCTTTGCCGCTTCCGGGGGCTGTCGATGCAACGGCTAACGTTGAACAGGCGGCCGTGCAAAATGTGATCGACTCTGTGCCTGTTGAGGAGCCGGAGCAGGAGGTCAGCGTCGCGCCGGCCTTGCCGGAAAGTGACCTTTTTGTGCGCGATGAGCTTCTGACCCTGGCGCGCTGGCCCGCACAATGGTTGGCGCATGAGGACGTGGCGCGTAGCTGGATGCGCCTTGTTAATGATCTGGCGCAGCGCCAGCGTGGTAGGTTTGACAAGCATATCTGGCAGCCTGAACAGCCTTTTCAGGTTGAGGAATCTAAGGCAGGGCTGTTCATTGCCGCTGCCAGTTATCAGCGTTACACCCCCTGGATTGAGGCGATCGAGGCCATCGATGTTGAGCAGGCCGCCAAGGTCTGGCGCCGACTGCGTCCGGTGGCCAGTGAGGCTTTTGTGGAATTGGGTTATCCTGAGCAACACAGCGTCGATGACTTGCTCAAGCAAGCGATTTCGGTGATTTTATCGGCCCCGGTTGTTGACCGGCCCATCGAGGTCGCACACAAGGCCGCCAATTACCGTTTTGTCGAAGCTGAACTGGAACAGTTGAATCCGGTGCATAAATTAATGTTGCGTTTAGGCCCTGATAACACCCTAATGCTCAAAGCAAAACTCAAACAATTTTTGCCTTTGTTAACCGATACCGCAGAATAAAATATGAAAAATCATACCGTCGATGCCATTATCGCACCCGAAGGGCCTTTGGCATTGCTGTCGCAAGGCGAGGTTGCCCAGTTGCTGGATCACAGTCAAAGCGGTCTTTATCAGACGTTGCATCATTGTGCGCTGGCGGTGCTGAACTGCGGCAATTCGCTTGACGACGGGAAGGAGCTTTTGGCGCGTTATCCGGACTTCAATATTGCATTACTGACTGAAGCGCGTGGCTTGAAATTGGCGGTGACCGGGGCGCCGGCCAGTGCGTTTGTCGATGGTGAAATGATCAAGGGCATCAAGGAGCATCTGTTCGCTTTGCTGCGGGATTTGCTGTATGTCCATGATGAAATAGTGGCCAATCCCAAGTTTGATCTCAACGATTCATCCGGCATCACCAACGCGGTTTTTCATTTGTTGCGCAATGCCCGAGTCATTCACCCCCAGACCGAGCCTCGGCTAGTGGTTTGTTGGGGTGGGCATTCCATATCCCGGGAGGAATACGATTACTCCAAAGAACTCGGTTATGAGCTGGGGCTGCGCGGTTTGAATATCTGTACCGGTTGTGGTCCTGGGGCAATGAAAGGCCCTATGAAAGGCGCCACCATCGGTCATGCCAAGCAACGCATCGATAACGGTCATTATATCGGCATCACCGAGCCGGGCATTATCGCCGCCGAATCGCCTAATCCGATTGTCAACGATCTGGTGATTTTGCCGGATATTGAAAAACGCCTGGAAGCGTTTGTGCGTATTGCCCATGGCATTATCGTGTTCCCGGGCGGTGTGGGCACATTGGAGGAAATTCTTTATCTGCTGGGTATTTTGTTGCATCCGGACAATGCCGAATTGCCTTTTTCGTTGTTGTTTACCGGCCCGGCTTGCGCACGCGATTATTTTGCCCAGGTGGATGCTTTTATCGGCGCCACCTTAGGTGTGGAGGCGCAGCAGCGTTACCAGATTATTATCGACGATCCTGAGCTGGTGGCGCGCCGTCTGAAAGAAGGTATTCAGCAGGTTCGCGCTGTTCGCAAGCAGCGTAATGATGCGTATTGTTTTAATTGGTCGTTGACCATTCCGGCGATTTTTCAGCAGCCTTTTCAGCCTAATCATGCCAACATGCGCGCTTTATCACTGCATTTAGCGCAGCCTGTGCATGAGTTGGCGGCGCATCTTAGGCGAGTGTTTTCCGGCATTGTCGCGGGTAATGTCAAAGAGCAGGGTATTCGTGCCATCGAGCAGCATGGCTTGTTCGAAATTCACGGCGAGGCCGGTATTATGGAGCCGGTCGATGCCTTGTTAACAGCATTCATCGAGCAAAATCGCATGAAGTTGCCGGGCAAGGTTTATGTGCCTTGTTACCGGCTGATACACCGTTAAGTCAGGCCAGGTCTTAGGCTTGGCAGCCGGCGCGGTGAGGTTCTAAGCGTAATAGTTTTGGCTTAAAGGACATCCTTACTATATAATTGCCTGCTTTTCTGTTTACGTCTTACAAGAGTTTCAATCTGTCATGAAAACATTCAGCGCCAAACCCGCCGAAGTCAAGCGCGACTGGTATGTGGTCGATGCCGAGGGTAAGACCCTAGGGCGTCTGGCCTCTGAAATCGCCTTCCGCCTGCGCGGCAAACACAAGCCCGAGTATACGCCGCATGTCGATACCGGCGATTACATTATCGTTGTCAACGCCGAGAAGATCGCGGTGACGGGCAACAAAGAAAAAGACAAAATGTACTATCATCACACCGGTTATATCGGCAACATGAAGTCAACGAATCTGGCCACTTTGCGTCAGCGTTTTCCTGACCGCATTCTGAGCACTGCGGTACGTGGCATGTTACCTAAAAATCCGTTGGGCCGCGCCATGTTCAAAAAGCTCAAAATTTATGCCGGTTCAACTCATCAACATCAAGCCCAGCAACCGAAAGTGCTGGAACTGTAATCAGGAATTATTATGGCAAGTTCACACCATTACGGCACCGGTCGCCGCAAAAGCGCCATCGCACGGGTTTTCACTAGCCCCGGTACCGGCAAAATTATCGTTAACCAGCAAGCTTTAGAAGAATATTTTGGTCGTAAAACCGATCAAATGATCTCTCGCCAGCCTTTAGAATGCGTGGAGCTGGAAGGCAAGCTGGATGTTATGGTCACGGTTAAAGGCGGCGGCCCTTCCGGTCAGGCGGGCGCGATTCGCCATGGTCTGGCGCGTGCGCTGATTGAATACGATGAAAGCCTGCGTTCACCGCTGCGTAAAGCAGGTTATGTGACGCGTGACGCCCGTGTGGTGGAGCGTAAAAAAATCGGCTTGCACAAAGCCCGCAAACGACCTCAATACTCCAAGCGTTAAGCCTTGTCGTTTTAAGCGGGGCGCGTTCGGAAACTTTCGCGCACCGTCTTCCCTACGGCCTGTGTGTCCTGCCAGGCCGTTCAGTATGAGTATCTCGCATGGCTCTTTCCGTGGTTGTCCCGGTTTACAACGAAGCCGAAAATATCCTTCCCCTTCTGGCCGAAATCGACACCGCTTTGTCCGCCATCGAGCACGAAATCATTTATGTCGATGACGGCAGCACCGATGAAACTGGCCAGCAGCTTGACTGTGCGCTGCAGCGTTATGCCCAGCTTCGGGTGTTACGCCATGCCCGGCGCAGTGGTCAGAGTACGGCGCTTTATAATGGCGTGCATGCGGCGCGTTTTCCGGTGATTGCCACCCTGGATGGGGATGGTCAGAATCATCCCGGCGATATTCCAGAGCTTTATGCCAAGCTGAAAGGTGATATTTTGATGCTGGCAGGCTGGCGTCAGCGGCGTCAGGACTCGCGTTGGCGTGGTCATTCTTCGCGCCTGGCCAATGCGGTGCGTGCCAGACTGTTGCGTGATCACACGCCTGACACAGGTTGCGGCCTGAAAGTTTTTTATCGCGATACCTTTCTGGCGCTGCCTTATTTCGATCATATGCACCGTTTTCTTCCGGCATTGATTCAACGCATGGGAGGGAAGGTGGTGTCAGAGCCTGTCAGACATCGTCCCCGAACGCAGGGGGTTTCAAAGTATGGCACCTGGCAGCGCCTGGCAGTTGGGATCGTTGATTTGTGCGGCGTGTTATGGCTTAAAAAACGCACCCGACTGACAACTTTTGAGGAGTTAAGCCGTGAACGCTGAGTCGATCTGGATGGCGGTTGGTTTTTTGGGTCAGGCACTGTTTTCCGCCCGTTTTCTGGTGCAATGGCTGAAGTCTGAGCGTGAACGTAAAAGTGTGTTTCCGGTCGCATTCTGGTATTTCAGCATCGCCGGCGGCGTGACCTTATTGGCTTATGCGATATATCGGCAAGACCCTGTGTTTATTGCCGGTCAAAGTGTTGGGCTGTTTATTTATTTGCGTAATCTGTATTTCATTTTATTCAAGCCAGCGGCAACAGCTGCGCTGACAGAACGTTAACGCTGGGCGAAGTAATGAGCTAAGAACTCGGCAAACGGCACCGATTTGTCCTGTTCCAGGGTTTGCTGACGGGCCAGCGAGGCTTCGGCTAAGTGTTTGAATTGCTGGCTGTGTTGGGCGGCAAAAGGTAAGTTTCGCAGCTGTTCGGCATGGCTGCGCGATAGGTTCAGCGCATAAGGGTTGAAGGGGTGTTCCAGAGAACTCATGGCCGTCAGCATCCGCGCCGAAGGCGTCAGATCCGGGTTTTCTACCTTAGCCTGCTGTTGTTCCAGCGCGTTCTGATAGTGTTCGCTGCCGGCGGCCTGGTCTAGCACTTCACACACCGGTTGCATCGCGGTTAACAGTGCATTAGCCCAGTCTTGCAAAGGTATGTCACCGTTTTCACCGGCCAGTTGCAAACCCGGCTCCCGGCCTTTGTGGGCTACGCGTAGTTGATTGTGATTCACTTTAGCCCAGCTGTCGGGGGTAAACGACGGGCTGTCTTGTAACAGCTGTGTGAGTATAAACGCCTCCAGAAAATAGGCGGTCGTAGGGGCGATGCCTAAGGGTGCCCCGGGATCGAGATCCAGCGAGCGCAATTCAATATAACGCACACCCCTGCGTTTCAGCGCCAGCGTGGGTTTTTCTCCTGAATAGGCAATTTGCTTCGGCCTGACCGTGCTGTAAAACTCGTTTTCGATTTGCAGGATGTTGCCGTTAAGTTGCCGGTATTCGCCGTCTTCCAAAATGCCTAACGCCTGATAAGGGGGGTAGGGTGTTTCAATGGCATGGCTGAGACTGCTTACATAACCGGGTAAGGAATTGTAATCAATCGATAGCCGAGCCTGATTCTCGCTTTTATAACCGATGTCGCTCATGCGCAGTGAAGTGGCAAAGGGATGATAAAGCGTGTAATCATCAAATTCGTCAAATTGCTCGGCCAGTTGCGGGCGGCTTTTGAAAAAGCTGGTGCAAATCGCAGGTGAAGCGCCAAACAGGTACAGTACCAACCAACCATGACGCAGTAAATTCCGAATCAAATCAAAATAGCGCCGGGCGATAAAGGTTTCCAGCGGCTGAATATCAGCGCTGCGATCATGCCAATAGCTCCACAGCGGCATGGGTACGGAATAATTAAAATGCACCCCGGCAATGGCCTGCATGGTGCGGCCATAACGAAGCGCTAAGCCGCGGCGATAAATATGCTTCATTTGGCCGATATTGGACAAGCCATATTCAGCAATGGGAATGCTGGCATCGCCATCGATGCCGCAGGGCATACTGGCGCTGAGCAGGATTTCATCGTCGAGATGCCGATAAACGAATTGGTGAATATGCTGTAGCCAGGTCAACGCATCTTGAATGTCACCACTGGGCGGGGTGATGAATTCCATCAAGGCCTCGGAATAGTCGGTCGTGATGTATTGATGCGTGAGCGCGGCCCCTAAGGCTGGCGGGTGAGGCGTTTGAGCGATGCGGCCATGCGGATTGATTCTCAAGCTCTCTTTTTCAAGACCTTTCAACCCTCCGGCCAGTAGATGTTGTGCCTTATCTTGTTGCAACCGTTGGAGATGCGGCAAACTTAAATCAAACGAATGGGTCATCAGGGCGCTTTAACCGGCTAAAAGGAAGCATTATAGCAAGAGCTTATCCCGGGAGCCTGTCCGAGAATAGACGGATTGATTGCTGATTAGCGGGTTCAAAGAATTTCTCTGGCTTACCATGGCTGCTTACCCCTCAAATAACTCGGCTAAGGTAGTGACTTCGAACAGCCGCTCGCTCCAGTGTTCTAATTGCGCGGAGCTGGCCGCGTGTATCCGCGCCTCGATGTCTTGAGGCAGTGGGCCAAAGCGCTTGACCAACAGTCGCTGTAATAGCTGCATCTGGCCTTCTGTTTTACCTTCTTCCTTGCCCTGTTTTCGACCTTCCTCTTTACCGACGCGATAGCCGTCGCCATACGAGGATTCAAACAAGCTGGCTTGATAGTGTAAATCATCCTGATAGCGCTCATAAGCGCGGCGTTCAGCTTCGGGTAGCTTTAAGATGCTTAAGGTTTCTTCGGCTTGTTTTAAGCCTTTGGCGCTGTAGTGTTCGGGCAGTTGTTCGTGTTTCAGGAAATAAATCCATTCGTCCAGCGTGTCTTTGGCAATGTCGTTGAAACGATGGACTTTGATCAGATAATACTCAGGGTAGAGCGCTTCGACGCTGT
>JAVVEW010000003.1:0-73245 GCA_032251045.1 Methylococcales bacterium
ATGTAGACAAGACGCGCTATGCCTTGCGGCTTGTCGATGAGGGAAAATATTACTTCCTGTCCCGCCCGCGCCGTTTCGGCAAATCCCTGTTGCTCGATACCCTGGTCGAGCTGTTGGCGGCGCCAGCCAGTAGCATTCACGGCTAAAAGACACTCCCAAAGTTGTCCTGCCGAAAAATCCTCATCAAGCCCCTTTTGACAGACATCTCGGCGCTGAATTTTGGTATAAATTCCTGAGTTCCTGATTTTTGCGGCAGAATGTAGGTGCTATGATAGTTATTTGCACTTTGTTTGGAGAATAGCATGATAAAAAATCGCCTGACTGCTGGCTTGTTGAGCAGCGTTTTACTATGGAGCGGCAGCGCTCTGGCTGAGAACAAGCCATCTATGACTGTCTATCGCAGCGCCAGTTGTAGCTGTTGTAGTAAATGGGTTAAACATATCGAAAACAACGGCTATGACGTGGTCGATAAAATCGTTGAGGATGTCAATCCGGTTAAACAACGCTTGAAGGTGCCTTTTCAGCTGGCTTCGTGCCACACTGCCATGGTCGACGGCTATGTGATTGAAGGCCATGTGCCGGCGCAGGATATCGATGCCTTGCTGGCCAAAAAACCTGCCGTAGCCGGTTTAAGCGTACCGGGTATGCCGGCAGGTACACCGGGCATGGAAATGGGCGGTCGCGTCGATGCCTACAATGTGGTTGCGTTTGACCGTGACGGCGGCCAGCGAATTTTTCGCAGCGTGGGTCAATAATGCTGCTGGCCGGGGATGTAGGCGGTACCAAAACCGTACTGGCGATATTCAGCCTAGAGGGTCAATCTGTGCGTGAGCAAACTTTTGCCAGTGCCAACTTTGCCTGTTTTGATGACTTGCTGAAAGCTTTTCTGGATACCGAGTCACTGACTGCGGTTTGTATTGGCGTCGCCGGCCCGGTACATAACGGACGCTGTCAAACCACCAACCTGCCTTGGCTGTTGGACAGCACCACGATTGCCGCGCAAACCGGCGGCGCTAAAACCTGGTTACTGAATGATCTGGAAGCCACCGCCTGGGGCATTTTAAGCCTGCCTGATTCGGCGTTCGCCGACCTTGGTGTTAACACTACAACCGAGCCTGGTCACAAAGCCGTGCTGGCGGCAGGTACAGGGCTGGGTGAGGCCATTATCGCCTACCGTGCCGCTGACCAATCCTATCAAGTGCTACCTACTGAAGGTGGGCACAGCGATTTCGCGCCCCATAATGATCTGGAAATCGATCTGCTTGAAGCGCTGCGGCAACAATTTCCCGACCATGTCAGCAACGAACGGGTTATCTGCGGCCCGGGGTTGCAGGCGATTTATAGCTTTTTATGCGCACGCTGCGGCAAGCACGTACAACCAACGCCTGCACCCTCGATCATCAGTGAACGTGCGTTGGCCGGTGATGACGCCATAGCGGTGCAGGCTTTAACCTTGTTTTGCCAGCTATATGGCGCTGAAGCTGGTAATCTGGCGTTAAAATGCCTGCCTGGTGGCGGCGTGTATCTGGCTGGCGGTATCGCACCGAAAATCCTCGGCTTTCTCAAAAACGGCGCGTTTATCGAACGCTTTGTACAAAAAGGCCGTTATCAGAGCTACCTGGCGGGACTTGCCGTCAAAGTTTGTCTGGAACCTAAGGCGGCCTTGCTGGGTGCTGCCGCTTATGCTCGTCAACACATTCAAACATCATCATGATTGTCGGCATCCCTAAAGAAATCAAAGACCAAGAAGGCCGGGTAGCGCTGACTCCCGAATGGGTGGGCGAACTCATTGCCCAAGGTTATATACTTAAAGTCGAACGCGGTGCCGGCAGTGCCGCAGGGTTTGTCGATGCGGATTATCAGGCGCGGGGCGCCGAATTGACCGATGCCAAACAAGCCTGGGCTGCCGATTGCGTATTGAAAGTCAAAGAACCCTTGCCCAGCGAATATGACTATCTTCAAGGCCAGACGCTGTTCACTTATCTGCACTTGGCCGGCGTCGATAAAGCTTTGTCCGAAACTTTGCTGGCCAGCGGTACCACCGCGCTGGCCTATGAATTGGTAGAAAACGACCAAAGACAGCGCCCCATGCTGGTGCCAATGAGCGCCATTGCCGGCAATATGGCCGCCAATGTCGGCGGCTTTTATCTGGCCCGTTTTCAAGGCGGTAAAGGCGTACAACTGGGGTTTATCGGTGACAAACGCCATGGTCGGGCGCTGGTGGTCGGCGATGGCACGGTAGGCCGACACAGCGCACAAGCTTTGTCGGCGATGGGCGCGCATGTTGATATGGTCGGTCTCGATGCCAAGCCGTTGTCAGCCTGGCTGGCGCGCTTTCCCGATATTCAATTTCATCAATCCACACCGGACATTGTGACCGAACTAACCGCTCGGGCTGATCTGGTGATCGGCGCCGTGCTCAGGCCGGGTGACCATGCGCCTCATGTGCTGAGCCAGAGCATGATCGAAGGCATGGCCCAAGGTTCAGTAGTGATCGATGTCAGCATTGACCAGGGCGGCTGTATCGAAACCTCCCGCCCAACCAGTCACAGCGATCCGATTTTTTTACATCAAGGCGTGATTCATTATGCGGTCAGCAATATGCCGGGCGCCTATCCGCGCAGCGCCACTGCAGCGTTAACGCAAGCCAGCTGGCCTTATATTCAAACATTATTAAAAATGCTACGCGAACAGCGTCCGATGAATGAGCTGCCCGCCGGCATGCGCCCTGCCCTGATGACATATCAAGGCAAGCTGCGCCATCCGGTGGTGGCCGAATCGCTAGGCTTACAAGCCGCCTATCTGACCCTGGATGCAGCCTGAACCGCGCCGTGCGCATTAACCCTATTGTTACTATCACCTTAAGGAATTAGTATGACTGTGAATGCCGATCAATTCAAAGCCGGCCTGCGATTGTGGGCCAGTGGTGTCACTGTGATCACCACGCACGCTGAAGGTCAAGAACCCAAGGGCATGACCGCCACGTCGTTTACCAGCGTTTCGCTGGCGCCACCACAAATTCTGGTGTGTTTGCAACAAGCCGCAGATACCGCTCAGGCTGTACACGCTAATCAGGCTTTCGCGGTCAATATACTGACCCAACAGCAAGACACGGTCTCCAATCTCTTTGCCGGTGGCGCCGGCCAAAGTGATCGTTTTGCCCAGGTGCCCTGGCACAGCGGCACACTCGGTCAACCGGTGTTGACAGAAAGCCTGGCAACACTGGAATGTAACGTGGTCGACATGGTTAAAGCCGGCACTCATTGGGTGGTGATCGGCGAGGTGCAAGCTATACAACAAGGTGACGACCAGCCCCTGCTTTACTATTGCGGCAGTTACCGAAACCTGGATGGGCCACTATGACCACGGCCAGCGACCTGAACTACCTGTCCTTCTGGTAAAGCTTTGGCCATGAGCAAATCCATACGCTTCAGCAAAATGCACGGCCTGGGCAATGATTTCATGGTTATCGATGCCGTAAACCAGGCCTTTATTCCCGATGCCGAACAAATTCAGCGTTGGGCGAATAGACACACCGGTGTTGGCTTTGATCAATTGCTGCTCGTTGAACCGGCCGATCATCCTGACGCCGAGTTTCGCTATCGCATCTTTAACGCTGATGGCAGCGAGGTGGGACAATGCGGCAATGGAGCACGCTGTTTTGCCGTGTTTGTGCGTGACCTAGGACTGACCCGACAACAGCAAATCCGGGTGCAAACCCAATCCCGCCTGTTGACGCTAACCATTGAAGCCGATCGGCAAGTCACTGTTGATATGGGCGTGCCTAAGCTGGAGCCTTCGGATATTCCGTTGGCTATGCCGCAGCGGCAAACGCTTTACACCGTCACCACGCCCCAAGGCGTACATAGCTTTGGCGCGGTTTCCCTGGGCAACCCCCATGCCGTGTTGACCGTAACCGATTGCCGCCAGGCGCCGGTGCATGAACTGGGCGCTTATCTGGAAAGCCATGCGCTGTTTCCAGAGCGCGCCAATATTGGTTTTATGCAAATTCTTTGCCCCGACGCCATTCGTTTAAGGGTTTATGAACGCGGTTCGGGCGAAACCCAGGCCTGTGGCAGTGGCGCTTGTGCGGCGGTGGTCGTAGGGCGCATACAAAACCAGCTCGATGCCAGGGTGAATGTTGAACTCCCCGGCGGCAGCCTGACCATTCAATGGACAGGCCCTGACCAGCCGGTCTTGATGACCGGCCCGGCGCAAACGGTGTATACCGGCAATATAAGCCTTACATAACCAGCAAATAGCCTACACACCCCTCGGCATCACGCTGAAATCATCAGCGCCCGCGCCATAAACCGTTATAAAATAGCCTGTTTCTAATAAAGGAGATATACCCATGAAGCGCGTTACCGTTCATTGTCTTGTTATGGTTCTGTTACTGCCTTGGTTCATCAACGCCCAGGCTCAATCCGAGGTGGATGAGGCGCAACAAGTTATTGCCAGAACCTCGGAAAAAGTCAAACAAACCTTAAGTCAAGCCGAGTATCAACAGGATTTTGTTAAGGCCACCGGCTATATCGATGGCATTATCAGCGAACTGGTCGATATGCGCCGGGTCACCATTTTAGTACTGGGCAAGAATGTTCGCTCGGCAAGCCCTAAAGAGCGCAGCCAGTTCATGCAGGCATTCAAGACGCTGCTGGTACGCACTTACACCAAAGCCTTCGTCGAATATAAAAACTGGACACTCACATTCGAGCCCAATACCGACACCGACAACGATGGCAAAACACTGGTCAAAACACAGGTGCATCAGCCCGGTCAAAGCCCGGTTAAAGTTCATTACCGCATGATCAAGGACAAGCAAAGCCAGCAATGGCTGGTTTATGACATACTGATCGAAGGCGTGAGTCTGGTTACCAATTATCGCGCCACATTCAATCAGGAAATTGCCAAAACCGGCTCGCTGCACAGCGTGATCGATTCGTTGGCGGAAAAAAATCGGGCAGCGCTGGGCAATTAACAGACTTGAGCTATCTCGACCGAGCATGATTCAGACTTTGTTCAGCACCTTTGTCGTAAGCTTTGCTACAAGTCTTTAACAAGCAATCTGAGGTGCATCATGAACAACATTGTCGCGACATTAGCACTGGCTCTCATGCTGGCGCTGCATCTGCCTGCCGCCGAGGCCGGCGGCTATCGTTATTCAGGTCGGCAATATGGCCATTTTCCCGGCAAAAACCTGTCTCACCGTTACACGCCGCCCCGCCACAAGTACCGGCGCGCCAGCCCGCCCCGGCATCACCACAACAACGGCTACCATCAAGGCTTAGGTTATGCCGTTGGCGGCGCAGTGGCCGGCGGCATCCTGACCTCCATTCTGGCTGACCGCCATGCCGCGCCAGCACCGCACTACGGGCGCACGGGTGTCAATCCGCGTGCAACGGTGTTTATCCGCGAAGCCAATGGTTTATGTTACCTGCGCTCGCACAATTACCAAGGGCAAGTGGTGTTATCGCCCGCACCATCCAGCAACTGTCAATAACCGTCGTCGTAAAAGTAAACGTCCCGGAGTGTGCTTCTCCGCATCCGGGGCTAGAAGGGGAAAGCCGGTAAAGAGGGTATTTTTTGGAGCGTGCATCCGCCTGGAATTTGGTAAGATAGCCGCTTCCTCACCATCAACGCCATCACGCCCTTGCAAACCCTGAACCTTCATCAGCTTACCCTGGAATTGATTCAAGCCGGCCAGTTTCTGTTTCAGCAGGGCTGGGTACCTGCTACCAGCGGCAACTTCTCCGCCCGGGTTAATCCTCAGCAACTGGCCATCACGGTCTCAGGACGCCATAAAGGCCGCCTGACCCCGGCCGATATTATGCTGATTGACCCGGAAGGTGCATCGCTGGACGGCCAAACGCCCTCGGCGGAAACCTTACTGCATACCCAAATTTACCGGCGTTTTCCAGGCATCCATGCGGTACTGCATCTGCACTCAATAAACGCCACACTGGCTCACCGGCTGCTAGGCGCGCCCATCGTGCTGGAAAACTATGAATTGCTCAAAGCGCTAGACGGCATTACCACCCACGAAAGCCGCGTCGTCATCCCGATTTTTTCCAATACCCAGGACATGGTTAAACTGGCAGGTCAAGTTGACGCTTATCTTGACCGGCATCCGGATTGTTACGGCTATGTTATTGCCGGTCATGGTTTGTACACTTGGGGAGCAAACATCGCCATTGCCTTGCGTCAAATTGAAGCCCTGGAATTTCTTTTTGCCTGCGAATTACGTTTACAAGGAGCCCCCCGATGAGCTTACTGGCTATTTATCCTGAAACCGGCGGAGAAGCGCTGCAGCGATTTTCCGAACCGTCTGACATTCAACACGCATTAAACAGCCATCAGGTGCAGTTTGAGCGCTGGGATGCCGATTTTCCTCTGGCTGACAATGCTGAACCGGACACTATTCTGGCCGCATACCAGACCTCGATAGACAGACTGAAAACCATTCATGGTTTTCAGTCTGTGGATGTGATCAACATGTATCCCGAGCATCCCGACAAACAACCGCTACGGGAGAAGTTCTTCGCCGAGCATTGTCATGCCGATTTTGAAGTACGCTTTTTCATCCAGGGACAAGGCTTGTTTTATCTGCATTTGAATGAACAGGTTTTTGCCGTGCTGTGCACACAAGGTGATTTAATCAGCGTACCCAAAAACACTCCACACTGGTTTGACATGGGGGCTGAGCCAAACTTCAAATGTATCCGCCTGTTCACCACGCCTGAGGGCTGGGTGGCCGATTTTACCGGTTCTGATATTGCCCAACGCTTTCCAGACCTTGATCAATTCAGCCAACGCCACACATGATTGACGCCATTATTACCGATATTGAAGGCACCACTTCATCGCTGTCGTTTGTCCGGGACACCTTGTTTCCTTACGCTCGCACGCATCTGCCAGACTTTGTCAAACAGCACGCTGAACAAGCAGACGTTAAAGCCCTGCTGGACAGTGCCGCAACACTTTGTATACCACCGGTCGAGGGGTTGGACGAGCTGATAGCAGTCATGCTGGAATGGATCGATCAAGATCAAAAATATACGCCTTTGAAAGCGCTGCAAGGATTGATCTGGGCAGACGGCTATCAACGCGGCGCCTTTCAAGGCCACATTTATCCAGATGCCTGTATCGCACTCAAGCAATGGCACGATCAAGGCATTCGCCTGTATGTTTATTCTTCAGGATCGGTTGCTGCGCAAAAACTGTTGTTCGGTCACACCCTGCAAGGCGATATGACCGGACTGTTTACCGGTTTTTTCGATACCCGCGTTGGCGCCAAAAAAGCGGTCGAGTCCTACCAAACGCTGGTACAAACCCTGGCCTTGCCAGCGGAACGCATTCTGTTCTTGTCAGACAGTGAAGCCGAGCTCGATGCCGCGCACGCCGCCGGCCTGCAAACCATTGCCCTGGCCCGCCCTGGCGAAGGTCATGGCTCTAAGCGGCACCGCAGCGTATCCAGCTTCAGCGCGATAAGTAAGCTTATCTAAGCCTTAAGTCATACGAACTTTAGCTCTTGAATACAGGTCAAAATGTACAACTTTTCGCTGAATAGTCGATATACTGATGGCCATGACCGTATTCTTACCTGACTCAAGCCTGAAAAAAACCTCGTCGCTGATGCGGCGCAGCTGGTTGCTGGTGTTGTGCAGCTTGTGGTGGGCGCAAACGGCACCAGCCGATAGCCTGCAGGTTCAGCAACAGCTCAGCGCCTATCTGACCAACGCTGCCAGCAGCCTGGGCTTGAATCACCCGGACAGCCTGAGTCGATTTTATGCCGACCATGGTTATCAGCCGGTGTGGATCATCCAAAAACAACTGACACACAGCGCCCACCAACTGCTACAAGTCTTGGCCCATGCCGAACAACACGGCCTGAACCCTGAGGATTATCAAGCCGAGACATTGCTGCAACAAGCGCTGCAATTAAACCAAACCCCTTCAGCGACTGCAGAAAGCATCCACCGTCAGGTTTTACTTGAGTTATTGATCAGTGACAGCCTACTCCAGTTTGCCCGCCATCTCTATGCCGGGCGCGTTTCACCACGCTGGGAACTGCCCGCCAAAACCGTGGCACTGGATACACTGCTTCCAGCGCTGGTCAGCGCCGAACAGCCCACTCAGCAACTGCTGGCATGGGCGCCACGTCACCGCGGTTATCATGCCTTGCAAAAACAGCTTGTCATCTTGCAAACCCAAACCCAATGGCCGAATATCGATATCGGCCCGACCTTACGCATAGGCGACCAGGGCAAAAGGGTCAAACAGCTTCGTGCCCGCATGGGTTTATCCGCTGAACCAGGGCTGTTCACCACGGAACTGAAACAACATATCATGGCCTTTCAAGAGCAACATGGCCTGAATCCTGATGGCGCGGCTGGCAAAAACACCCTGGAAGTCTTAAACACCCCCCTGACCGAACGCATTCAGCAAATCAAAGCCAATATGGAACGCTGGCGCTGGTTACCGGATGTCCTGGGTACCCGTTACATTATGGTCAATATTCCAGAATTTAATCTGCGTTATGTTGAACATGACCAGGAGCGCCTGGGCATGGCGGTTATTGTCGGTCAACAGAAACGTGCCACTCCTTTATTCGCTGGCAACATGACGTATTTGGTGTTCAATCCATCCTGGTATGTACCGCGCAGCATCGCGGTGAAAGACAAACTGCCAAAGCTCATTCAAGACCCAGGCTACCTTGACCGCCACAATATGCAGGTGTTCACCGGCCAAGGCCGCGACCGACGCCAGGTCAATCCCTATGCCGTGCCCTGGCATCGTTTCAATGAACACTCGTTTCCATTTCGTTTAGTGCAAAACCCAGGCCCTGGCAATGCCTTGGGCAAAGTGAAATTCATGTTTCCCAATCGTCATAACGTTTATTTACACGACACCTCACAACCGCACCTGTTTACAAAAACCACGCGCACATTCAGTTCCGGCTGTATCCGGGTTGCCCAGCCTAAAGCGCTTGCCGAAGTCATTCTGAGCCAGCCCGGTGAGCATATTCAAGCGCTGTTTGCCCAACAAAATAAAAAAACCATTACCCTGAAAGCACCGATACCGGTCTATCTGGTTTACTTTACCGCCTGGCAAGATCCCAACCAGCAACTGCATTTCACCTCGGATATCTATCAGCATGATGCAGAACTGATAAAAGCCTTGCACATTCAAAAAACCAACCTCCCTAAACTACAGATGGCCCATCCCGAGCACACGCATTCAGCAGCCTCTTGAACACCACACAGATAAAGCCCCCCACCAGCATGAACGCGTTTACCCTGACCAATAGATTTTTGGCGTGCAAGGTGGCCAACAAATTACCTTAGGCAGCCAAACCAAGCTGTGAACGCTTACTTTTGATCAACTCCAATCGCAACGACATACCCCCCATGCTTGCCCATCAACCCAGCACCCGCTCAGGTCCGCGGACACTCAGATTGCGCCGACTGCAACGTTACCTAGGCCTTTTTGCTTTAACTTTGTTGCTCAATACCTGCACCGGACAAGACCAGCCCCCCTTAGCCTTTGCCTACCACCCTTGGCCTGGCTATGCCTCCCTGTATCTGGCGGAAAACTTTGGCTGGTTAAAGGATGCGCAGGTCACCCTGCATAACACACCCTCTGCCAGCGCCAGTATCGCTGCGCTTCGCAAGGTCTCATCGATGGTGCTGCGCTGACTCTCGATGAAGCCATCCGCGTCCATGCGCAAGGTCTGCCTTTGGCAATAGTCTTGGTGTTTGACATTTCTGCCGGTGCCGACCAACTCTTGACAAGGCCGGATATCAAGCAGCTATCCGATCTGGCCGGGCAGCGCATTGGCTATGAATCCGGTGCGGTGGGTGAACTCATGCTAGCGAAGATTCTGACCGAAGCGGGTTTGAGCCGTGAGCAACTTCAAGTCATTCCATTGCCTTTTTACCAACACGAATCCGCTTGGTCACAGCAAACCATTGACGCCTTGATTACTTTTGAACCCGCCGCAACAAAACTCAAAAACCAGGGCGCCCGACTTCTGTACGACAGTCGCAAGCTGCCCGAAATCCTTGTCGATGTGCTGGTGATACGCCAGGATCGTTTACAGCAGCGCCAAAAAGCGCTCAAGCATTTGCTGAAAGCACACTTTCGCGCCCTCAAACATCAGCTGACCAGCCCGGACGACAGCCGCTTTCGCTTAAGCACCTGGTTAAAGGCCACGCCTGCTGATATCAATCACTTTTATCGTTACCCGATATCCTTTATAATTATCGTCTACTGGCCGGTGACGCAGCCCTACTGAACAACACTTATGACCGACTACTGACTTTTATGTATCGTCAGAAACTGCTTGCTGACCGGCCCAAAACCGCTTTGACATTGACCGGACATTACTTGCCCGCATTAACCGAAGCTATACATTAATGCCTCTCATCCTGCTTCTATTTGGCGGCTTGTCGTTAATGTTCAGCGGCGCTACGCCAGCTAATCTTCTTGAATCTGCCGAATCGGCAGCGGCAACAGCTCCCACCACTGAGGTGCGTTTTGGCATACTCGCCTTCCGTGATCAACAGCAAACGTGCCGGCGCTGGCAACCGCTGGCGGATTTTCTCAACGAACATATTCCAGACCATCACTTTATCCTGGAATGTTTGTATTATGATGCGTTGCTGGCAGCCGTGCAGACACGTAGCGTGGATTTTCTACTCACCAATCCCGGCAGCTATACCTTGCTGGCCCGGCGTTATGGGCTGTCCCCACCGTTAGCAACCTTGGCGCGCAATATCAATGGCCAGCCTATCGCCGCGTTTGGCGGTGTCATCATCCGCCACGCCGAACGCGAAGATCTCAACACCCTGAATGACCTAAAAGGAAAAACCGTCGCTGCGGTCGGGTCGTTTTCATTAGGCGGATATCAAATGCAAGCGTATGAATTGCTGCAACACGGCATTGACCTTAAGGCGCTGCACTGGCGTTTTTATGGTATGCCACACCATAACATTGTCACCGCCGTACTCAATCATGAAGTCGATGCCGGCTTTATTCGCACCGGCATACTCGAAGATATGATGGCTAGCGGTGAACTGAGCGCAGAAGCCCTACATGTTTTAACCGCACATCCATTGCCCGGCTTTCCCCAGCTCATCAGCACAAGGCTGTACCCTGAATGGCCTGTCGCTGCCCTGCCCACGGCACCGCCACAGCTTAGCCGCAAGCTGCTCGCCACCTTGCTGCACAGTGAAGAGCACCCCAGATTGCTGGAACAATTGCAGATTTCAGGCTTTGACATGCCTGCCAATTACCACAGCGTTGAACAGCTGTTGCAAACCTTGCGCATGCCACCTTTTGACGTACGACCGGACATCACTTTGGCCGATATCTGGCATCGTTATCGCTGGACTTTGCTAACGCTGCTGACCGGCCTGATACTGATTGCGCTGCTCCTGCTGCGCCTGACTGTCACCCGCCATCAATTGACAAAGGTGCATGCCCGGGAACAACAGCAACGCCGTAAGTTACAAGAAAAAGAAGCTTATTTAAGCAGCATCATCAACACCGAGCCGGACTGCATCGAGATTATCGATGCAGCAGGCTACATTCAGGACTTGAACCAGGCTGGTATGGCCATGCTGGAAATCGATGCGCTGCCCATGATTCAAGGGCGATATATTGCTGAACTGATCGATGAACCAGACCGGCTCGCATTTGAGCGGCTACACCAGCAGGTTATATCCGGTCATCCTGGTAACCTTGAGTATGTCGTTGTCACGGCCAAGGGTAACAAACGCTTTGTGAGCACGCGTGCCGTGCCCGTTGTGCTCAATGACGCCACCGTGCATCTGGGTATTACCCGCGATATTACCCACGAACATCGAGTGCGCGAGTTGCGCGAGCATCTCGACCAGGGATTTGCCAAACTGACCTCAAACAGCTTTTTTCAGGCCCTGTGCGCATACCTTGCCAAGACCCTGCAACTGGATCATGTCTATGTCTGCGAAATCAGCGCAGACGGCCAGACTGCACGGGCTGTTGCCGGTGTCGCCCATGGCGAGCCGGCCACTCCGTTCAGCTATGACTTAGTAGGAACCCCTTGCGAACGGGTTTTTGGCGAACGTGCATGTTTTTTTTCAGGCACCGTGCAACAGTTATTTCCCGACGATCACTGGCTGGTGTCCAACCACATCCTCAGTTATGTCGGTGTGCCGATTTATCATCAACAGCGCGGCAACATCGGGCTTTTGGTGGCGTTATCGAATGACGTTCGCAGCGATGGCGAGAGCATCATGGAATTACTGACACTGGCCGCGCCCAGAATTGGCGCGGAACTGGAACGTCAACGCGACCATTTGGCTCTGGTTATCAGCGAGCAGCGTTTTCACCGCGTTGCCGAAAATAGCTTAACCTTTATCTGGGAAGTCAATCACGACGGCCTTTATAGCTATGTCAGCCCGGAAGTGGAAAAAGTGCTGGGTTATCAGCCGGAAGTGCTGGTTGGACGCAAGTATTTTTACGATATTTTCCCGGCAGCGTTAAAGGCCACCTTCAAGACTGAAGTTCTTGAAATGATGCGACAAAAACAATCGGTCACTGGCTTTGTCAACCCCTTGCAAAGCCAAAGCGGTGCAACGGTGTGGGTTAAAACCACAGCATTCCCCGTGCTGGATGAGGCTGGAAATCTGCTCTACTATGCTGGCAGCGGTACGGACATTACCGAGCAAAAACTCGCCGATGACCAATTGCGCCTGGCCGCTAGCGTGTTCACTCATGCCCACGAAGGCATCATGATTACCAACCTGGACGGCACTATTATTGATGTCAACAATGCTTTCACACTGATTACCGGTTATGCACGCGACGAAATCGTGGGTAAAAATCCACGCATTCTCCACTCTGAACAACAGAATGAAAGCTTTTATCTAGCCATTTTGCAAACCTTGCAGACGCAAGGCTTCTGGAGCGGAGAGTTGTGGAATCGTCATAAGAACGGGCAATTTTTTGCTGAATACAGCACGATCAGTCTGGTTCACGATGACCTGGGCCAACCTTGGCGCTATGTTGCAGTGTTTATCGATATCACGCATCTGAAACATCAACAAGAACGCTTAGAGCGCATGGCACTTTATGACATGCTCACAGATTTACCTAATCGCGCCCTGCTGTCCCATGACTTAACGCAAAGCATGACGCATTGCCGACGCAATCAGACATTGATGGCAGTGATTTTTATTGACTTGGATGGCTTCAAACAAGTGAATGATAGCCACGGCCATGACGTAGGCGACTTATTATTAAAGGCCTTGGCTTTCAATATGAAAGCGCAATTGCGCGGCGATGATTTACTGGCACGCTGGGGCGGCGATGAGTTTGTCGCGGTGTTGCCGGAATTAACCGATCAATCGCAATGTGAATATATCTTACGACGACTGCTGAATGCGGCCAGCCAACCCATTGTTTTAGCCGGCATTGAGCTACAGGTCAGCGCCAGCATGGGTGTGGCGCTTTATCTTCAAGACCAACAAATCGACGCTGACCAACTGCTGCGCCAGGCCGACCAAGCCATGTATCAGGCCAAGCTGGCCGGCCGCAATCAATATTACTTTTTCGACAACTTGGTAGAAGCTGAAATCCAAAATAAAAACAGCCAACTACAGATGATTGAAGCGGCCTTAGGCGGTGATCAGTTCGTACTTTACTATCAACCCAAAGTTGCCATGACCAGAGGGCAGGTTATTGGCGTGGAAGCCTTAATCCGCTGGCAACACCCGGAACAAGGCTTATTATCACCCTTTCATTTTTTACCTGCGATTGAAAAACATGCGTTGGACATCCAGCTCGGTGAATGGGTGATTGAACACGCACTACAGCAACGCCGTATGTGGCTGGAGCAAGGTCTGGACATTCCCATCAGCATCAACATCAGCCCTCATCATATTCAACAAACAGACTTTATCGAGCGTCTGACTGCTTTATTAACGCCCTATACCGCGGCCATCCGGCAAGGCTTGCAGTTGGAAATCCTGGAAAGTCATGCCTTTGCCAATCTGGACAAAAGCGTTAAAGCGTTACAAGAATGCCGATCGCTTGGGTTAACGCTGGCACTGGATGATTTTGGCACCGGCTATTCATCACTCAGCTATCTGAAACATCTGCCGGTGAATATACTGAAAATCGACCAGAATTTTGTGCGAGACTTACTAAATGACCCGGATGACTTAGCCATTCTGGAAGGCGTGATTCGACTGGCCGAGGTTTTTGGGCTTGAAGTCATTGCCGAAGGTGTAGAAACCATTGAACATGGTCTGTTATTATTGATGCTTGGCTGTAACAACGCGCAGGGTTACGGCATCGCCAAACCCATGCCGGCAGAACAGTTCTCTGAATGGTGCCAAACCTGGAAACCAAAACAAAGCTGGCAAAGCGTGACGGCCCTGGATTATGAGGATCAAACACTGGTGCGGGCAGCCATACAACTGCGCGCCTTGGCATTAACCCCGATTGATGCGGAGACGTTAAATTTGTATCGCTGGCAGCTGGATACCTGGCTGGCATCCCATGACCCCTCCAGCAGCCTAAGCCATGAATTGACAGCACTCAAGCAACAAGTAAATAAGCTCGTGACAAAATGGCCACATACTGACCAGACACAACGCCAGACCATACTCAAAGACATCTCACCTATCGCAGAATGCCTGCTGGAAAAAGCATACCGACTTGCGATGAGGGCGCCCAACATAAGAGACAAGACATAAGTGTTCCCAGTCATCATGGCCTTGTATTAGCCTAAATGCTGGGTATCGCTGATCGCTCCACCTAGCCTACGAACCTTCATCCCCGCAATCATCGCATTCACAGAATTTATTATTTTACTACCGCTCAAGGGATTGACGCATAAAATACGTCAATTGACAGGATATTGGCGCTAAAGAAGCGTATCGTTCGCGATAGATGCGCTTCATTATCACCCAGCACATCTGGAACTGACTTCTTTTCCAAAAGGATATTTTTCAGGCTGTGAACGGTTACTTGCTCGGCACCACGGTAATGTGCCGCCCGTCTTCCGAGTACATGTGCAAGGCGCCCTGAACCTTTTGTCCGTAGATATAAGTACGCTTCTTACCTTCAAAAAGGTAACCCACCACATCCTTATTGGGCAAGACATCGATCGCAAGTCGAATATAAGAACCATCCACATAGCCATCGATATCCATTTTCTCGGCAACTTTGATTGTCTTAGGCGTCTGTTTTTCTGCCTGGCTTTTGCCACCAATAGTGATGTCAGCATAAACCGAACTCAGCGACATGGCGGCAATGCAGCCCAGCCAAGCCCAGCGCCATGGCCTTGTTTGTTTGTAGCCAAGCATCAGTAAACCTTAAGGCGCCCGGTAAAATTGAACGCGACGATTAACCGCCGCTGTAGGTGACACTCCGGGCAATAGCTGGCTTTCCCCCATGCCGTTGGCCATTAACCGTCCCGGTGCAATATTAAACCGATTGACCAGGTATTGTTTCACCGCCTGGGCTCGTTTCTCGGATAAGTACTGGTTATAGGTTTCGCTACCCGAAGCATCGGTATGGCCCTCCACCACCAAGCGTTCTTGGGCGTATTCAGGCATGGTCAGCATCTTGCCGACTTCCTCCAGAAAGCCCATGGATTTTGGCAAAATATCGGTGGAGTTATAAGCAAATTCAATCGGCAAGCCTATGGCTGCACTGCTGGATTGAACCATTTGATCCACACTAGGTGGTTTTGCCGCGGGCGCGCCTATGCTGATTGAGCGTGTGCCAATGCCACCTTGACTGCCTTTTGACAACGGCAAGTTGCCACTGCTGCTGTTCCCTTTAGGAAACAAAATACTACCCATTTCCGCAGCTGAAGGCGGTTTGTCATACATTTTCACCCCTTGCGACCAGGCCGCAGTTGTTGAAAACAAAGCGCCCGCAATAATGGATGCGATTACAGTCTTGTTATTCGTTTTCATTTTGCTACTCCCCTTTTTATTTTTGCGTCCAGCGAAGAACTTTTTCATTACTGTCGAAAAAAACGACCTGAGTCATATATTCCCAGGATGACCATTTATCTGTCGCCGCATTTTTCTTGGTACCGGTACAGGTATAGCAAGGGCGCCCCCAAGCAGCGCGAACCTGGTCAGTATCCATGCCTTCGGCAATGAAGCCTTCCTGAATAAGCTTAACCATGTCCTGTGACCATTCGGGATGTTGTGCGATCAACTCCATCCGTCGTACTGGCGATGATTCGCAAGCGGCCAGTAACAGCAAGCCGGAAGCTATGAGAATTCTGATTATTGTCATGGCACAATCACAATATTGATCTGGCTGTTAATGGGATATTTCTCTTGGGTGGCCGCATCTAGCTCGCCTTGCTGGCTGAGGCGGACATCGTCAGCCATAATGGGACGATGACTGCCCACAGCCACAATATGGTCTGTGCCTGGGGGTGCGCCCACATCCAGCGTGAATGGCGCAGAGGCCGGCGGAATGCTGTAAACAACGCCTGGCTTGCTGTAATTATCGGTCTGATAAACATTAGGAAATAAGGTCGAGACCTCACCTTTGGAGTTGACGACTAACATGCGCACAAACATTGGCTTATCAACCGTGAATCGGATGTTCATGGTTTCGCCAATACGATATTGTGATTTATCGGTGTTTATCGAAATAGTACCTGTTTGAATGGCTGGGCTGGCGCTGTTATCAATGTAAACTGATTTGTTGGCCTCCATCTGATCGAAACCTTGTGCCATATCACCCAAGCTGCGGGTTTTGGCCAAAGTAGCGTGTTCAATGGGTACGGATTCATAAAGTGCAACATAGATATCTTGATTGATGCTCGCTGAAGCTAAGCCCTTCTGGTCAGCAAAAGTCTGCAAGGCTTGCTCGGTTGCGTTATCCAGAAAACCATTGGTTGGTACTTGAAAACCATTCAAGTACAGCAAGCGTTGCACCATGGCCACGCGCTCGGTATCGGTGTGATTGTAAAAATCCGCCATGATCTTATCAATAACCACCGGGTCAGGCTGACCACCTGGCACTAAGCGCCAATACGGCAAGGCCTGATAGCGCCCTAGCAGCTGAACCATGCTTAATTCAACCAGCAAACGCACGGCGGCATGACGCCCCTGGATTTTTTTGATCGTGCCTTTAGCGCCCAAGGTGACGCTTTTCACTGTGAAGGCAAAGCTGTCTTCTTTGGTCGCTTTATGCAGTTTAATACCGTTCACGGCCTGTACACGCGGAATACCGGCCAAGGTGCGAAAATCGATCATATTAAAATCAAGCGTGACTTGCGCCAACGACGCTTTGTTCTGGTCTTCAAAACTTAAGCCATAGTCGCCAATTTCCGCATCAATTTCCGTGGAGTCACCTTTGGTTACCAGGCCACGGTCAAATTCAGTAATGCCTCCGGAAACAATAACATCAGGAATGATTTTCTCGGAAAATTCGGAGTAGCCGGTATTGACAGAATTAGCCAGAAAATCCGGATCATAAGGAATAAAAGTAATGTTACCCCCTACGCCATTCAGAGTGCTCTTAACCATTTCCGTAATATCACGAGGAATTTCCGCATTGGTTGCAACGGATGTACCCGTATTGTCGGAAATATACTTACTCATGATATTGACGCTGGGTCGGTCAAAAATCTGTCCCATCAGGCCAATTTTACGAATAGCCTCTTGATAAACCGTATACTTGGCTTCAGGTAACGTATTATTAATATCAATATCGGCATTTTGTGGATTCAGGCCACAACTGGCAATCAGCAAGCTCAAGCAAAATGCTGGAAAAAAAATTTTTAATGTTTTCATGTTATTTTACTGACAAACCGATGTTGTGCCCTTGTTGGTGCTGAGGTTGTACACCTCCTTCACACGACTTCCGGGGCCGATAATGACATTACCGGTACCACACCCTCCCCCTTGTTGTGAGTCACCTTTTTTAGACTTGGCTATGGCCTTGCGACGGATAAATTGAACATTTTTGCCCAGGGTAATATCATCATTAACGCCTTTATCAAAGCCAATCCCGTCATCGAGGTCGTCCGCACTGGCCACAGACACAAAGATAAGGGTTACGAGTGCCAATAAGCTTCTTCTGAACATAAGTATCTCCCTTTGATTTTGGCGTACACGATCAATCGCCCTTTTCAATATCCGTCACTCCGGACAAGCGTGTCGTTAGTTCAGGATTGCCGTAGTAAACAATATCGCCCGCACCACTGGCACGAACCTTAAGAGTGTCCTTGGCGGCAACATGAAAATCCGTTGCGCCGGATGCCTCGATAATAACGTCATTGGCCTGCCAGTTGCGCAAATCAACATCGCCTGAGCCCTGAACAAGCACCTGTAATGTTTGTGAATGCCCTTGCCCGCGCACATCGACAGAACCCGACAGTTCCAGCGCTAGACTGTCAGTATTCAAGCTGTTTAGCTGTACATTAGAGCTACCTGCGACTTTTATGCGCTTTAGCTGATCAAGCGTAATGGCAATCACTAAATCGTTATGCGTTGTGTAAGGTTCAGGCATGGTCAGTTTTAGTGTGTCGCCATCGACTTGGTAACGTATGCGCTCGATCAGATTATCATCACCGCGAAATTCGACCGCTTGACGACCCTGCCTGAATACCAGCTGAAATCCCCCTTGACTGTCAACGGCATTAAACCTTTGAACACTCACAACCTTGGTAGCGTATTTGCCTGAGCCGCGCAAAATGTTTTGATCGCTTATATCCACATTGTTAATCGTTATTTTACCCGTGGATACCGTATTATTGTTGGAAAAAAACTGCCCCGAATAGCTGTGTTGTGAAAATGCCATAAGAGACACTATGAGCAGTTGGATTGTCGAAGGTATTTTCATAAACATCAAACAGGAACAGCCTGGCTGAAATTATTTAGGCAAATAGCTGGCATAGCTTAAATGCCTTGACTTATAAAAAGCCCATCCATGGGCAACATTCCTTTCAGTTGATAAATCGGCTGTCAATAACGCCGATTGGTATCACGTTTTATTCAATAGTGACAGAACCTGTTGTTGAAGTATTACCTTCACCAATAGCAATGTTAGCGTTACCGGCGTTTTTAGAGCTGTTTAGAATAACGCTTTTGTCAACTTTGGAATTTTTAATATTGACCGAACCGGTGCTGGCAACGTTATCTCTACCAATAGCAATGTTAGCGTTACCGGCGTTTTTAGAGCTGTTCAGAATGACTGACTTTTCTACTTTGGATTGTGCCATTGCCATGGTTGAACCTAAAGCAACCACGACGCCCATTACTACAATGATCATTTTTTTCATAGCTAGCTCCAATTAAATTCGCAAATAGGTTTATTGCAGAAATATTTACGTCCTCAGAATCACCATGCGCTTCTAGCAAACTGCATCCAGATAGCCGGTACCGATGCACAATGACGCCAGGGATTGTCGTGCCGAAAACTGAAACTCAGGATTGATAATTATTATCAATAAGCCTCTTGGACTACAATGTAACTAGATGCAAGCCATTTTTCAGCTTCTAGCATCCATAATGCTAGTATAAATTCACGCAAATACAAGTTCGCTGGGCAATTTATCAAGCCAAACAAGGGTGTGCAAAAATAATTCATTATTTTTCAGTGCAATGGAATTTTTCTTTCATAAAGCACTTAACATTAACCGATAATTGAACATGGATTTATATTTAGCATAGTCATTTAGGATGGCTGATCGCCAGCCCTGTCCAGGTAAAGCGATACGGCCAATGATGTATAAAAACCTACTTTCTGTTAGGCTTGCAACTTCTTTTACCCACGTATACGCGCCATGACTGCCTCTGAGAAATCACTTGTTTTGATTGACGGCTCCTCGTTTTTATACCGCGCTTACCATGCCATCCCGCCGTTATCCGCGCCTGATGGCAGCCCCACCCATGCCATTTACGGCGTGGCCAACATGGTGCGCAAATTACAAGCGGGTTACCCCGAGGCCAACATCGTGGTGATTTTCGATGCCCCGGGCAAGAATTTTCGTCATCAACTCTATGCCGATTACAAGGCCCACCGACCGCCGATGCCGGATGACCTTAGAGTGCAGATCAAACCGTTGCATGAGCTGCTCGAAGCCATGGGCCTGCCGTTGCTTGCCATCTCCGGCGTGGAAGCCGATGATGTGATTGGCACTCTGGCCAAACAAGCGGCGCGACAAGGCCGCAAGGTCATTGTCGCCAGCAATGACAAAGACCTGGCGCAATTGGTCGATGACCGGATTGTTCTGGAAAACACCATGAACGACAGCCAACTGGACGCGGTTGGCGTGCGCGAAAAATTCGGCGTCAAGCCGGAGCAGATCGTCGATTATCTGGCCTTGATCGGCGATACCGTGGACAACATCCCAGGCGTGCCCAAAGTCGGCCCGAAAACAGCGGCCAAATGGCTGGAACACTATCAAACCCTGGACGGCTTGATGCAGGCCGCCGATACCATCAAAGGCAAGATCGGTGATAACCTGCGCGCCAGTCTTGAACAACTGCCCTTATCGCGGGAGCTGGCCACCATCCGCTGCAATCTGGAGCTACCGGTTAGGCCAAACGAACTGGTGACCAAACCGGCTGATCAGACTCGCCTGAAAGTGTTACTCAGCCAGCTTGGCTTCACCCGTTGGCTGGAAACGTTATCCCGGCCTGAATCCGTAGCAACACCTGAAGCGCCAAAAACCGATTATCAAACCCTCCTGACCTGGGCAGAATTTGACGCCTGGCTTGCCCGCTTGCAGCAGGCCGAGCTGTTTTCGTTCGATACCGAAACCAGTTCGCTGGACTACAGCCAGGCCGAAATTATCGGTGTGTCGTTCGCGGTCACGCCCGGGGAAGCGGCTTACCTGCCGTTGGCGCACAGTTACCCCGGCGCGCCCGAACAACTGCCGCGCGATCAGGCGCTGGCCCGGTTAAAACCTTTGCTGGAATCAAACAGCCATAAAAAATTGGGCCAGAACCTCAAATACGATGCCAATGTCCTGGCCAATCACGGCATCGAGCTGAACGGCATCGCCGAAGACACCATGCTCGAATCCTATGTCCTGAACAGCACCGCCAGTCGGCATAATCTGGATGATCTGGCCAAGCTGCATCTGGGCGTTGACACCATCACCTACGAACAACTGGCCGGCAAAGGCGCCAAGCAACTTTCCTTCGCCGACATCGACATCAGCCAGGCCAGCGAATACGCCGCCGAGGATGCCGACATCACTTTACGCCTGCATCAGGTGTTCGCGCCACGCCTAGCCGAAGCCCCTGTGTTAAACCAGCTGTACCGGGAACTGGAGTTGCCGTTGGTGCCAATCCTGTCGCGCATGGAACGCCATGGCGTGTTGCTGGACATCACGCTTTTACAACAGCAAAGCCACGAGCTCAGCCAACACATGCTGACTCTGGAACATGAAGCCCACCAACTGGCCGGGCAAACCTTCAATCTGGGCTCGCCGAAACAGATTCAGGAAATTCTGTACGACCGCCAGCAACTGCCGGTATTGAAAAAAACGCCCAAGGGCCAGCCATCCACCGATGAATCGGTGTTACAGGAACTGGCCGAGGATTATCCTCTGCCCGCCGTGATTCTGGAACACCGGACCTTGAGCAAACTGAAATCGACCTACACCGATAAACTGCCGGCACAGATCAATCCCAAAACCGGACGGGTGCATACCTCCTATCATCAGGCGGTGACCGCCACCGGCCGCTTGTCATCCTCAGACCCAAACTTGCAAAACATCCCGATCCGCAGCGAACAAGGCCGGAAAATCCGCCAGGCATTCATCGCCGCGCCCGGTTATGTGCTGGTGGCCGCCGATTATTCGCAGATTGAGCTGCGCATCATGGCGCACCTGTCCGGCGACTTGGGCTTGGTCAAAGCGTTTCAGGAGCAGCGCGACATTCACCAGGCAACGGCGGCGGAAGTGTTTAATGTCGCGCCGGATCAGGTCACGCCGGAACTGCGCCGTTCGGCGAAAGCGATCAATTTCGGGCTGATTTACGGCATGTCGGCGTTTGGCCTGGGCAAGCAGCTGGGCATCGGCCGAAACGAGGCGCAACGCTATATCGAGCATTATTTCCAGCGTTACCCCGGCGTTAAAAGCTACATGGAAAGCATGCGCGAACGCGCCCGCGAACACGGCTTTGTCGAAACCCTGTTCGGCCGAAGATTGTATGTGCCGGAAATTCATTCACGCAACAACGCCCGTAAACAATACGCCGAGCGCACCGCCATCAACGCACCCATGCAAGGCACCGCCGCCGACATCATCAAGCGGGCCATGCTGGCGGTAGCCGACTGGCTGGAGCCATCGACACTCGATGCCCGGATGATCATGCAGGTGCACGATGAACTGGTGTTTGAAGTGGCCGAACCCGACCTTGCCGAAGCCCAGGTTGAAATCCGCAAACGTATGGAAAACGCCGCCACACTTGCCGTGCCGCTGCTGGTTGATATTGGCGTGGGAGATAACTGGCAGCAAGCGCATTGATAGTGTTTGCTTTATAGCGCAAATATGGACAGCACGGCGAGAGATACAGCACCCGTTGGCCAATGACCCCGGTAACGAAATTTGACTCGCACAGGATATGGAATTACTGGCTAGCGTCGTAATCTCGAAGCCCGTAGATTTTCTACCTAATCGAGACGCTCCTCTGCTAAACCGATTATGAGCGTCTGTACTGCCTTGCCCCTGACAACGATAACGCTTGTTAAGTAAGCTCGGGGCAATCACTCTTTATGATGGAGAATCCTCTATGAAAAAATACACGTTACCTCTTTTGATTAGCGCAAGTCTTGGTGCCGGCCATGCCGTTGCCGACGTTGGTCTTGGTGTTTTTGTCAGCGACCCCGCAATTCAGTTGGGTACAGCAGCGCCAAAACTTTCAATTAGCGCGAACAATACACAAACCGCACAAGTGCGCGATATTCATATCGGCGTGATAGGTCCAGACAATCGCATTTACGAATTTCCAGACTGGAACACGGAACTACGCCCTTGGCTGTCAGGCTTTACCATCCCTGCCAACTTTAATCTGGATAATATTTCAATTACTGCCTTTGAGAATTTCCCTGGCGGCTTAACAGCCGGTGTTTGGCAACCTTTTATCGCACTGACCAATCCCGGCACCCAGGTGGCACTTTTATACAAATGAATTTTGAGGCCTTTCAAAATAATTTGACCGGTGCTACAGTCGATGACATTGAGCAATGTGAATTTGCCCGATTGGATAATGACCAAGTACCGGCAGCTGAGCTATTATCGGCTCAAACGCTTGATGCCGGCTTCCTGGATATTACCGCCAGCAGCGGCACAAAAGTAGCATTGACACGCCAACAAGCAGGCGAATTTATTGGTTACGATGCCAGTTTGGATGCTGGTTTTTTTCGCAATGCCTCTTTTACATTCGAAGGCAATGGCGGCCCAGGCGTCGGCCCATTCCGGGTTACTGTACCCGGCGTACCTGAAGTCCAGCTAAATCAACCGGCCAATAATTTCACTGTGGATCGCAATCAAGGCCTTAATCTCAGTTGGCAAAACAATGCTGGCGGGGCAGGTGAAGTCTTTGTCAGTATGAGCGCAACCAATCTGGATTTCACTAATCCGCTGAATTCTGAAACGGCCATCATTAACTGCCGATTTGTTGATGACGGCAACGCCAGCGTCCCGGCGGATTTGCTGAGACAATTAGCGGAGTTTGCTCAAAGCGGTGGCTTTGGCCTCCCTGATTTTGGCATTCCCATTCCAGGGTTCGGCGGCGGCTCGGTTACATTGACGCTCACCCGAAACCGCTTTGCATTCTTTAATACCTCACAAGCTCCGCAGCTGGATACCGGTGTCGCTACAGTGACCAGTTCCCAAGTATTATCAGGCACTATTCAGTAAGCGGCTGCAAAAAGCGCAGCAGTCAATTCAGCACCACTTATAGGACAGGAAAGGGCCTGCTTTACCGGCTTCCTATTTTTCCAAAGGAGGCTTTTCAGGCTGTGAACAGTTACCTACCCGCCCCCCCTTTTTCCAAAGGAGGATTGAGAGGGGGCGACAGGAGCGCCCGCTCAAACAATAAACATCGCATCACCGTAACTAAAAAACCGGTAACGTTGATCAATGGCATGTTGATAAGCGGCGCGAATCTGTTCAACACTGGCAAACGCCGACACCAACATCAACAAGGTCGATTCCGGCAAATGAAAATTGGTGAGTAACGCATCGACAACCTTAAATTCAAAACCCGGCCGGATGAACAGTTTCGTTTCTCCCTGGCAGGGTTTTAACGCCCCCTGTAAAGCAGCCGATTCTAAAGCTCGCAGCACGGTGGTACCTACCGCGATCACGCGCCCGCCACGATTGCGGGTGGCTTTGATGGCAGCCACGGTTTCAGGAGTCACCGCATAAAACTCTTGATGCATATCATGCTCGTCAAGATTATCCACGCGCACCGGCTGAAATGTGCCGCTGGCAACATGCAAGGTAATGAAGGTCTGCGCCACGCCTTGCGCGGTCAATTGCCGCAACAAAGCTTCGGTAAAATGCAAGCTGGCCGTAGGTGCCGCAACCGCCCCTTTATGACGGGCGAATACCGTTTGATAGCGTTCCCAATCCTGAGGCTGATCTTGCCGGGTAATATAAGGCGGCAAAGGCATATGCCCGGCCACCTCTAACAGCTCTGGAAACGCCTCGCCACCTTGGCATTCCAGTTCAAACAAAGCACCTTGCCGCCTTATCACCGTCAGCTGCGCGGCATGTTCCAGTAACAAAATCTGACTGCCTGGCTTTGGCGCCTTACTGGCGCGGATATGCGCTAACGCCCGCTGACTGTCTACAATGCGCTCAATGAGAATTTCCACCTGCCCACCGGTTGCCTTGCGACCCCACAATCGGGCCGGAATAACCCGGGTATCATTGAAAACCAGTAAATCATCTGGACTAAGCAGGGTTGGAAAATCAGTAAAGCGTTTATCTTGTTTGTGACCGTCAGCGCGATCAAGAACCAGCAAACGGCTGGCATCGCGCTCGGTCAAGGGCGCCTGTGCAATCAGCGCCTCAGGCAAAACATAAGTAAAATCAGTTTTTTTCATCACAAAGCCATCTTATGGCTGATCACAACGCCAACACCTGAAGCAGCGCGCATCCGAGGCTGCCGTAAAAGTCAGAATAACTACATAGCCTAGCGCAATCTAAAGACATTCCAAGCGATGCCACTCCCCTATTTCGCTCTGCTTTCCTACAGGCTACTTTACGACAATCTTTAGGTTGAGGAAGATTGCCTAGCCTGTGAACGGTTACGGCGCCACCTTCAGGCCATTAGACACTGATTCAACGCTTTAAGAAACGCTTGGTTTTCAGTAGGTGTTCCGACGGTCACGCGCAGACAATCCTGCAACAATCCGCCCTGAGGAGACAGGTTCTTGATCAGAATGCCTGCATCTTTCAAACTTTGGTGAATGATATCGGCCTGATTGTCCGGCGCTTTGAACATAATGAAGTTGGCTTCGGATGGATACACGGTCAGCATCGGCAAGGTGTGCAAACCCGCCTGCAAGACGCCGCGTTGCTCGGTCAAGGTTTGTGTTTGTTGCGTTAAAAAATCGCCCTCGGTCAATGCAAATTCGGCGGCAATCTGGGTTAGAACATTGATGTTGTATGGCAGGCGGATTTTATTAAGCTGTTCGATCAAGGCCGGATGACCGGCAAGATAGCCCAAACGTAACCCTGCAAGGCCCAGCTTGGACAAGGTGCGCATGACCAACAAATTGTCATGCTCACCCAGCATCGGTAAATAACTGGCTTCGGTAAACGGCGCATAAGCCTCATCCACCACCACCAGCCCCGGCGCCCGTACTAACACGGCGTTAATATCCGACTCGGCAAACAGATTACCGGTGGGATTGTTAGGATAAGCCAGGAAAATCAGTGCCGGCTGCTTATCTTCGATAATCTGGCACAGTGCGTTCATATCCAGCGCAAAACTGTCGGCCAAAAGTGGGATACCTTGAAAATCCAGACCCAGCGTACCGGCGATCTGTCGATACATAACAAATGTTGGCTCAGGCGCCAATACGCAGGCCTTAGACGGTAATGCCATCATCAACATGGCGATAATTTCATCCGAACCATTGCCCAACAGCAAGCCATGCTGAGAAGCGATGCCCTGACTGTCGCGCAGCGCCTGTTGCAAGGTTCTGGCTTCCGGGTCGGGGTAACGGTTCATAGCGCTGTTTTTCAAGGTTTCCAGCAAGCCGGCAATAGCAGCTTCCGGCCAGGCATAAGGATTCTCCATGGCGTCCAGCTTGATCAGGCCACGGGCGTCAGCCACATGATAGGCTTTAAGTCGCTGGACTTCGGGACGAATCACCCGTTGCAGCAAAGTTTCCAATGACATAGTTAACAAGGCTTGAAGGAAAAAGGAAAGGCAGTCGAAAAATAACTGCCGTTAAGGTAACAGCGTGCTGTTACCTTAACGGTTTGTATCTGTGAACGTGCGACAGGTATTCAAATTGAGCCGTTATAACTGATTTTTCATATCACACAACAATGCATCTGCCGATGCACCGGTCATGGTGAAAGGATCAAACTCGGCTTGTCCTGCATAACGCAACAACAAATTTTTGTTAGTCTTGTTCAAGCCGAAATAACCCATGTCCCAGGCCTCAAAATCCCTTTTAGCAATCGCCTGATAATAGAGCAAAGTGGAGCAGTGATGACGTTGATCGGTCAGGATATGACGGTACAACTCATTGACAACACCACGCCCACCTTCCAGGCATTGCAAAAAATTGTCACCCTCAAAACACAGCAAACCCGTAATGGCCTTTTTTTGATTTCGCTCACGCGCCGTAAGCAAGATCTGCTCAACATCCCCAGCCCCAAAGCCTGCACTGACCCGGCTGGCGTAAATCAATCTAACCAGATACATAAATTACCTCAACAGCGAATTAAATTAAGGCTTACCACACCGTGTTACTCGATCATTAGGCTTAAATCACTGCCAAACCTGACCATCAATGGCCTGTGATTAAGCTAAGTATCAGGGGGCTCCCTGCCGATTGAGCCGACATAAGCGGCAAGACTATAACGCATAAATGCAAATAGCGCAGCCTTTACCATCAGGTTGCAGTTGCCAGGCTGTCCTTGTGAGAATGGCTGATCAGGTTAGCAAATAAGATAAGGCTAACTACTTACAAGCTTGATTGACCTAACGTTCCGGCTTCTTGACAGAACGTTAAGATTGACAGTGGCGCATGCGCTTTTGCAGCCAAGCATCAAGGCTCCAGCGCCCGGCGCCACCGAACAGCAACGGCATGAACATAATCAGATACAGCAAGGGGAGTTTGAAATTACCATGGCCTTTATTGCTAATAGCATAGCCTTGCCAGAATTCCGCCAGCGTATTCCAATCCTTAGGCCAATGTATGACTTTGGCGGCTACCAAAGTTAACACCATCAAACCAAACACAAAAAAACGGGTGCCCAATCCTAACACTAACGCCACCGCGCCCAATAGCTCCATCCAGGTCCCCATGAACCAAAGCAAATCTGTTGACAACAGACTGAAAGGAAAAGGAAACTCAACCTGCCCAAACCAGTTGCTGCCGTGCAGTTTCTCGATGCCGGCTTCCCAGAATTCATAGGCCAGAATCAGCCGCAATAATAACGGCGGCCATTGGTCGCTGTGTTGCTCCAACCAGTTGCCAGTCAAATGATAGTAATTCATCACGGTGCCAATCACAGGGTTCTGACAAACTTTTGCCGGGTCAAAATCAGTCATGACTGAGCTCCTAAAATGATGTGCTGTGCTAAAAAATTTTCCAATAAAGATTCGGCATGGCCGCGTAATGGCTCAACCGAGTCATACTGCAATTCCTGGGCAAGTTGCGTCAAAGCCTGAATGACGGTCAGCTCGGACTGGGTCAAAATGGCCAAAAGCCTTTGTGTCATGGCATTGAGCGCGACAAAATGCAGCTGCTCATCATGGCCGCGCACCCCTGCCAACAGCGTCGGCTCGGCGGCAGGTTCGCGTATTCCGGCCAGCCAATCAGGCCAGTCCGGATGAGTGCGACTGAACATTTGCACGGGATAGCGATAGCTTAACAACGCCAGCGTCGGGTTGAGTATGGGACGCTGTTCAATCAGCTTGGCGTTATAAGCGTCAGGCGCTGGAATAGACTCCGGTGACGCGGTCTCCAATGCCAGCTCCACCCATTCGTAATGAGCCATGTCAATAACAAAAGCGGGCAATTCGGGCGCGCCGCCGTCCAGCAAAAAAGCCATGAATTCATCAGGAATTTCCCGATACAGCGGCGTTTCGCACCTGTGCTGGTCGATAAATCGACGCACCAAAGCCCGCCAGCCGTCCAGACCCAGAAACTCACGAGTCAAAGGGAAACATCTTTTCAGATTACCGCTGATTTTGTTGATGATCAGGCGCGCATACACATCGACTCGTTCCGGCAGAAAGTCAGCTTTAGGCTGGTTTTGCTCAGGATTACGCAAATAAGCGGTAAATGCGCTTTGATAGTCATCAAGACTGGGCGTTTGCAAGGTAGATTGCGTCATCAGGCCGACCTCGCCAAGGGTTGAGATTGATAACGCTGTTGCAGCGTCGCGATACGTTCGATTTCAGGCACCACCTCAGCCAGGGGTGGTATATTGAAATCACGTTCCAATAACGTCGGCATCACGCCAAATTGCTGATAAGCCTGTGCCAACAACGCCCAGACCGGGTCAATGACATCCTGGCCATGCGTGTCGATAATCAAATCCGGGCCGTCCTCATCGTGGCCTGCGATATGGCAATAGACAATGCGTTCGCCAGGCAGTTTTTGCAAAAATTCGCTGGCGTCGTAATGATGATTGACGCTGTTGACATAAATGTTATTGACATCCAGATGTAAATCACAGTCGCCTTCTTCCAGAACCGCACCGATAAAACTGGCCTCATCCATATCGGCGAAGGGCGCGGCTGCATAAAAGGACGCATTTTCCAGCGCGATACGCCGCTCCAGAATTTCCTGGGTACGACGAATCCTTTCGCCAGTGTGACGCACTGCCTCTTCGGTAAAAGGCAGCGGAAATAAATCGTATAAATGACCGTTGCGGGTACAGTAACTTAAGTGTTCGGTATAAAGCGGGATATCGTATTCATCGAGAAAGGCTTTAATTTTCAAAATAAACGCTTCGTCTAAAGGATCGATCGCGCCTATCGATAGCGACAGTCCGTGCGCCACGATGGGATAGCGCTCTGCGAACCAGCGAAAATCGCGCATTTTCTTGCCGCCCAGATCCAGATAGTTTTCCGGAGAGACCTCAAAAAAACCGACACATTCAGGCACGCCGTCGGTCATTAACTCGGCGATATGCTCGCGCCTGAGGCCTAAACCTGTGTCGGGCAAAAGGGATGGAGAAGATCGTTTTACAACCATGGCCTGTCAGAGATTTGGCGTATAAAAAATCGGGAAGGCACATACCTTCCCGATCATTTCAGCCGTTTACGGCTATTATCGTGCGTAAAGCAAATGCAACATTACATGGCGCCGCTGCATTTGCCTTCGCCACACTTGCCTTCGCCACATTTGCCGGCGCTGCACTTGCCTTCTGCAGCGGCTTTGCCTTCGCCGCATTTACCGGCGCTGCACTTGCCTTCTGCAGCGGCTTTGCCTTCGCCACATTTACCGGCGCTGCATTTGCCTTCCATGCCTTTTTCGGCTTGTGCCAATTGTGTGGAACCGGCGACTGTTTTCAATTCGAAAGGATTTTCAGATGCTTGTGCCGCTGAAACTGCCATCAAAGAAGAAACTGCGACAGCGCCACTGATAGCGGTCATCAATTTAGTTTTTTTCATGTTAGAGACTCCTAAAGTATTGTTTTGTAAGAAAACCGCATGTGCGGCAGGTAAAGAAGTTAACCGCAGTGATCGCTGCTAACATGAGTTAGTTCGTGATCTGGGTCAACTCCTTACAATCAGATTAACAGGAAATACTAAATTCAACCTGAATCATCTTACTCTGGCCAGTGCCGGTCAGGATGCTGGCGGCACAGCCGGCGGTGTGGCTTTATCAACAATACGCACTGGAGTGCCTGTCAAAAGACGCCGTAGATACATCCATGTGCATCCTAAGCTAGCAAGGCCTTTGCTGAACCCCCCAGAGCCTTTAAGCCCATGCGAAGCGTGAAAGGTCTAACAGATGACGGAAACTCTTGACGGCTGAGTCAAAACTTCAGGTTAAAGCCTATGGTAAAGTCGCGGCCGCGCTGAAACTTACGGGTGACAAAACTGCCCTGCTCCACCTTGAATGTCGAGTTCAGCAAATTACGCGTCATGAATTTCATTGACAACCAGTCATTAACATCTTGATTGATAACAAAATCAAGTTGATGGAATGGTTGCTCGAACAAATCCGGGGCGCCTAACAAACCGACCGCGACGATACGCTTGCTGGCCACGTTATAGAGCAATGTAGCTTGTGTGCCGGTATCTGTATTATCGTAGCTCAGATTGGCATTGATAATGTGCTTGGAATGGCCTTGCAGGGAGCGGCTGACACTGGTTTGGGCCTGAAGGTTCTCCTCAGTCAAGGTGACATTGGATTTAGACCAGGTGTAATTGCCACCTAAGCTGAATTTATCCAGCCAGGGATGAATGATATTAAGGTGTTTCAAAAACTCGAACTCAAACCCCCATAAAGTTGCCGCCTCATTATTCTGGAACGTTTGCAAGGATTGGCCGGGTAAGTTAACCAATTCAATCGGCTGCTTCAGGTCTTTATAAAAGAAACCTGCGGAAAGATTCTCATCGGGCGAAGGATAAAATTCCCAGCGGGCATCGACGCTGGTTACATCGGTTTGTTCCAGGTCAGGATTACCGATGGTTTCTTTGTTGGTATTAGGGTCAGTAAAAGGCGCTGGCGATAACTCGCGAAAATCGGGGCGGGAAATGGTTTTGCTGAAACCGGCGCGGATTTGCTGGTTATCTGTAAGCGTCAATGTGGCGGCGACGGATGGCAGTTTATCGAGCTTGTTGATAGTGGTTTCGACGGCTTGGGCCTGGTTAGCCACTGATTGGAAGGTGCGCACCAACTGTCGATTATTTTCCCAGCGCACGCCACCGGTGATTCTAAGCCGTTCGAACAAGTTCAGATCCAGCTTGCCGTAATAAGATAACAAATCCTGGCTGGCGAAATAACTGTCGGTTGCCCGGGTGGCGTCACGAATCAAAAAGCCATCCGCGCCGATGTTGTCAGGGGTCAAAACATCTTCCAGGGTAGGCTGAGCCAGCGTTTCCTGCTGTCTGCCCAACGGGCCTTCCGGAGAAAAAATGAACCGTTGAATGGCCGAGTTACGCTCCTTGCGTTGATTGATCATGCCGCCGATAAATTTGCTTTGCAGATTCTGATGCCAATCGATCGGCAGTTCGGTATCCACCCGCCAGCTGATGTCTTTATCGACCAACTCGCTGAACGAAGTCTGGTTGCTATCGGCCCGGCGCGAGAAAAAGAACGTGCCATCGGTATCTTGATCAAACCGAAAATCACGGGTTTTTGGCTCCAGGCGCCTGGCTGTGGCGTCAGTGAACAGCCAGTCAATTTTGAAATCATTGGCAAATTCCAGAGTATGCTCACCACCCAATTGGTGCATGAATAACTCGTTGGTAAAATACCAAAGCTTGGTACGCTGTAGCGCGGTAATTTCCTGGTCGATGTTACCTTCACTGAAACGGGCTTCATCACGACTCTGACGAAGATAAATAGCCCGGGCAAACAGTTTCTGGCTATCCTGATATTCCAGCTCGGTCGCACCGTAGCCGGTCAGATTGACCTCGCGCCAGGAACGCTGTACATCAAAATCCTGAGTCACGCGTAATTGGCCGCTGGCATCGCCAGGGGTTCCGGAAAAGGCTACTTCCCGATTGATTTCATTCTGATTCCTGAATGTCTGATTCCAACCGCCCGATGCGGTGTAGCCGAAACGAAAATCACCTAAATCAAATACATCACCGATGGCGGTTTGCATATTGGCATCAGGTCCAGGCTTGCGGGTATCGATGTTCCAGACATCCGATAAATCTTCGCTCAAGCCTTCCAGCTGTTCAGCGCTCAAACCATCAGGATTAAACCGGGTACGAACCGTAATCGGGCCAGCGGCGCTGGCCTGTTTGATGCTCTCCGGTAACGCCCGCGTACCATCATCAAAACTCAAAAAATCACGATCGCCGCCTTTGTAGGTTAAAGAATCCTGTAACGTGCTTTGCGTATTACCACTGGTGGATGAACTGAAATGAAAGAAAAACTCATCGGGAATGCCACGGGTGCGCAGCTCGACGACACCGCCGGCAAATTCGCCAGGGCGGTCGGTTGAATAGCCTTTTTGCACCAGCACGCTGTCCAGGATATTGGTCGGAAAAAGATCCATCGGTACCACGCGCCGGGTTGGATCGGGGCTGGGAATGGCCGCGCCATTGATCAGCGTGGAAGAGAAGCGCTCGCCCAGGCCGCGAATAAAAATGAATTTACCACCAATCAAAGTCAAACCGGCAACCCGCTTTAGTGCGCTGGCGGTGTCAGAGTCCCCGGCCCGGCTGAATTGTTCGGCGCTGAGTACCGACGCTACTTGTGCGGCATCTTTTTGTTCATCGATGGCAGAAATCAACGAGCCTGCCAGATGCGGTTCCAACACAACATATTCCGGCAATTCCAGGCCAGTCGGCGTCAAACTGAATTGAATGTCGGTCTTGGCCTCCACACTAATATCAATATCATCAAGGGTTTGAGTATTAAACGATGGATGAATGACCGAGATAGCATAACGCCCAACAGGAATTTCGGCAGTAACCCGACCGTTTGAATCGGATTTTAGCGTCTTACTCAAACCACTCAGGAAAATATCGGCGTTAGCAATGGGCTTATTTTCATCGGATAGAATCAAAAAACTGGCCATACCGATTTGTCCGTCCTGTTCCTTATTCACCACATCCTGGCTATCGACCAGCGTGGTTTCAATATGCGAGCTTTCCAGACTTAATTCCGGTGTTTGATTCGCCTCGAAACTCAAGATCAGCTGCGCGCTCTCATGCGGATGCAAAGTCAATGCAAATTGATGCTGAAACCTTCCCACCTTGACATCAAACCGGTAATCACCCGGCGGCAATTGACCGGCCACCACACCATCGGTATTGGTCAACAGCGTCTCCTTACCGGGCGCCAGCCAAAGCAGCTTATCCTCGTTCAATGCAGCCGAAGGTGTCACTTCGGTAATATGTTTAACAGTACTGCTGATCAGTACCTGGGCGCGCTGCGCAGGTTTCCCTTGGGCAAACACATAAAGCGACAGTAATGCGGAATGGGTTCGAGCATAACCGCTGACAGGCCAGCAAATCAGTAATAAGCAAAGCAATCGGACAACCATGCCAAAGCACCCGTTTGATATGGACAAAAAAAAGGAGAGCGATACACGACCGCTCTCCACAACAGGAGAGATTAAAAACGATGCTTAACGATCAATCGGAAAAGACCATTCCGCAGTCCAGTCGTCGTTTTCGTCGCGGAATGCACCGGCATAGTCAACTGCTTCGAAGAACTGTACCGGTGGAATGGATGTTTCCTGAGCGCGGGTGATGCCGACATTCAGCAACGGTGAGCTTGCGGCAGGCAAGAAGCCATTCAGCTGAGGATTCGCACTCTGGTTACCTTGCTGGGAGAAGAACCAATCGGCAACGGTAAAGGTCGGGTCGTCGCCTTCGCGGAAGTTGGTCGGGCAATCCACGAACGAATTATTCATGGTCAGCAAGCCGGACAGGTTGCCGATGGCGCCAGCATTCTGGAAGGTTGATGCATCATCGATGGTGATACAGAACGGGAAGTCGGTGAACACTGAGTTCCAGATCCGGCCACCGGTGCCAACTCGCAGCAGCACACCGGAACGGTCGCGTGCGCTGGGCGAACCCAGAACGGTCATATTGGAAATGGTTGGCGTAGAGCGTGGCAGTGCTTCGGTCACCGCCTGATTATCACCTTCGATACCATTATCACCAAAAGTATCGGCCTGTTTAACCAGCATGAACTGGGCGTTACCTTGCCAGCCAAACTGCCAATCCAGGCTGTCGTCGTCGATGTTGGTGGCGATGACATGTTTGATATTGACCGTGCCGCCGAACATCTCGAAACCATCGTCCGCGCCGTCATGACAGTGGACGAACTCAACCAGCGTACCGGCACCGACGCCATTGAAAGTCAGACAGTTCAGTTCCTGATCCGGCAATACCGCAAAGCCGGTATTCAGAACTTGCATAAAACGGATCACGCCACTGTCATCCATGGGGTCGTTGCCGCCGAAAAATTCGTTGGCGTCGATCACGTTCGGCAGCTCGCAAACCGCCACGCCCTCGTTACAGCCGTTAACCGGCGCGTTACCATGCAATTCCAGACCACCCCATTCACCTGGGCCTTGGCCGTTGGCACCTTGCATCACAATAGGGCTGTCCGGCGTACCTTCGGCGATGATTTTCGAGCCACGGCGTACCAGCAGATAATCGGTACCTTGCTGGCCAATCACCGTGACACCTGGATTGATGCGGATGGTTGATTGTTCGGTGTTGTCACCGCCGACAAAAACCGAACCACTCAGAATCCATTCGGTATTTTTGGTCAGAGTCATGTCGCCGCGCAATTCACCGCTCAACACACAAGTGCCATCAATCGGGCCTTGCGCGGCAAACGAAGGACAGCCTTCGAAGTTATTATTGGACAAATCTTCCAGTTGCAAGCGCATCGGATTCGTGCCGGGAATCAAGCGAAGGCGCGCATACCATTCTGCACCTAAGGCCTCAACAGCGTTGACATGGACCACGCCATTATCTAAGAACATGACATTGCGCTGCTGGCCCTGGCCGGAAGCGATGGGCGTGGCGGAAACCAGTTCCAGTTGATTGCCTTCAACCAGGCGCAAGGTTGCAGAAAAGAATTGGCTGGAAGTGCCTTCACGCAATTCGACAATCGGCATTTCGACCAAACCGGACGCAGCATCGAATGTTGCCGAGGCCGCATAGGCCGTTTGAGACAGCAGCGCACTCACGCATAATGAGCCAACCGCCGTGTATTTGAATAATGTGGACATAATATAAAGCCTCTCGTTATTAAGAATAACTTATCTATACAACTAGACTTGATAAGTTGAGCAGATATTAAGCGTAAAATATGACACGGTAATGACAGTTTAATGACATTTGAAATGCCCAAAACCTTATATAAAACACTGTTTTTTTAACAGAAAATAAATTTATGATAATTTTTGATAATCAATAATAATTTTTGTGCGTCATCGGATTGTCATAAAGTTTCGCTAGACTACTCATATAGACATATAGGTTGATTATGTTAAGCCGAAAACAAGATACACCGATTTATCGCCAGATCGCCGAAACATTGAAAACAGAAATTCTCAACCACTTTCATGCCGGCGACTGCCTGCCCAGCGAACAGGAAATGGCCAATCGTTTTGCCGTAAACCGCCACACCTTAAGACGCGGTATCGATGAGCTGATTGCGCAAGGCGTGGTTGAGCGGGTACATGGCAAAGGCGTATTTGTGCTCGATGCGCCGGTTGATTATTCAATCGCAAAACACAGTCGCTTCACCGAAAACCTGGAAGCACTGGGCAAATCAAGCGTCAGCCAAGTGTTGCGTAAGGTTGAAATCGTCGCCCAAGGCAATATTGCTTATCAGTTAAAGCTGAATGATGGTGAACCCGTGCTGTGGATTCTGACCCGGCGTGATGTTGAGAACCGGCCCCTTTGCCTGATCTCGCATTACTTACCCCTGTCACGCTTGGGTGCTGAGGTGCGCGAATATCAGTCCGGCTCGTTACATACCTTTTTGAAAGGGCTGGGCTTCCGGCCGGTGCGGCAAAGCAGCACAATCAGCGCCACATTGCCACTGGATGATGACGGCTTGCAGCTATCCATGCCCAGAAACCAGCCGGTACTGAGAGTCAAAACCGTTAACATCGATGCGGTAAGCCAGCTACCGATCGAATATTCACTGGCCCGGTTCCGCTCTGATCGCGCGCAAATCTCGATCGATATTCTTTGAGGAAAAAAGTTATGAAACTGAAAATTCTGGCCGTTTTCGCATTGTTGTGGGCTGCCCCCACCGCCCAGGCCAAAAGCCTGGTGATGGCACTGATTCCGGCCGAAAACAACGAGCAAATGGTCGGTCAGTTCGAGCCGATGCGTCAGCATCTGGAAAACAAACTGGGCCGGTCCGTCAAGGTATATACCGCCACTGACTACACCGGCGTGATCGAGGCCATGCGCAAGAAGCGGGTTGATATCGCCTGGTTTGGGCCTTTGGCTTACTTACTGGCCGAGCGCGAGGCGGGCGCCGAGGCGTTCGCGGTCGGCGTGCGCGCCGATACCGGAAAATCCACTTACCGCACGGTGTTCGTGGTGCCTTCAGATTCGCCAGCGCAAACGCTGGCCGATCTTAAGGGTAAAAATGTCGCTTTCGTTGATCCTGCTTCAGCTTCCGGCGGGCTGGTGCCGACATTTATGATCAAACAAGCCACAGGACTCATGCCGAAAGCGTTTTTCGGCCATCTGACCTACGCAGGTTCACATGACGCGGCGGAAATGGCGGTCAAGAACAAAACCGTCGATGCCGCCGCCGACAACGACATCACCTACCGGAATATGCTCAACAAGGGTTTGATCAGTCAGGGGTCGAACCGGATTCTATTGGAATCCGAGCCTTTGCCCGGCGCGCCGATGGCATTTCGAGCCGGTCTCGACGCCGAGCTGAAAGCGACAATCCGCGACGCCATTCTGAGCGCGCACGAAGAAATTCAAGTGACCGGCTACGGCGACTTGCTGCGCTACGAGGCGGCAAGCCCGGACGATTACCAAGGCTTGCGCACCATGTTCGACGAGCTGGGCAATGGCCAGTAAATCACTCGCGAGCCGAATGAATTTCGTGGCTACCGTCTTACCCGCCAACCTTGGTGGATGCGCTTAGCCACCCTACGCCGGGATGTAGGCCGGATAAGCGTTTAAGCGCATCCGGCTTTACACCTCGACGTAGTGACTGGGTGGCGCGATGAACGATACCCGGCATTCCAATGGAACCATCCATAAACTGATATGAAAAAGCTTCTGAACCACGGAGACACAAGAACGAACACAGCATTTGAACCACGAATCAACACAAATAAACACCCATTCGTGTGTCTTGGTGTGCATTCGTGGTACCTCCTTTTTAACTCAGGAACACAGCATGAGCGCGATCATTCTCAAACAAGTCGGTAAAACCTACGCCAACGGCTTCAAGGCGCTGAACGGCATCGACCTGACCATAGAACAAGGGCAGTTCGTGGTCGTGCTCGGCCCCAGTGGCGCCGGCAAATCGACCTTGCTTCGGGTCATCAATGCCATGGACCCTGCCAACAGCGGCGAAGTCACGGTCGATGGCGAGCTAGTACAGGGCCGGAATTTACGCAAAATCCGCGCCCGCATCGGCATGGTGTTCCAGCATTTCAATCTGGTTGACCGCCTCAATGTGATGACCAATGTGCTGACCGGGCGACTGGCCTACCGGCACTGGTTGGGCAGTCTGTTGCAATTGTTTCCAAAGTCGGATTTCGAACTGGCCGAGGCTGCCCTGGCGGAAGTTGGTCTGGTAGATAAAGCCTGGCAGCGCGCCGACCAGTTATCCGGCGGCCAGCAGCAACGGGTGGCGATTGCACGCGCCCTGACCCAGCAGCCACGGGTGATTCTGGCCGACGAGCCGGTCGCCAGTCTCGACCCCAAATCCAGCGAAGATGTGCTGGCGCTGTTGAAAAAAATCTGCGTCGAGAAAAACATCACTGTGATCGCCAACCTGCACCAGATCGAATTCGCCAAAATCTATGCCGACCGTATCGTGGCATTGAACGCAGGGCGAGTGGTGTTTGACGGCCCGCCGGATGATTTGACCGACCACCGTCTCAACCAAATCTATGGCCTTGACGCCAAGGAGAGCCAACATGACCGCGATGAATTGGCGTTGGCCGACGCCTGATGGGCGTTTGCCGTCGGCAGTACCTCTGGCTGTGATCAGCGCAGTGCTGGTTCTCGCTGCCAGCGCCTGGCTGATCGAAGTGTCGCCGGTTCGCTTGTGGCAGGCCGGGCCTCGATTGATAGCCTTTGCCGGGCATTTGTTCACCACGCCGGACTGGGCTTATGTACCGCGTTTGGCCGAAAAAATGCTGGAAACCATTGAAATGACCGTACTGGCCACTTTTCTCGCGCTGCTGTTGGCCTTTCCGCTGGGCGTTCTGGCCGCGCATAACGCCAGTCCCCACCCGATCATATTCCAGATGGCGCGCACGCTGTTGAGCTCCATCCGGGCGCTGCCGGATATGGTGGTGGCGCTATTGTTCGTGTCCGCGTTGGGCCTGGGCGCGCTGCCGGGCATTCTGGCGCTGGCACTGGTCACGGTCGGCTTCATGGGCAAATTCATCGCCGAAGCCATCGAAGTGGTCGGCACGCGCTCTATCGAAGGTTTAAGCGCGGCCGGTGCCGGACGCTGGCAGCGCATTCAATACGCCATGTTGCCGCAGGCAATGCCGGATTTCATCGGTTCACTGCTGTACATCCTCGATCACAATCTACGTGCGGCAGCGGTGTTGGGGCTGGTCGGCGCCGGTGGTATCGGCTACGACCTGGTGATGGCCATGCGGCTGTTCGATTACGGGCGCATCAGTCTGATTGCACTGTCCATTTATATCGTCGTGACCTTGCTGGACCGGATGTCGGCCTGGTTGCGGGGGCGCGTTTTGGGGAGGAGAGTCAATGTCCATTGACCAGGCACTACCGGCTAAACCCCGTTCATGGCTGCCGCTGTGGCTGAGTCTGTTATTGGCGCTGCTGTATGTCATCGCCGTCGATCTGGAACTGGACGGCGAAGCCTTGCTGTATGGCCTTGAAGACATGGCGGGCTATTTTGCCCGGTTCGGCTCGCCCGATTTCAGTAACTTATCTAGTTATCTACAACTGTTAGCGCAAACCCTGGCCATCGCGGTGTGGGGCAGCGTGTTGGCGTTGATCGCGGCGGTCATGATCGCCCCGTTCGCGGCCATCACCATCAGTCCCAATGCCCTGACCTACCGGCTGGCGCGCGAGTTATTGAACTTCATGCGGGCGATGCCGGATCTTTTGCTGGCTTTATTGTTCGTGGCCGCGCTGGGGCTTGGGCCGATGCCCGGCGTGCTGGCGCTGGCGGTGCACACCGCCGGCTTTTTAGGAAAATTCTTCGCCGAAAGCATGGAACGGGTACCCGCCGGCCGCTATGAAGCCATGGCCTCGGTCGGCGCCGGTTTCACCCAGACGTTAATCTTCGCGGTCTGGCCGTCGATGCTGCGCGAAGCGATCGGCAACACCTTATACATCTTCGACCGCAACGTGCGTATGGCTGCGGTGCTGGGACTGGTCGGCGCCGGCGGCATAGGGCTGGAGCTGCACGACACCTTGCGGCTGTTTCGCTATGACCAGTCATCGGCGCTGATAATGGTGATGCTGATCACCATTATCGCCATCGATCAACTTTCCACCTGGATCAGGAAAAAATTGACATGAATATTCCCCGCTCCACCTGGCCAAGGGCGCTGGCCCTATTGCCGCTGACCCGCTTCGAACAAGCGCTGAATTGGGTAACGCAAAACTGGCATATCGAGCCGGTGCAATTGCCCGCCTCCGGGCTTGCGATGTTGCAAGTTGCCGACAGTGCGTTCGGCGATGCCTACAACCTGGGCGAAATACCATTGACCACGATGTGGCTGGAAATCACCACGCCCGACGGCCAGCGCGCCGAAGGCGCCGCCCAACTGATGGATGATGATGCCGAAAAAGTCCGCTGGCTGGCAATCTGCGATGCGGTGTTGTCAACCCGGCTAGAAGGTTTCGATCAGGTCAAGGCGCTGCTGGACGAAGGACTTGCAAAATTCGAACAGGAACAACGCTTACGCCAAGCGCTGTTAAGTAAAACGCGTGTTGATTTCGCGCTGTTATCGGCCAGTGAGGATGACGATGAAGATTGATGCGATATGGCAGGCACCCTTCCAGCAACAGGTGTTCCGTCAACTGGTAAGCGCCCAGTCCCGACCCGGAACGGTGGCCACTATGCCCGATTGCCAGGTGGAAAAAGCCATTCTGGCGGCACTGGTCGATCAGGAAAGCTCGCTGGCCGACCCGGATAATTTGTTGACCGAGCGCGACTGGCAACGGCTGGGCGTGCGTCGTGAACAGCCTGAAGCGGCCGCCTTCGTGGTGCTCGACGGTGATCGTCAGCCGACCTTCGAACCCCGGCTCGGCACCTTGGCCAGCCCAGAATTCGGCGCGACCTTGATCCTCAAGATTCAAGCCTTGACCGGTGGCGAGGTGACCTATCGGCTGACCGGCCCGGGCGTTAAAGGGGGGGGCGAATTTGCACCGGCGGGCCTGAATCCGGCCTGGCTGGATAAGCGCGACGACTGGAATGGCCAGTTTCCGTTAGGCGTCGATTTTATTCTGTGCGCCGGTGACAGTTTCCTGGCCCTGCCGCGCACCACGCAGGTCACGGCTATTTGCACCACGAACGGACACGAATGTACGGGTTTTCGAGTTTCGTAGGCTGGGTTGAGGCACGAAACCCAGCATTGAGGCTGACCAGGCCGGGTATCGCTGATCGCTCCACCCAGACTGCGGCACGGGCAATGTGATGTCACATATTTAATGATTATTTAGGAGAAATGGATGGGTTATGTCGCGATTAAAGGCGGTGGCCAGGCCATCGAAGGCGCGGCCGAGGTTTTGGAGCTGCTGCGTACCCGCGAGGGTGACGCTGGCGCGCCGCTGACGCTGGAGACAATTGAAAAGCAGCTGTACTTTCTGCATGGGCGCATTCTGTCCGAGGGCGGCTTGTATCATCCCAAACTGGCTTCGCTGGCGATCAAGCAAAGCCTGGGCGACACCCTGGAAGCCAGCTTCGCGCTCAGAGCCTACCGTTCCAGTAAGCCCAGGCTGTTGTCCACCGCCCCGCACGGCACCGAAAACATGCGTCTGATTCGGCGTATTTCAGCTTCGTTCAAGGATATTCCCGGCGGTCAGATGTTAGGGCCGACCACCGATTATGCACTGCGTTTATTGCGCATGGAATTGATCGATGAAACGCCCGAGGCGTTCCGCGAGCGCGCCCGAACGCTGTTGACCAATCTGCCTGAAGAGCAGGTGCCGGATTCGTTTCCGAAAGTGCTGGACAGCTTAAGAGCCCAAGGGCTGTTGCCCAAACCCAGTAGCGCTGCCCGCGAACCGGCATTCGATATCACCCGCGAGCCGTTGATCTTTCCGGTACCGCGCTCGGCGGCGCTGGCGACCATGGCCCGCGCCGAGACCGGATCATTACTGGCTATCGCCTATTCAAACATGCGTGGCTACGGTGACGTGCATCCGACCGTGGCCGAGCTTCGGGTGGGTTATTTGCCGGTCATGCTGGCGCATCCGATCACCGGCGAGGCTACCGAAATCGGCGAAGTGCTGATGACCGAATGCGAAGTGGTGGCCATGTACGAAGACGATTCCGACGACGGCCCATCGGCGCCGACCTTTACCCTGGGTTACGGCGCTTGTTTCGGCCATAACGAAGTCAAGGCCATCGCCATGGCGATACTCGACCGCGCTTTGCAAAAAGGCCGTAGCGATGGACCTTCTAACCCGTCCGAAGACGCCGAATTCGTGCTGCTGCATATCGATGGCATCGATTCAATGGGCTTTGCCTCGCACTACAAAATGCCGCATTACGTCACCTTTCAGTCCGATATGGACCGTCTGCGCACCACGCAACGCAAACACCAGGAGGCATCCGAATGAAGCAGGGCATCCAGTTCGCTTTTCTCGACGAATACGCCAAGCGCGAAATTCGCCGCACGGTGCTGAAAGCCATCGCCATTCCCGGCTATCAGGTGCCTTATTCCTCGCGGGAAATGCCCATGGGCCGGGGTTTTGGCACCGGCGGTCTGCAACTGACGCTGGCCCTAGTGGGCCTGGGCGATACAGTCAAAGTCATCGACCAGGGCAGCGACGATTCAGTCAACGCGGTCAATCTGCGTAAATTCATCGAACTGACCTGCCCGGGCGTGGATACCACCACCCGCCTGCAAGAGGCGACTTTGATCCAGTCGCGGCACCGGATTCCGGAACGGCCATTACGAGCCGATCAGATTCTGGTTTTGCAAGTGCCGTATCCGGACGCCTTGGTGATCGTCGAACCCAGCGAAGACAAACGTAAGGTGATGCACGGCGAGGCCGATTACGCCAGGCTGTTGGTCAAGCTGTACGAAGACATCGTCAAGTTCGATGAAATTACCATTTCACACCGCTATCCGACCCGGATCAACGGCCATTACATCATCGATCCATCGCCGATACCGCGCTACGACGTGCCCAAGCTGAATGATGCCCCGGCGCTGATGCTGTTCGGTGCCGGTCGGGAGAAAAAAATCTACGCCGTGCCGCCGCATACTCTGGCTGAACCTCTGGCCTTCGACGACGTGGCGTTCCGGGTCGAGGATTTCACCGATGAACACGGCAACCGGCGCGCCTGCCATCTGTGCGGTGCCACCGACAGTTTTCTCGACGAGTTTTTCGATGAACACGGCGACAAACTGTTTCAGTGTTCCGATAGCGACTACTGCACCCAGCGACAGGAGGCGGGCGCATGAAAAAAATTCTGGAAGTCAAAGGCTTGACTCAACTGTACGGCAAAGGCTGCGATCTGTGTTTCGATGCTACCGGGCCCGATAAGGAGACCAACATCTGCCCACACTGCGGCAGCGTGGTCGCTTTGCACAATCTCGATTTCGACCTGTTCAAAGGCGAGATTCTGGGCATCATGGGCGAGTCCGGCAGCGGCAAATCGACTGCCGTCAAATGCCTGTATTTCGATCAGGCGCCTTATGCCGGCCATGCGTTTTTTTACGATGACGACCGCCAGTACGATTTATTCACGCTGAACCCGGCCCAGCGCCGGGTGTTGCGCAACCGTCGCTTCGGCATGGTTTATCAAAACCCCAACCTGGGACTGAATTTCGGCATTTCCGCCGGTGGCAACATCGCCGAGCGGTTGCTGATGAATCAAGTCTCGAATTATGGCGATATCCGCGCCCGCGCCCGGGAACTGTTGACTCGCACCGAAGTGCTGCCGGAACGCATGGACGAGTTGCCGAAAAACTTTTCCGGCGGTATGCAGCAGCGGGTACAGATCGCCAAGGCGCTGGCCACCCGGCCGCCGCTGCTGTTTCTCGATGAAGTCACCACCGGCCTGGATTTGTCGGTGCAGGCCAGGATTCTCGATCTGATTCTGGAAATTCAGGCCGAACTCGATACCGCCATGGTGGTGGTCACTCACGATCTGGGCGTGATCCGACTATTGGCCGGGCGCACCCTGGTGATGAAATATGGCCGGGTGATCGAATCGGGACTGACCGACCAGGTTCTCGAAGACCCGCAGCACGCCTACACCCAGAAACTGGTCGCCTCGGCGCTGTAAGGAGTTTAAGGATATGACCGAAAAACCGTTGTTGATCGCGGAAAACCTGTCCAAGACATTTTTTCTGCACGAACAGAACAAAACCATCCCGTCCTCGGCGGACGTTAACCTTTATGTTTACCCGGGCAAGCTGACCGCGCTGATCGGCCCCACCGGTGCCGGTAAATCCTCGGTACTGAAAGCAATTTACCGCACCTATCTGGCCAGTAGCGGGCGCTTGTTGTTTAAGACCGAGGCTGGCGACGAGCTGGATCTGGTTCGGGTGTCCGAACACCGGATGCTGGAGCTTAGAAAAAGTGAAATCGGCTTTGTCACCCAGTTTCTGCACACTTTACCGCGCCAGAAAACCCTGGATGTGGTAGCCATGCCGCTGTATCGGCAAGGCATCGACAAGCCGGAAGCGCGCGCCCGGGCCGCTGAACTTCTGGCCGAGCTGAACATCCCGCAGCGGCTGTGGGAAGTCCCCCCGGCGACCTTTTCCGGTGGCGAGAAACAGCGCGTGAACCTGGCGCGTGGGCTGATCGCATCACCTCGATTGCTGCTTTTGGACGAACCTACCGCCAGCCTGGACGCCGCCACCACCGACCGGGTGGTGGAGCTGATTCAGCGCAAAAAAGCCCAGGGTGTCGGTATGTTGGCGATTTTCCACCACGCCGACCTGGTGGAACGCATGGCCGAGGAAGTCGTGGAGCTGAAAGCACCGGCGGCCGTGGCGGCGTGACTCGCGATTTGCGTAGGAATGTAGGCGTAGGCTGGGTTGAGGTACGAAACCCAGCTTTAAGGCTAATCCCAGGGACGTTCGATGACCGAGGGCTTAGCCGCCCAATCCGGCGAATACAAACCGGTCTTGACATGGCGATGAAACGAGGAATATGGCCAATCGGCGGCGCGGCTGACATAACCATGTTTGACCGGATTGTAATGGATGTAATCGAAATGACGCTGGTAATCGAGATCATCCCGGATCACATGCTCCCAGTAGCGCCGTTGCCATAGACCGCGTTCACCCTTGCGCTTTCGCGCTGTCGGAAATGCGTTCCGTGAACTCGATACGCCTGGAAAAATCGGCCTTGATCAACCGCCAGCGTAACGGGAAATTGGTGTCGCCTTCCGGCAGCCGCCACAGGCAATGCAGGTGTTCGGGAAGAACCACCATTGCCTCGATGTCGAAAGGATGTTTTTGCCGCACATCGCGGCAGGTATCGCGCAGGATTTGAATATGCCGGGTCAGCAAATCGTTGTGTTTACGCTCGGCCCGGACGACAGTGAAAAAATATACGCCGCCAGCAACACGTTAGCGAATATAGCTACGCATGATACGAGTTTAGCCACATGGAACGGGATAAACAAGCTGGGTTTCACGCTGTTCAACCCAGCCTACGGAAACCCCACCCCTGGTTCCCACGCGGGAGCATGGGAACCAGTAAAAATCAACGTTTTATCAGGATTAACTATGAACTTGCTACTGACCAATGCCCGCGTGGTGCTTGAAGACCAGGTGTTCGACCATGCTTCGCTGTTGATTGAAAACGGCCTGATCGCCGCGATCGAGCCGGAAAATCCCCGCGTGGAACAAACTTTTGACCTGAACGGCGCATGGCTGATGCCGGGCCTGATCGACTTGCACGCCGACGCGCTGGAAAAAGACATCGAGCCGCGGCCGAATGTGCATTTTCCGCTGACTTACGCCATCGCCCAGGCCGACAAGCGCAATGCCGCAGCCGGCATCACCACCGCCTTCCATTCACTGTCGTTCGCCAACGCCGAACTGGGCCTGCGCAACAACGACATCGCCGAGAACATCGTGCGGGCGATTCACGACTTTCAGCCGTTCGGCCTGACCGACAACCGGGTGCATACCCGTTATGAAATCACCGACCCGACCGCGTTGCCGGTGTTGACCCGGCTGGTCGATGACGGTCTGGTGCATTTGCTGTCGGTGATGGATCACACCCCGGGGCAAGGTCAGTTCAAGGACATGCGCGCTTACCAAGAGTATCTGCAGAACAGCTACAAAAAAAGCGCCGAGGAAACCCGCCAGCTGATCGACGACAAACTGGCCCAGGCCGAAGCGGCCAGGGAACGGGTGCAAACGCTGGTCGCTCACGCCCACGACCACGGTGTGCATGTCGCCAGTCACGATGACGACTGCCCGGAAAAAATCGCCGAAATCAAAGCGCTGAATATCCACATCAGCGAATTTCCGATTAACCTGGAAACCGCGCGAGCGGCGCGGGCGGAAAACATGCACACCATCATGGGCGCACCGAACATTGTGCGCGGCAAGAGCCAGAGCGGTTCGATGAAAGCCCAGGACGCCATCGAACACGATGTCGCCACCTGCCTGTGTTCCGACTACGCCCCGGCGGCGTTGCTGACGTCGCTGTTCACGCTGGTCGAACGCCATGTGCTGAGCCTGCCGGAAGCGGTGCGACTGGCCAGTTTCAACCCCGCCCAGGCGCTGGGGCTGACCGATCGTGGCGTGATCGCTGCCGGTAAGCGCGCCGACCTGATTGCGGTTGACAGCATCGGTGGCCTGTCGCAGGTCACAGCCACCTGGTGTGCTGGTAAAGCCGTGTACCAGGCCGGTTACCGGGCATGACCGGCGCGGCCCGTTTGTTCTACCTGATGGGGCCTTCCGGGGCCGGCAAGGACAGCTTGATCGGCTATGCCCGACAGCGTCTTGCGCTCGAGCGGAAAATCATTTTCAGCCATCGCTACATCACCCGACCGCCGGAGCTGACCGGCGAGAACCATGTTTATTTGCCTGAAGACGAATTCAAAGGCCGTTTGCAACACGGTTTTTTTGCCATGCACTGGACCAGTCACGGCTTTCATTACGGCATTGGTCGGGAGATCGAGTTCTGGAACCGTGAAGGCTTTTCCGTGGTGGTCAACGGCTCACGCGATTACTGGCCCACCGCGCAACAACGCTATCCCGATTTAACGCCGGTATGGGTCACGGTCTCGCCTGAGCAACTGCTTAAGCGGCTGGAACAGCGAGGCCGCGAAACATCACAAGAAATTCAGCAGCGCTTAAAGCGCGCCGCTGCCTATCAGACTATCGACCATCCCAATCTGCTCCGGCTGGATAACAGCGGGCCACTGGCCTCGGCTGGAGAACTGTTTATTGCCTTGTTAACACAAAAAATCGATGGAACATAAAGCGAGGTTACGTTTTCTGGGCACCGGCAGCGCCGAAGGCGCTCCGGTTTATGGCTGCGCCTGTTCGGTGTGCCAAAGAGCCCGCTTCAGCACCGTCTGGCAACGCGGGCCGTGTTCGGCGCATCTTGAGGTGGGTGGGGAATCAATACTGCTGGATGCCGGTGGCGCGGATCTGAAATTCCGCTTTCCGCATGGCTCTTTATCGATGATTTTGCTGACCCATTTTCACCCCGATCATGTTCAGGGCTTGTTTGCCTTGCGCTGGGGTGTGGGCGAGAAACTGCCGGTGTTCGCGCCGGATGACCCGGAAGGTTTGGGTGATTTGTACAAACATCCCGGCATTCTGGACTTTCAGCCACTCAAGCCCTGGCAAACACTGACCTTGGATACCATGCTGATTACGCCGGTGCCGTTAGTTCATTCCAAACCGACCCTTGGCTATTGTTTCGAAGGAAAAGAGCCTGACGGCTTTCGCTTGGCTTACCTGACCGACACCGTGGGCCTGCCCAAAGAGACGGAAGAATTTCTGCAGCATTGGCAGCCGACGCTGATGGTCTTAGATGCCAGCCATCCGCCACAGGCGGTCAAGCCGCGCAACCATAATGATCTGAACCTGGCCTTGGCCATACATCAAAGCGTTGCCCCGAAAAAAACCGTGTTGACCCACATTGGTCATCAACTGGATGTCTGGCTGGAACAGCAGGCTGACAGTTTGCCTGATGGTGTTGCAATCGGCCGTGATGGTCAGCAGTATCTGTTATAGCAGCCATTCTCAATTTGGAGTCTAAAAAGGACATGGGGAGCACTTGGCGAGGATGTCGGCAGCTTAGGATGCTGCCATCAAGCCCTCATGGATGGGTTCACGGCGTTCCTCGACAAGTGCTCCCCATGTCTAAAGCACAGTGAAAATGCTCAAACTGAGCATGGCTGGCGTTATAGCCCAGACTTATACTTCATGCTGTTTTTGCAACGCCAGGGCAGTTTGGTAAACCAGGGATTTGCGTGCGCCGGTCAAATGCACCGTCAAGGCCACGGCGGTTTTGAGCGAGCATTCGGCCAGCAACCGCTCCAATACATGGCACTGCTGCTCGGTTAAACACGTTTTGTCCTCGACAGACGCCGGTGCCGGTTCAACCAATACCACAAACTCACCTTTTTGCAATTCCGGTAGTGCCTGAAACTGCGCCAGCAGCTCCGCCGCCGAACCTGACAGCACTCGCTCGTGCATTTTAGTTAATTCCTTGGCCACGACGATCTTGCGCTGTGGTGGCAAACATTGCGTCATCGCGACCAGGGTATCGAGAATACGATGGCTGGATTCGTAAAACACCCAGGTTGCAGAACAATCACGGCGTTCGGAGAAAAAGGCCGCCCGCGCCGTACCTGAACGCGGCGCGAACCCTTCAAAAATGAACCGGTTCAGCGGCAAGCCGGCCACCGACAGCGCCGCTACCAATGCACACGGCCCGGGCACAGCAATGACCGTCAAGCCCTGTGCCCTCGCCTTTTGCACCACTATCAGGCCAGGGTCGTTAATCAATGGCGTGCCGGCATCGGCGATCACCGCCACCGAACGACCGGCACCGAGTTCGGCTAAAACTTTGTCGCTTTCCCGGTCTTCATTATGCTGATGCAAGGAACGCACCGGCGTGGTAATGGCAAAATGCCCCAGTAACACGCGAGCATGACGGGTGTCTTCAGCGACAATGAGGGCAACGCTTTGCAACACCTCAACGGCGCGTGGACTGAGATCGCCCAGGTTACCAATAGGCGTGGCGACCACGTATAATTGACCGGCAATGACTGACATGGATATTCCAATGAGAGTTAAATATAGGGCTTGGCCAGCACAATCGGCCTGGTGTGCCGCGCTGATGCTGATGCTGGCCGGCTGTAGCACACCACCCACCTGGACGCGAACCGCCCGGCAGGCTGAACAGCTGTTGCAGCAAAACCAGCCCGCAGAAGCAGCCAAACTATACGGTAAGCTGGCACAGGATTCTGATACAGATTCGCTCAACGCGCAATTTCGCTTGCTGACCATCGGTGCGTTATTAAAAGCAGGACAACCGGAAGCGGCCAAAATTCATGCCGACGGCCTTGCGCCCAGCCAATTAGCAACTGCCTTGCGCGACCGACTGAATCTTTACTATGCGCAGATTCATCTCGGTCAAGGAGAAGCGGAATTGGCGCTAGAGCGCTTACAGTCACTAACGCCCGAGCATCTCAGTCGTACTGACTTTTCCGAATATGTTCAGGCACTGGCATTTGCCCAATCTCTGGCCGGACAGCTTGCAGACAGTGTCAGCACCCGCATACAAGCCAATGCGCGTTTATCCGGTGACAGCCGCTACGCCAATCAGCTGGAAATCCTGACCACCTTGCAGCTTCTGACCGCGCATGGCCAAGCCCTGCCCCCGGATACACAAAGCTGGGTCGGGCTTTTGACCGCCTTGCAAGCGCAATCTGAAGCACCACTGACTCAATGGCGTCAGGCCCACCCTAAACATCCGGCCAACCAGTCAGGTTTTCTGCAAACCTATCTATCACTCAAGCGCGATAGGTTTCGCAAACCCGAAATCCTGGCCGTGTTATTGCCCCACTCCGGGCCTTTTCAAAGTGCGGCCGACGCCATTCGGGAAGGTCTGTTAACCGCTTTTCATCAGGACACGAACCCGGCCAAGCCGGAACTGAAATTTTATGATACTGAAGGCGGTCAAGGCATTGCCACCTTGTACCAACGTGCGGTGGCGGACAATGCGCAGTTTGTCATAGGCCCATTGGCGAAAAATCAAATCGCCACGCTGGTTGCGCAATTGCCGTTGACGCGGCCTATACTGGCCTTGAATACCCTCGACGACGTGAATCAGGCAAAGCTCTATCAATTTGGCCTGGATCCTCAAGATGCCATGCAAACCGTCATCGACCAAGCTTGGTCACAAGGTCGCCAAAACGCCTTGGCCCTGTTGCCGGATACGCCTCAAGGTGAGCGTTTGCTAGGCTATTTGCAACAGGCATTAAGCCACCACGACGGCCAATTACTGGCTGCGCAACGCTACCCCCCCGGACAGTTTGATTACCGCCCCACATTGGCGGCACTACTCGATATCACCACCAGTGAGCAACGTATCGCCCGGCTTAAACAAACACTGCCCAAGCTTCAGGCCGAACCCCGGCCACGCCGCGATGCCGATTTTATTTTCATCCATGCCGATGCTCACGATGCCCGCGCCCTTATTCAGCAACTGGCTTTTTATGGCAGTCAATTGCCCATATACAGTGACAGTCAGTTGCATACCCGAACGCTGGATAACAGCCTGAATAGCGTGATTTTCTGTGATGCCCCCTGGCTGATTCCAAAGGCCTACCCGACCGGCGGCGCCATCGATACCAGCCAAAGCGGCAAGCCTTATCTATATCTTCGTCTGGTGGCCATGGGCATCGATGCCTATCAGTTAGCGCAAGCCATGCCAGGCTTGAATCAACATCGTTTATCCGGCACCAGCGGGCAACTGACCCTGGACGCCCGGCAACACATTAAACGCCAGTTGAGCTGCGCGCAGATTCAAAACGGCCAACCCGTATTGCTAAACAGCAACGAGCACAGTTATGAAAGCATGGCGCAACCGGCAAACTGACGCCCAGCAACGCGGACAAAGCGGTGAAGATCGCGCCCTGGCCGTGCTGCAACAACAGGGGCTGAAATTGATTACCCGTAATTTCAGCTGTCGCCTTGGCGAGCTGGATTTAATCATGCAAGACCGGGAAACCCTGGTCATCGTTGAAGTTCGTTATCGCGCCGATCAACGTTACGGTGGTGCCTTGGCCAGTATCACGCCGGCAAAACAACAAAAAATTGTGCGCGCCACGCGCTTTTATTTATGCCAACACCCCTGGCCCGGACCAATTCGTTTTGATGTGCTGGCGTTGACCGGCGATCAACATCAATGGCTGAAAAATGCCTGGCTGGTTAACGATTAAACGCTGACCTGCCAGCCCCTCGCACCGGGAATAACGGAACAACGACGAATGGCTCGATAGACGTATTCCAGTTTGCTCCAACCTACTGCAACTTCCATCATTAAAAATGGCTGGACACCGCTTTCAGCTAAGTGCGTGGCAAGGCAATTTCAGGTACTATGAATGGTTTTTTAACATACAGCCTTTCGAGCCTGCAGTCAGAGACAGCCGGCACAGAAAGCCTGTGCTTGCGTTAAGGCTATAGCGGTTATGACAGTATCAGTTTATTTACTCGGCGATGACGCCACGTTGATTTGGGAACTAACCGGCCGGGAACGGCTTCAGCGTATGCTGGATGGGCGCGATGATGTGAGCTTGTTGGCCGATTGGCAAGACAAGCCTGCCCATGATGATCTGATTATCATCAACACCTCTTACCTGATCGACCCGCGCCTGATTACCGCGTTGATCCAGGATGCCGTGCCGAAAATCCTGACCCACCCGGACGGTGCACCGGTGGCGATCAGAATCGCTGCCGATCAGGTTTTACAACAAGCGCCCAAGTTTCTTGCAGCAGACTTGGCAACATTGAGTCAACTGCCCCGCTACACCCCGGAAACGCTGCCGGTGGGCCTGCAAGCCAAGCTGAAAAAGAAAGACCTACCCTATGTCTTGCATATTGAAGCGGCTGAACAAGCCGCCCTGGAGCAGGAATTGTTCAGCGCCGCCTATAAAAGCGTCACCGACCTGGTGACCAAATGGTGGTGGCCGAAACCGGCGCTGTTAGCCACGCGCTGGTGCGTTAAACGCGGCATCACGCCCAACCAGGTCACGCTCTGCGGTCTGGCGCTGACCATACTCGCCGGTTTTGCCTTTGCCTACGGTTTTTATGCCTTGGGGCTGGTGATGGGTTGGATCATGACCTTCCTGGATACGGTAGACGGCAAACTGGCCCGAGTCACAGTCACTTCCAGCAAACACGGTGATATTCTCGACCACGGCATCGACCTGATCCACCCGCCGTTCTGGTATCTGGCCTGGGGATTGGGGCTGACCGGCACCACGCTGGCCATTCCTTATCTGCCCAGTCTGATGATTTTGCTGCTGATCGGTTATATCGGTGGCCGGCTGTGTGAGGCCGCGTTTCATATATGGGCCGGGCCATTCACCATTTTTATGTGGCGACCGTTCGACTCCATCAACCGGCTGATTACCGCCCGGCGTAATCCGAACATGATCATGCTCACCTTGAGCTGGGTGCTGGGCCGACCCGACATCGGCTTTTATCTGGTGGTGGTATGGCATTTATTATCCACTTTAATTCTGGCTGTCAGAGTACTTTGGGGCTGTCTGTTGCACCGCAAACAACCGGTCGAGTCGTGGCTGGACGGCATCGACATCCGTAACGATCAACATCGTTTAAGCGTGCGCTGGTTCACCCGCCTGCCGTATCAACAGTGACCGAGCCGGCCAATTTTTCCCGGCTGGGCGTACTGCTGAACCCCAACAGCGGGAACATGCGCAAAAATCTGCATACCCTGCGCGGGCAGTTTAAGGCGCTGAACGCCACCCTTTACCGCGAAGCCTGGGATAACCAAAGCCTCACCGAAACTTTGACCGAGCTTGCGTCGGCCCGGCTTGATGCCTTAATCATCGCCGGCGGCGACGGCACCATTCAGGCCAGCATTGATTATCTGGCCAAGCATGTGCCGTCAAAACATTGGCCGGCGCTGATGCTGTTTCCCGGCGGCACCACCAACATGACCTGCGGCGACCTGGGGCTTAAAGGCGCTACCGACCAGGCGTTCACCCGGCTTAAAACGCTGTTGGAAAATTCCGCCAGCGCTAACATCACCTCCCGTCCAGCACTGGCTATCGTGACCGAGCAAACGGTACACGGTTTCTTTTTGGGGCTGGGACTGATCGCCCGCGGGGTGGAATTTTCCCGGGGTCAGGTCAAAGGCATGGGCCTGACCGGGCGGCTGTTTTCAGTATTGATTGCCCTGCGCAGCCTGGTTGGCCTTTTAGCCGGGCGCGACGATCCGGCCTGGCAACCCAGTCAACTGGCATTTGTCCATGACAAACTGCCAAAAGGACGCTATCTGCTGGGCCTGGTCAGCACGTTGCGCACACTGGAATTTGGCCTGACACCCTTCTGGGGCAGCGAACCCTTCGAACTGCACGCCACCTTTATCGAACAACCGCCAAAACAAATCTGGCGGCGTTTATGGCCCTTGGCGCGGGGCAAAAGCTGTCCGGACGATGCCGCACTGGGCTATCACAGCTTCAATGCCACGGAATTGACGCTGACCCTGGACGAGGGCTTTATTGTCGATGGTGAAAGCTATCAGGCGCACGGCGCTTTAACCATCAGCCTGACCGAACCGTTTCGTTTTGTGAATTGATGCCCATGCCTACCCAGCCCAGCACTGAATTACTGGCCGCCCTCGCCGATAACAGCAGACAACCGGTTGCCGACGGTTTCATGCCGTGGATAAACGCCTTGCGCGAACACTATGGCGACTCGGTCAGCGCCATTGTCCTGTACGGTTCCTGTCTGCAGAAACAAGACCCCACCGATGGTCTGGCCGATTTTTATGTGGTCGTGGATGACTATAGGCAGTTTTACCGCAAACGCTGGCTGAGCCTCGCCAACCAGTGGCTGCCGCCCAATGTGTTTTATCACGAAACCGACACCCGTGCGGGACGACTGCGCGCCAAAGTCGCCGTGGTTTCGACCCAGGCCTTTTTAACCGGCAACCGCGATGCCTTTCACTCCTATTTCTGGGCGCGTTTTGCCCAGCCCTGCCGAATTTTATACACCCGCGATCAAACAAGCCTTGACCAATGTCATCAGGCACTGGGCTGGGCGGTGCTGAAATTTTTAACCGAAACCCTGCCCGCCCTGCCCGACCGCGCCATGACCTGGGCCGAACTGTGGCAACACGGCCTGGCGTTGACCTATGCCGCCGAACTGCGCGCCGAGCGCGGCCACAGGGTTCAGCAACTGACCGACAGCAATCAGGCCTATTACCAGGATGTTACCGCCCTGGTCGCGCCTTGTTTGCCTGAGCAATTAAGCCGTGAAAACGATCTTTACCGCGCCAAACAACCCGACCGCCATCGTTGGCTGCCCGGCTTTAAGTGGCGCATTCGGCGCTGGCAAGGTCTGGTATTGTCGATTCTAAGGCTGGCCAAAGCGGTCTTTACCTTTGCCGGCGGCGTGGATTACATCGCCTGGAAAATCGAGCGCCACACCGGCGAAAAAGTCGTGGTCAGCGAACAGCTGCGCAACTATCCGATCATTTTCGGCTTGATCACCTTATGGCGCTTGAAACGGCGCGGGCTGGTCAATTAATGGCGAAGCGTTTCGGACATTGGCTGGACGACCGCTGATTAGGCAAGCGTATATGATATTTTTATACGCAGCCTCACAGGCTAAAGGTTATCTAAGGGACTGACCACCGCCTTGCCACCCTTGTTCAACACATGCGTGTAAATCATGGTAGTCGATACATCCTTGTGCCCCAATAACTCCTGCACGGTGCGAATGTCATAACCGTTTTGCAACAAATGCGTGGCGAAGGCATGGCGCAGTATATGCGGCGACACCGGTTTGGTGATGTTCGCCCGCTGGCCGGCAATGCGCACCGCTTTCTGAATTAGCGGTTGGTACATCTAATATCGGCCCCAATGCCATCAGTTTGGTATTGAGTGGCTGGAAGACGTTGTCCCTGACATAGCGCACCATCCGTTCGACTTTGCCTTTGGTTTGTGGTCGATAGGTATGGCAGAGTTTGGGGATAAATCCCATGCTTTTGGCAAACTGGTAAAAAGGCTGATGCAGTCGGTGTTGGCCCTCGCCATAGGCATCACGTTCAATCACCACAGTCTTCATGTTGTCGTACCAGACCTCATGGGGAATGCCTTGAAAATAATCAAAGGTCAGACGGTGACAGTATTCCAGTGTGTCGTAACGCATGTTGTCGGTAAACACCACCATCATGGCCCGGCTGTACTGCCTGGCGATGGCTCTTTGTGAGGGGCCTTGTTGATGCAAAATCTGAATTTTCATGAGTTCTTCTTTTGTGATCAAAGTGCCTCCAAAAAGGCACTATAGTGAAAACAAGTGGATCAGATTTCAATTGTTGGTAACAACCTGTACGACGTGCTCGCCTACATCGCCTTCAACATGGCGCCGGTGACCCGGGCCGAGCGAGTGGCTGCTCATAAGGAGCGCATCTTCCACGGCCACGACTACAGCCAGCAGGAATTCCTGAAATTCGTCCTCGACCACTATGTCGCCCGCGGCGTGAGCGAGCTGGACACGGCGAAGCTGCCGCAGCTGATTGAATTGAAGTACCACAGCCTCGGCGATGCGGTGCAAGAGCTGGGGCCGGCGGGCAGGATTCGAGAGGTGTTTGTGGGCTTTCAGCAGTATTTGTATTGATCGGGTTTTACCCGCATGGATCAGGGCTAACCCGGCGGTGCACCGGACAGCCATGCCGCTGCGCTCTATCGCCGCCGGTGAGCTTGGCCGTTATCATCTTTATCGCAACAAATGCGTGACGAAACCATCTATAAAGAAAATTGATATGAACAATGCACATGATTTTATTCTGTTTTACGACGGCCATTGCCCTATTTGCCAAAAGGAAGTGGCTTGGCTACGCTGGAAAAATCGCAAGGGCCGTCTGGCATTTCAGGATATTCAAGACAAACGTTTTGATCCTGAAATTTACAGTAAGACCTTTGATGAGTTCATGGCCGAGATACACGGACTTTATCCGGATGGCCGACTGGTGAAAGGTGTCGAGGTGTTCTGCGCCGCATATAGCGCCGTCGGTTTGGGCTGGCTGACCGCTCCGATCCGTTGGCGATTGTTAAGGCCTCTGTTTGACTGTCTCTATACTTGGTTTGCGCGGCACCGCTTACGCTTAGGGGCGTGGTTTGGCAAAAAAACGTGCAGCGAAGATAGCTGCCGGTTGTAAATAACGCATTTGAGGTTGAACGGAAGTAGTCGATCCATCAGATCCGTCTCCCCTCACCCTGACTTCTCACCCGACTGGCGTGCATGAGCCTCTAACACCAAAAATCATCATCACTCACGGTTATAGCCACACCGGCTCATGCCGCCATGAGCACCCATAAAGCCCCCAGTGTTGATGAAATGCCGAGCAAGGGAAGCATTCCCAGCCGCAGTCTGAATACCAGAACAAAGGCCAGGGCCGATAAAACCAACATGGGCAGATTCACGCTGCCTGGAACCGGTAACGTCATATCCACACCAACCCCGGAAACCCGAAATTGCTCTGAAAACAGAGCATTAACAGCAAACCAAAGTGCCAGGTTGGCGATTACACCGACCACAACCGCCGTGATAGCTGCCAAGGCCGTAGAAAGTGACTGGTTTGCCCGCAGCTTCTCCACATAAGGCGCCCCGGCAAAAATCCAAAGGAAACAAGGCAAAAACGTTACCCACAGGGTCAGCAATGCCCCCAGTGACGCATACAGAAGACTGGGCGCTATAGCTGCTTCTCGATAAGCAGCGAGAAACCCAACAAATTGCGTCACCAGAATGAGTGGGCCCGGCGTGGTTTCCGCCAGACCCAGTCCCGCCAGCATTTCGCCCGGCTGAAGCCACTGAAAATTCTCCACCCCCTGTTGGGCGACATAAGCAAGTACGGCATAGGCACCGCCAAACGTCACCGTTGCCATCTTCGAGAAGAAAACCGCAATCTGCGAAAATACGTTGTCGTGGCCCAGCAATGCCAGTAACCCGGCCACAGTGAGCAGCCACAGCAGCAAGCAAACCACAGCCGCTCGTTTGGTTCCCGCGCGAACGACAGTTCCGGTGTCAATATCAGGCTCAGATTGAATGGTATTCTGTATCGCCATGCTCTTTGCAACAACGTAGCCGATTGCCCCCGCCCCAAGAACCACAAGCGGAAACGGCAAGCCGAATACAGACAGGGCGATAAATCCACCCACCGCCAGGGCCGACATCAATGTCCCTTTAAGAGCTCGCCGACCAATGCGAATCAACGCCTGCACGACAATGGCGAGTACCGCAGCCTTCAAGCCGAAAAATACGCCTTCGACCACGGCCAGTTCACCAAGAGATACGTACAGCCAGGACAGTGCAAAAATGGCGAAGGCACCGGGCAGAATAAACATAACGCCAGCGATAATCCCACCTTTTACACCATGCAATAACCATCCGACATAGGTGGCCAACTGCTGAGCCTCCGGCCCCGGAAGAAGCATGCAGTAATTGAGTGCGTGCAGAAATCGGGATTCATCCAGCCACTTTTTTTCATCGACAATGATCTTGTGCATCAGAGCGATTTGACCCGCCGGCCCGCCGAAACTCAGAAAACCCATTCGGATCCAAACGGCCAGCGCTTCTCTGAAACTAACTTCTTGCAAGCTTTACTCCTTGACAGTTTTTATAAGGCTCTGATGGCTACCTGAATTTGCCGCCCAACGCCAGCCGTAACCGTTCACGAGGTTAATGTAAGATACGTCAATTTATAGGATGTGCCGACGCCAAGAGGTGCATGGTTCGCTATCGTACAGTAAAGCTTATAGGGCCACTTTACCAGCACCCTCCTTTTTCAAAGCGGGATTAAGGAAGGGGATTTTTCAGGTTGTGAACGATGACTGTGTTGGGCGCGCGTTATGGCGCTTTGAACAGCTTACGAATGCTGATTTTTCTACCTTTCTGCAATGCTTCCTTTTTCATCGGAAATAACAATTTCAACGCGCCGATTTTGTTGTTGACCGGATGCTGTAGCATTAGAGGCAATAGGAAATTCTTCACCATATCCTATAGCGTTAATACGATTAGCTGCAATACCTTTATAAATAAGTGCTCTTTTCACGGCGTCGGCTCTTCTTTCAGATAAATTCAAGTTATATTGATCAGAACCCGTACTGTCAGTGTGACCTTCAACTTGAATGTTTCTTTCAGGATTTTTTTCTAAAAAAGCGACTAATTTATCGACAATACGCATACCTGCCAATTTGACATCAGCTTTATTGTAGTCAAATAAGACATCACCCATAGTTAAAACCATGCCCCGCTCGGTTGGACGAGCTTGCAGTTCAGCTAATTGCCGTGCTAAATCTTCTGCTTTTTTTCGCTCTTCCTCGGCTATTTTGCGCGCCTCTTCCGCTTCAATAAGCGCTTTTTCCGCTTTTATTCTCGCTTCAATGGCTTGTTTAGTACGCACATCCGCTTCTAATGTACGCGCCTCAATTAAGACTTGTTTTCTTTCATTTTCAGCTTGAGCAATCTGTTCTTTAGCAATTGCCGAATTAGCTTTTTCACGCGCTATTTTTGTCTTTAACTCCGTCGCGTAGCTCTGCCTTTGCAAAGTTTTCCTACTGGCGCCGTTATCTTCAAGTTGTTTTAATTGAACGAGTGAATCTTCAGCTTCAGCCAAAGCCACGGCTGCTTTACTTGCAACAACAGGATCTGAACTTATTTTGTCAAATAAATTTTGAGCTTGCTGCACATCAGGATTTATAGTGGTAGCGCAACCAACAATCATGCTGGGAATTATACAAGCAGTAATAAGTTTTGAATAAGTTAATGTTCTGTTCACGATGATTTCCTAAAATTATTAACTGATAATGAAACGAGGATCACTGCGTTTTAATCTGGTATCGATCAAGCTCTCTTTTTAAGGAGCGAATACTGTCTTTGATTGCTTGCGCAGCTACGTTATTGCTGGCCGATTCAGTTATCGCCTGAGCTAACTGCGCTTCGAGTTCGGCTGTTTTGGCATAATTTAAAGCTTCTTCATAGTCCTCATTTTTTAACGCTAACCTAGCCTTTTCAAGGGTTTTTTTAGCCTGTCTCAGCTCTAACGGTGCTAATTCACGCGCCCCATCTTCTTCGGCCGCTTTAATAGTATAGGCGCTACGAGAGATTTCCTCATGAGGCGGCTCCATTCCTGAACATCCTGCTAAAACAGTGATACCTAAAACAGAAGTGAGGCTGTAATATATTTTTTTCATGTATATAATCCTTATTTTGTGATGGCGAGCCAAGCGATTGGCGTTGTTTTAACGATGTTCATCTAACCCGGATCAATAGCTTATCATTATCATGGCAGAACGCGCCATAGTTATAAATGTAACGGAATCTCTGAAGAACACCTGTTCCGAGTAATGTTCTGGACTCATCAGGTCAACGCAATAACGCGCCCTAAATTAGGATGCGCTAACCTCAGGAGGGGGATTGCTCGAAAGAGCACTGCGCAATTGAATCATTGTTACGCAAGTTTCGCAGGCCGGGTTGAGCGATCAGCGGTGTAACCGTTCACAGCCTGTTTTGCCGGTTTCTCCCTTGTTGCAAGAGGGATTGAGGACGGGAATTTTTCAGTCAACCTTGGTGTCGCCGGTTTTTTCCGGCAGCATGGCGTGTTCCAGCGCCCGGGCCAAAGCATCGAGCAGGATTTGATCTTCGATACGCTGACCGGCCGGGTCGGTAATGGCAAACACATCTTCGGCACGACTGCCAATGGTGGTGATTTTTGCCTCATGCAGCCTGACGCCAAACTGGCCAAACACCCGGCCAACTTTTGACAATAAACCGGCATAGTCGGTGGTAATCAGTTCCAGCAAGGTATAGCGATGTCTTGGATCGTCATGAAAACTGACCACGGCGGGTATGGGAAAATGCCGCGCTTGCCGCGACTGTCGGGCAATATTGGTGTCCAGGCCTGAATCCAGGGTTTCCAGGGTTTTTTTTAGGGCCGAACAGATGTGAATTTCCCGGTGTAAGTCTCCGATCATTTCCCCGGATTGTTCCAGTACATGGAAACTGTTCAGCACATAGTTGTCTTGTGTGGTGACGATTCTGGCATCGAGTATGGTCAGCCCCAACTGATCTAACGTTGCCGTGCTCAAACTAAACACCGACTCGCCATTACGGGTGTAAATAAATATTTCAGCGCTGCCACGCTGGGTGTGCGGCCGAAGCAAGACCAGCGGCAGTTCCTGTTCGCTGGAAGCGGCAATCGCCAGCGTGTGCCAGGTAATTTCCTCGGCCTGATAACGCAAGAAATAATCGTCACTGGCATGACGCCACGCTTCCAGAATGGCGGTCTCCGACAATCCCAAGCGCAATAGCTCCAGCATGGCCTCGGTTTTGGTTTCGGCAATACGTTTGTGTGTAGTCACCGGATTTTTCAGCCCCCGGTGCAAGGCGCTGTGACTGACCTCATAAAGATCACGCAGCAGCGCGTCTTTCCAGGAGTTCCATAATTCCGGATTGGTGCCGCGAATATCGGCAACGGTGAGCAGATACAGATGATGCAGATATTCAATGCTACCGACCTGGGCGGCGAAGTCATGAATGATTTCCGGGTCACTGATGTCCTTGCGCTGGGCAGTCATCGACATCAGTAGATGATGCTTGACCAGCCAGGCGGCCAATTCCGTGTCATGGCGGGACAAGCCATGTCGACGGCAGAATTCAGCGCACATGAACGCGCCTTCCTGAGAATGATCCACGCCCATGCCTTTGGCAATATCATGAAACAAGGCGGCGATGTAGAGCAGTTCTGGTTTGGGAATCAGGCGGAAAATATCATGACAATAGGCCGACTCATCCCTGTATTCGGCCAATGCGAAACGGCGCAGGTTTCGCACCACGAACAGGGTATGTGCATCGACCGTGTAAATGTGAAACAAGTCATACTGGGTTAGTGCGACAATCTGGGCAAAACGCGGCAAGTATGCGGCCAAAACGCCATAGCGATTCATTTGCCGAAGCGCTTTGGTAACGCCTCGTGGTTGCCTGAGAATCTGCAAAAACAGTTGCTGGTTCTGACGATCTTCCCGGAAAGCATCATCGATCAGCACACAGTCGCGGCGCAACTGCCTTAAGGTGTTGGCGCCAATACCATTGACGCCGGGATAGCCTTGCAAGAGCAAAAATATTTCTAACAACGCTTGTGGATTGCGGCGAAAGTGATTGGCTTCGCGCACCTCCAGATAACCTAGCTCCAGCACATAGCCTTTACTTGCCAATTCGGCATTGATCTGATCCGAATCGGGAACCGAAAACCGGGCCTTCAGTGGTTGCATCAAAATCTCTTGCAACAATTCCAGGCCCATCACGGTACGATAGTAAAAACGCATGAAGCGCTCGACGCACAGATTGGCGTTGTCACCGTCAAAACCTAACTGACGGGCAAGGTCGTATTGATGATCAAACAGTAAACGATCCTCGCCACGCCCGGTTTTCAAGTGTAACGCGTAACGTATCCGCCACAGCGCCAAACGCGCTGCCAGCAAACTGTCCAATTCATCTTCGGTCAGGTAACCGGCGCTGATAAACGCTTGCCATGGCTCGACCTGCAACAGGCGGCAGTATAACCAGGCAATCATTTGCAGATCGCGCAATCCCCCGGGGCCTTCTTTGAGATTAGGCTCCAGATTGTAGGCGGTATCGTGAAACTTGCGATATCGCAGCAGCTGTTCTTGTAACTTGACGTCAAAATACGCCTGTTGCGGCCAGATATGCGGCGCCGATAGCGCTACGGCCAGGTGCTGAAAAGTTTCCTGATGACCTTCCAGGCAGCGTGTTTCCAGCAAGCTGGTCATGATCGTTTGATCCTGCTGTGCGGCGTCCAGACATTCCACCACCGTACGCACGCTCAAGCTAGGCTTAAGTCCGGTATCCCATAACCAGCTGCCGAATGCTGTTAGTGCGGCTTGCTGTCGTGCATCAATCGGCCCGTTAAGTAACAGCAAGCAATCAATATCAGAACCTGGAAATAATTCTTTACGACCGTAACCACCGACCGCAACCAGTGTTACCTGATGTGCGCAAGACTGGAAAAAGTGTTGAAAAGCCCCTTTCAAGACGGTATCCACCGCCTCACTGCGTGCCACTAATAAGTCACCAACAGGGGCTTGACGGTCAAATAGCAAGGCCAGTTGTTTACCATGCCAGTTCAGCCAACGCTTTACGCGCTCGGCGGCATGCTTTTGCCCTGACCAATGCCTGATGACACGAGTGGTCAGCATTGTTCTTCAGCGCGCAGAGTCAGTACTTCAAAACCGTGCTGCGTGACCAGTAACGTGTGTTCCCATTGCGCGGACAGCGTGCGATCTTTGGTCACTACGGTCCAGCCATCGGATAACACTTTGACATGACGCTTACCCAGGTTGAGCATAGGTTCGATGGTCAAGGTCATGCCGGCCTTCAATGCCACTCCCTCACCCGGCTTGCCATAATGCAAAACCTGCGGCTCTTCGTGGAATTTCTTGCCGATGCCATGGCCACAAAACTCTCGCACCACCGACAATCGATGTTGTTCGGCAAAGGTTTGAATAGCGTGGCCAATATCACCTAACGTAGCACCGTCGCGCACCTGCTCGATCCCACGAAACAAAGCTTCCCGAGTCAACTCACACAAACGCTGGGCATGGCCTGGCACTTTGCCGACATAAAACATTTTACTGGTGTCGCCGTGGTAGCCGTCTTTGATGACGGTTATATCAATGTTAACAATATCGCCATTTTTCAGTGTTTTGTCGCTGGGAATGCCATGACAAACCTGATGATTGACCGAGGTGCAAATTGACTTGGGAAAGCCGTGATAATTCAAAGGCGCGGGAACGACTTGCTGTTCGTTAACCATATAATCATGACAAATTTGATTCAGCTCATCCGTGCTGACGCCAGGCACAACGTACTCGGCGACCATCTCCAACACCTCGGCGGCTAAGCGTCCCGCACGGCGCATGTGTTCGATTTCGTCTGGGGTTTTGATATTAATGCTCATGAATCAGGGGGCAGGATATAAACAAGTGAAATAGGCTTCTGACAGTGAGTGACCCCACTGCTATTTTACACAGTGAGCAAACAGCAATGCCGCGCCCTCGGTGTAGCGATTCTAACAGATTTTAACATTGTGAGTTATAGCGCAATGTGTTATAAATTGCGGTTCTTTTTACCCCAATTCTCACACTTTACATTCAGTTTCAGGCAGGGTGCCGGGCCTTTAAGGTTCTGGTTGCTTGAGGCGTAAGGTGGAGGCGTAACCCATCCAGGGCTTAAGCCCTGGGCGACTTTATCTTAAGGAGAAACACACTCATGGCAGCAGTTACCATGCGGCAAATGCTCGAAGCGGGCGTTCACTTTGGCCACCAAACGCGTTACTGGAACCCAAAAATGGCGCACTATTTGTTTGGTGCGCGCAACAAGATTCATATCATCAATCTGGAACAAACCCTCCCCCTGTTCAATGATGCCATGAACCGGTTAGGCCAGATCACGGCCAACAAGGGTTCAGTTTTGTTCGTCGGCACCAAAAAAGCCGCACGCAAATCCGTTGCCGAATCCGCACAACAATGCGGCATGCCTTATGTCAACCACCGTTGGCTGGGCGGCATGATGACCAACTTTAAAACCATCAAAAAATCCATCAATCGCCTTAAGGAACTCGAAGCGATGAGAGTTGATGGTAGCCTGTATCACAAATTCAGCAAAAAAGAAGCTCTGGGACTGGAACGCGAACTGGAAAAGCTGGAGCGCAGCCTGGGCGGTATCAAGGATACGAACGGCATACCGGATGCCTTGTTTGTCTTGGATGTTGGCTACGAAAAAAATGCGATTATTGAAGCCCGTAAACTGGGCGTTGAAGTGATCGGCATTGTCGATTCCAATAATTCCCCGGAAGGCATTGATTATGTCATCCCGGGCAATGATGATTCCATTCGTGCGGTTCAACTCTACTGCCAAACTGCGGCAGCGGCCATTAACGATGCCAAAAACGCGGTATTGAGCTTGTCCGGCCAGAGTGAGTCTGAAGGGTCTGAAGAGTTTGTGGAAGTTTCTGAAACTGAAACAAGCGCTACGGACGCATGACAACACAACCGTGCGTATGTCGCATTCGGTCAAAGCTACCGAACACACATAGCGATATGCGCCATTGATTTAACGAACGCCTCCACTTCGGGGGCGTTTTTTTGAACATCTTTTTGAATTTTCTTAACTCAAAATCTGACGAGGTCTAAGCTAATGAGTATTACTGCCGCCATGGTCAAGGAACTGCGTGAACGCACCGGTTCTGGCATGATGGAATGTAAAAAAGCACTGGTTGAGAGCAATGGCGACCTGGAACTTGCCATTGAAAACATGCGCAAGGCCGGCCTGGCCAAAGCCGACAAAAAATCCGGCCGCACCGCTGCTGAAGGCCTGATTGGCATTCGCATCAGCGCCGACCAGCATCAAGCGGTCATTGTCGATGTTAACTGTGAAACCGACTTTGTCGCCAAAGGTGATGATTTCAGCCAGTTTGTCGACCAGATTACCGAAGCTTTGCTGAACAATGCCAACGTGACCGCAGAAAACAGTGACGCATTGCCCCTGGCCAATGGTAAAACTCTGGACGAAACACGTCGTGAATTGATCGCTAAACTGGGGGAAAACATCACCCTGCGGCGCTTTACCCGGTTCCAGAACAACGAACATTTTTTTGTCAGCTATCAACATGGCAGCAAAATCGGCGTTTTGGTTGAACTGGCAAACGAGGACGAGACCCTTGGCAAGGACATCGCCATGCACATCGCCGCTGTCAAACCGCAATGCGTATCCGAGGATCAGGTCAGCGAAGACATCGTGGAAAAAGAGAAAGAAATCTTTACCGCACAAGCACTGGAAAGTGGCAAGCCTGCTGAAATTGTCGAAAAAATGATTGGCGGCCGAATCAAGAAATTTCTGGCTGAAATCACGTTACTGGGCCAGCCTTTCGTCAAGGACGACAAAACCAGCGTTGGCCAGTTGCTGACCAGCAAAAACAATGCTGTGATTGCCTTTACCCGTTATGAAGTTGGCGAAGGCATTGAGAAGAAAGAAGAAAACTTCGCAGAAGAAGTCATGGCGCAAATCAACGCCGTTTGACCTGCCCGCCAGCGGTAGCCTTTGGGCTGCCGCTGGCTTTTCTTTCGGTTATTATTTATCGATAACGCAGGCTCTCGATCAACCGGTCATGCGTTATCGATAAACAATCACCTCCTGACTCTCTTAAGCAAACAACATCATGACCGAACTCATTTGCCAGCGCATATTACTCAAACTCAGTGGTGAGGCTTTGATGGGTGATCATGGCGAGGCGATCGATGCCCATACCGTGAAGCGCCTGGCCACGGAAATCAAAGAGCTTTGCCAACTCGGCGTTCAGGTTGGCCTGGTCATCGGTGGCGGCAATATTCTGCGCGGCGCGCAAAAGGCTTCGGAAGGCCTGGATCGGGTTACCGGAGACCAGATGGGCATGTTAGCCACCGTGATCAACGCCCTGGCCATGCAAGACGCCCTGGAGTATCTTGGCCAACCCGTGCGCGTGATGTCAGCCCTGAAAATCAATCAAGTGTGCGAAGACTTTATCCGTCGCCGCGCCATTCGCCACCTGGAAAAAGGCCGCGTGGTCATTTTTGCCGCCGGCACCGGTAATCCATTTTTCACCACCGACTCTGCCGCCAGCCTGCGGGCGATTGAAATCAATGCCCAGTTAATGATCAAGGCGACCAAAGTCGAAGGTGTTTACAGCGATGACCCAATCACTCACCCAAACGCAACCTTTTACCCCAGACTTAGTTATGATCAGGCTTTAGATCAACGCCTGAATGTCATGGACGCCACCGCCATGGTGTTGTGTCGAGACAACAATCTGCCGATGCGTATATTGAATATCTTTGATGCTGGCGCCTTGATGCGATTATTGCAAGGCGAGGATGTTGGTTCATTGATCGAACGTTAATTTCTTACCTGATGAGTACGCCCCATGTTAGACACACTAGAAAAACAAACCGCTGAGCGCATGGCGAAAAGCCTTGAAGCTCTCAAACACGATATGGCAAAAATCCGCACAGGTCGTGCTCACCCTAGCCTGCTGGATCAAATTACCGTTTCTTACTACGGTAGCGAAACGCCCCTGAGCCAAGTCGCCAATATCGCAGCCGAAGATGCCAGAACCCTGACCGTTACCCCCTGGGAAAGAACGCTGATCAAGGATATTGAAAAAGCCATCATGTCCTCAGGCTTAGGACTTAACCCCAATACCAATGGCCCGGTGATTCGTATCCCTCTACCGCCGTTAACCGAAGAACGCCGCAAAGAGCTGGTCAAAGTTGTTAAAAACGAAGCCGAGCAAGGACGTGTCGCGGTACGCAATATTCGTCGCGATGCCAACAATGACATAAAGAATGCTCTGAAAGACAAAACCATTTCCGAAGATGATGCGCGTTCAGGCGAAGACAAGATTCAAAAGCTGACCGATCGCTACATCAAAGACATTGACGCATTCCTGGCGGAAAAAGAAACGGAACTTATGTCGATCTAATGATGGCCGACGTACACCTGGCAAATCCACAGCTTAAACACCTTGCCATTATCATGGATGGCAATGGCCGTTGGGCCAAGCAACGGCACATGCCCCGCGTCATGGGGCATCAGCAAGGTGCTAAGGCGGCACGCAAAGTGATCCAGTACTGCGCGAATGCAGAGTTGGAAACGTTGACGTTGTTCGCGTTCAGCAGTGAAAACTGGCGTCGCCCTAAGGACGAAGTGAACGTGCTGATGGATTTGTTATTTTCCACGCTGGACAGCGAAATTCAGCAATTACACGAACATCGGATACGGCTGCGTTTTATCGGTGATCTTGAGCAATTTGCCGATAGCTTGCGCAACAAAATCGACCAAGCCCAGGTACTCACGCAACACAATACCGGTCTGCAATTGGTCGTTGCCCTTAATTACGGTGGTCAATGGGATATCACTCAGGCTTGCCAACGCCTTGCCAAACAGGTGAATTCCGGGCAGCTTACTCCTGAACAAATTACCCCTGCGCATATCGAACAACAGTTGGCAACGTTTGACTTGTCTGAGCCGGATTTATTCATCCGCACCGGTGGCGAGCAACGGCTGAGCAATTTTCTGCTCTGGCAGCTGGCATACACCGAGCTTTATTTCACCGCCACGTTATGGCCTGATTTTGATCAGAAAGCGCTGCGTCAGGCGCTGGATGACTTCCAGCAACGCCAGCGCCGCTTTGGTCAAACCGCCGAGCAAGTGTACGACCTCCATGTCTCAAAACTAAAACCATCATGCTAATTACGAGAATAATCACCGCTTTAATTCTGACGCCCCTGGCGGTATGGGCTGTTTATGGCCTGCCATCCGACTACTTCACCTGGTTATTGAATGGCATCATTGTCCTTGCCGGCTGGGAATGGGCGGGACTGATTGGACTGCGCCGCCTGTCCAGCAAAAGCCTGTTCATTGCCGGACTCATGCTATGCACCGTGCCGTTGTACGGCTGGACTGCCATTCTCGATTATCTGGCGATTAAACTAGATGATGCTGACATCCGTTATTATTCCGGATGGCTGGACTGGGCCATGGTGGTTCCGGTGTTATTCTGGTTTGTGGTCATGCTGGCGATTCGCAAAATCCCGGATACCTTATTGAATACCCAGATTCGGTTGCGCTACAAGGTCCTCATCGGCTGGTTTGTATTGATTTCCGCCTGGCTGTTTTTAAGCCGATTGCATCGTTTTTACGGCGCGGATTTAACGCTTTATTTCCTGATTCTAATTTGGGTGGCGGATATTGCCGCTTTTTTTGCCGGTAAAAAATGGGGTAAAACACCTTTGTCACCGGCAATCAGCCCAGGCAAAACGCTGGTGGGCTTTTACGCCGCCATCATCAGCGCCGTCGTTTGCGCCATTATCAACGACCTATGGTTTGACTTTGACCTTATGGTATCAACAGACTTCATGTTACTGTCAGCATTGACGGTGACCGTTTCCGTTTACGGGGACTTGTTTTTCAGCCTGGTCAAGCGTCAACATCAGGTTAAAGACAGCGGTCATTTACTACCTGGGCATGGCGGGTTACTGGATCGGCTGGACAGCCTGATCGCTGCCATTCCATTTTTCTACGGCGGCATTATTCTGATGCGAGGCATGTGGTAATGAAAGGTTTATGTATACTCGGCGCCACAGGCTCCATTGGCGTCAGCACCCTGGATGTGGTGGCTCGTCACCCGAAGCGTTACCGGGTCGCCGCGCTGACCGCCAATCGCAACATTGATCTTTTGTTCGAGCAATGCCTGACGCATCGACCTGAAGTCGTGGCCATTGCCAGCGCCGAATCGGCACAACGCTTCCAGGATAAAATTCAGGGCACCGACCTGGCTGGCTTGACGGTGCTGACCGGATCGGATGGGCTGGTACAAGCGGCCACCCTGTCTGTGGTTGACGCTGTGATGGCGGCGATTGTCGGTGGCGCCGGCTTGTTACCAACGCTGGCCGCCGCCAAGGCCGGCAAAACCATTTTACTGGCCAACAAAGAAGCACTGGTCATGTCCGGTGACTTGTTCATGGACGCCATTCGTCAATCCGGTGCCACATTGTTACCGATTGACAGCGAACATAACGCCATTTTCCAATGCATGCCTGGCAATTACACCGCCGGACATGCCGCCATCGGTGTGCGGCGTATTTTGCTCACCGCATCGGGCGGGCCGTTTCGCACCACGCCACTGGAACAACTGGCCAGCGTTACGCCCGCGCAAGCTGTAGCCCATCCTAACTGGGATATGGGGCAGAAAATTTCCGTTGATTCCGCCACCATGATGAACAAAGGACTGGAATTGATCGAAGCCTGCTGGTTATTCGACTTGAGTCCTGAAGATGTGCAAATCGTCATTCATCCGGAAAGCGTCATTCATTCCATGGTCGATTATGTCGATGGCTCGGTATTGGCACAAATGGGCACGCCGGATATGCGCATCCCGATCGCCCATGCCTTGGCCTGGCCTGAACGTTTCGCCTCGGGAGCGGCAACCCTGGATTTGTTCAAGGTCGCACGCATGAATTTTGAGCCACCGGATTTACAGCGCTTTCCCTGCCTGAAACTGGCGATAAAAGCCGCCGAACTGGGGGGTATCGTACCTGCGGTGCTGAATGCCGCCAATGAAATCGCCGTCGCCGCATTTCTGCAGGAAAAAATTGGCTTCACCCATATCGCCAAAGTTATCGAGAATACTTTGGCGGCCATAGCGCCGGCACCGGCAGACAACCTGGAGCACATTCTGGCTGTCGATCATGAAGCCCGCGTCAAAGCCCAGGAATTTCTCCACCACTAGGCCGAGGCCTTATGAGCACCTTATTCGCATTCATTCTCGCCATTGGCATTCTTATTTCCTTCCATGAGTTCGGACATTTCTGGGTAGCACGGAAAACCGGTGTCAAAGTGCTGCGCTTTTCGGTAGGTTTTGGCCGGGTTATCTGGTCATATCGCAGCAAAACCACGGCCACCGAATATGTGCTATCGGCCATTCCTCTGGGCGGCTATGTAAAAATGGTCGATGAACGCGAAAGTGATGTCGCAGCGGAAGACCTGCCCTTTGCCTTTAACCGGCAGCCACTTTGGAAGCGCAGCGCCATTGTCGCAGCCGGCCCCATCGCCAATCTGCTGTTGGCCGTGGCGTTGTTCTGGGGCGTGTTAATGCTGGGCGAATCTGGCCTGAAACCCGTAGTCGGCGACATCGCACCTGAGACACTGGCGGCGCAAGCTGGCTTCAGCGCCGGGCAAACCATTCAGGCGGTCGATGGCCAGAACACACGTTTGTGGTCGGAAGCGATGGAATTGATTTTCGCCAGCGTCATGGAAGGACGCGTGGTTGCCGTTAATGTAGACAGTGGTGGCACGCTGCAAACCCTGACCCTGGCGGTTCCCGATCATTTGCGCGACCAACCCGAACAACTCTATCAATCGCTAGGTCTGAAACCATGGCTTCCCGAACTCAAACCGGTCATTGGGCAACTGATACCGGGTGAGGCGGCGCAACAAGCAGGTCTGAACACGGGTGATTTGATTGTGGCTGCCAATGCTCAAAACATTCACAGCTGGAATGCCTGGGTTGCCCTGATCAGAGCCCATCCCGGTAAGCCACTGCAAGTCGTTTACGAGCGGCAAGGCGTGCGCCAGCAAACCACGCTGACACCGGCTGCGGTTCACAATGACCAGCAGCAACTGGAAGGACGCATTGGCGCCGGCGTGCAAGTACCGGAAGATTTGCTTCAATCCATGCAGATCACGGTATCGTCAACACCGCTGGAAGCGCTAAGCAAGGCTCTGCAACGTACCGTTTTCTACAGCAGCGCCACTTTGAATATGCTAGGTCAGATGCTGATTGGCCAGGCGTCGGTGAAAAACCTCAGCGGCCCGATCAGCATCGCGCAATTTGCCGGCATCTCCGCCGAACAAGGTCTGAATGCTTTTTTATCTTTCCTGGCTAAAGTCAGCATCAGCCTGGGCATCTTGAATTTATTGCCAATTCCCATTCTGGACGGCGGCCATCTGGCATTTTATGCCATCGAAGCGCTGCGCGGAAAGCCGGTCCCGGAAGCCTGGCAACTGTATCTACAACAAATCGGCATTTTTATGTTGTTAGGTTTAATGCTGCTGGCGACGTATCTAGATATTGGCCGCCTGCTCAATTAAACCCTGCCAGTCATTTTCAACCACTCCACCCCTCGGGATCGACCATGAAACTCACTGTCACCACCCTGCTCAGCTTGTTCGTGCTCCTCAGCAGCACCCTGGCCCTGGCCGATGCGGAACACATTCGCCAAGCGTTAGGTAAAGCCATGCCCGAAGTCACCATTGACAGCATCGAACCCTCTCCGATTAAGGGCCTGTTTGAAGTTTCCATCGGCGCGAATATTTACTATATTTCCAGCGATGCCCGCTATTTGTTGCAAGGCCGGCTGGTTGATATGGCGGAAAAAAAGGACTTAACCGAAGCCAAGCTGGCAGGTCGCAGACTCAGCGCATTACAACAAGTGAGTACCGAGCAAATGATCACGTTTGCCTCGCCGTTGCCAAAATATGAAGTGTATATTTTTACCGATATCGATTGTGCGTATTGCCGCAAACTGCATTCAGAAATCGACCAGTACCTGGCCGAAGGTATCAGTATTCATTACTTGTTCTTCCCTCGTGCCGGCAAGGATTCCGAATCTTTTAACAAGGCGGTATCGGTCTGGTGCGCCAAAGATCGCGCCCAAGCGTTGACCGAAGCCAAACAAGGTCATGACCCTGAACCCAAAACGTGCACTAACCCGGTGACCCAACACTTACAACTCGCCCATCAGTTCGGGGCACGCGGCACGCCATTGATCGTCACCTCCCAAGGCAACCAATTACCCGGTTATGTTCCAGCCAAGCAACTGGCCGAAGTTCTGGCCAACGAATAAAGCTATCACAGGCAAACGTATCGGCCTGCTGTTAGCCATGCTGACAGCAGGCAGTCATGCCGATGACGTTTATTTCTGGCGTGACAGTCGCGGTCAGGCACATTATTCCGATCGCGGCCATGACTTGGCGCAGCAACGCTATATCGACCCTGGCATTGCCTGGCTCAGCATCAGGCACGTCATCGATGGTGACACCATTGTGGTCAGTGATAACATTCATGTACGTTTGCTATCCATTAACACCCCTGAAATTCGCCGCGCCAATAAGCCTGGTGACCCTGGTGGTAAACAAGCCAAAGCAGCATTAACTGCGCTCGTGGCCGGGCAGCGCATACGCCTGGAATACGATGCTGAGCGCAAAGACCGCTATGGCCGCACACTGGCGCAGGTTTTCACCGAATCGGATGTACACGTCAATGCTGAATTATTACGCCAAGGCTGGGCCATGTTGGCCATTCACCCACCGAATCTGAACTACCTGAAAGAGTTAACAGCAGCTCAACAGCACGCGGAACAACAGCGTCTGGGTATCTGGGCCATGCCGCGCTATCAGGCAAAAGCCAGCACCAGCCTTAATCCTGACAACGACATCAGTGGCTGGCAACGCCTGGTCGGTCAGGTGCAATCTGTTAAACAAGGACGCAAATATCTGTATCTGAATTTGCCTGGCCAGGTGGCGGCGCGCATTGCCCTGAAACAACAACACCTGTTCCCCAATATCAAACGATGGGCAGGAAAAACCGTGGAAATTCGTGGCTGGCCCAGACGGCAGCGGCAAAGCTTCGTGGTGCCACTGCGCCATGGCAGCGATATTTTGATATTGCACTAAGTATTCCAAGCACTGAAGTTGTTTTATGGAGCTGACAAGAGACTTCTCTCTTTTTCAAAGAGGGATTGAGGAAAATTTTTTAATCGCCTGAACATCTTGTAACGTCAATGCTAGCAATATGGCCACCTCCGCTTCCGGCATACCATGATTGAGCCTTTTCAAGGCTGTTTCAGCCCGGGCTTTTTGATAACCGATGTGCTCACCTTGTTCTCTGCCTTCCTGCCTCACGCCCCTTTCTGCGGACGGTATCGATGACATTTTTCAGATCGCGATAATATTTCAGGCTGGATTCATAGGCCGGGCGCTCTTCGGGTTGAAAGCGGGCAATGCTGGCTTTTTCAGTTGCACCCGATGGATGACTTCATCAGGCTAAGCGTTGTCCTCGTCATCGAACACAAAGTCTAAAATGCCAATGCTGTACACCGCGACAGAGGGTTGAATTTAGCATGGTTCAGAGGATGTTTTTTCATGCCTGGGACTTTTAACAGCCTGAAACAATCCGCCGCCATTGTAAGTTAATCGATGCAAGAACCAGAATATCATCCATGCAGCAACACTAATGAAGCAGCGGAACCATCTGTTTTTAAGAAGCGTCATCGGTGCCAATATCTTCATACCACAGTTGGGGCGATTGTTCGATAAAGCGCTGCATCAGCTCGATACAATTGGCGTTATGCAATTCAATGACCTTGATGCCTGCCTCTTTCAACCAGTCTAAATGACCGCAAAAGTTGACCGACTCGCCCACGACGACCGTACCAATACTAAACTGACGAATGAGCCCAGAACAATACCAGCAAGGCGCGAGCGTGGTAACCAGGATTTTATCGCGATAACTGCGCTGTCTGCCCGCCTTGCGAAAAGCGTCGGTTTCGCCGTGTACGGATGGATCATTATCCTGTACCCGGCGATTATGACCACGCCCTAATAATTGGCCCTGTTGATCGAATAACGCAGCGCCAACCGGCACGCCACCCTCATCGAAACCTTGTCGCGCCTCGGCCAAGGCAATTGTTAACATCGCAGCATAATCTATCGTTAATGCCATCAACATCCCCCTTCGTTACTGGCTACTGTTAGTGTTCTGCCATGCGTAAACTGATCCATCTGGCCTTTGCTATCTTGAAATCCGGGCAAGCCTTTTGAAGCTGATTTTTCGCTTGCATGAGTCAAGTTTAGATAGTATTTACACTTGAGCAAGAAGGTTGTTAAATTATTTGCAGTTCCGTTACCACCGCACAACACCGCATCAGATTGGCATGAATTTCGACGTAGAGCTGGAAACACCAGAAAGCGCCATGGCTTTACATATTTTGACCTGGCATTCTATCTGTTGAATGCATCGCCTTCAGGCTGGAAAAGTTTGCTAGAATCGACATTCTTTTCTTCGAAAATATGCCCTCTTATGTCCCAAGACATCACCAAGCTTAGCCATCAGG
>JAVVEW010000040.1:0-21060 GCA_032251045.1 Methylococcales bacterium
CGGGCGCAAGCCGCCTAATTCCAGCAACAGCTCGCGGCGATAGGCCATTAAATGAAAGGCGTAGTTACCGGAGAGCAGTGTGTCCGGTGACCAGTCCGGCTTGAACAGGTGGTTATGCAAATAGCCTTCCGGGCTGATCATGTCCCGGTCGGAATAAACAATATCCGTATCAGGACACGTCATGACCTGATGGGCGATTTGGCTTAAGGCATCCAGCGACAGCCGGTCATCATGGTCAAGAAACAGCACATAAGTCCCCCGCGCTTCGGCCAGACCACGGTTGGTGGCCGCTGAAATGCCCTGATTGGTCTGGCTCAGCAGGCAGATTCTGGGGTCACGGCCCATCGGCGCTCGCAGCAAGGCCAGCGTATCAGCATCTGTGGAGCCATCGTCAATCAACAGCCATTGCCAGAATGGATAGGTCTGTTGCCGCACCGATAATAGACATTCGGCCAACATGGAAGGTGGCGTGTTGTAAACCGGCGTGATCAGCGTCAGCAACACCGGCTCGGTCAACGCCACATCCGCCTGACGCAAACGCCACCAGGCTGCCACGCAGGTCAAGGCGTGTTGATTTAGCCACGCCTGATAATCTGGCCACTGACTCTGATACCAGGCAGCGAGCCTGGTTTGATCCGGCGTAACCGGCGGATAAAACTTAAGCCAGCGCCAGTTTTGCACCAGCACATCCCGGAATGGCCTAAGCGCCAGCACACGCCGCAGCAACGCCGCAGCTATCTTGGCAATACTCATTCGACCTGATTCCCGGAACGCATATGGTCTTCAATGGCGGCAAAAGTGGCGCCTTTAATGGTATTGTTGCGCACCTGATTGCCTCGTGAATTGAGCATGATATGAACGCCGGCGAAATGCGTGCCCTGAATCAGGTTGCCGGCCACGGTATTGTTGCAACTGGGAAAATCGGCCTGCTCGGGATGTTGCCGGTCAGCCTGCCCCAGCAGCACGCCGAAAAAATGGAACTTTTCATTGACGCCGCGATTGTTATCGGTAATGACGTTACCGGTGATGGTGGTATTCATCGCTGCCCGCACCAATTTCACGCCATCGCCCCAGTTGGCCTCGATATGATTGTGTTCGATGCGGGTATCGACGGCATTATCCAGACTGACACCGGGCAGTTTGGCTTTCGAGCTGCCATCGTCCATCAAGCCCATGGCCTGGACAAAATCAATGCCCAGCTCTTGTTCGGTCTGGCAGCCACGCCAGCCATTGTTGTAAATATGGCAGTTCTGGATAGCACAGCCAAAGCTGCCGTTATCAAGCGTTATGCCCTCGCAATCGTTATCGGCAATCACACAGTTTCTGACGCTGAGGTAACCGACGCCATCGGTGGTAATGCCCATTTTCCGATTACCGCGCAACACGCAATCGATCATATCGGTGCGATAGGGAAAAGGATCATCCGGCGCAAATGGCGCGAAATTGCCGATTACCTGGTCGGTATGGTGCAGCTGGGCCTGGAAATCCAGCGGCGCAATCGACTTCGGGCATTTCAAGTCGGTCAGAAACATGCCGCCCTGCTGACAGTATTCGGCGACGCATTGTTGCATCACGGTTTCGTGCACATCGCGCACCAACATAAAACCCACCAGACCGGCATGACTGACTTTACACTGTTCAAAATGACTGCCAATCACACGGTCGGCCAATAGAAAGCCCACCGCACGCGGTGCCGTAATGGTGACCCGTTGGCAACGCAAATCGCGGCAATGCGTGACCAATACAGTGGCACAAAATTGCGGCCCGCCGTCATGAGATAACGCCAGATCGCGTAACGTGACACTCTCTACCGGTGCCGCATCGGTGCCTTGAATCCATAGCCCGTAATCCAAGCCATCAAAACATAAACAGGTACGTCCCTGACTGCCAATCAGCGCAATGTGACTGCTCAAATGCAGCGACTGGCTAAAGTGAATATCGCCTTCCGGAAGATAAAGCTGCCCGCCGCCGAGTTCTGCAAGCCGGGCTAGTGCCGCCCGCACGGCTGCCTCCGAACATTCTTCAGCCGATAAACGCAGCACCCGGCGCTGTCGGTCCAGAACCTGTTGCCGTATCTGCGCATGAGCCAGGCATTGCCGGTGGTGGTCGTGCTGTCTGGCCCAGTCGATACGTTGCCACAACACCCAATCTGGATAATCGACAACAGGTATCGGGGCTGGGGTAGTGCTGTGCTTGCGGCGCAGCAAATGGCTTTTAAGACGGTAAAGCATCAGGGACACACTCTTGGTAAATCAATCATGGGGACAGGTCAGTTTATGATTTCCTGACAATTTTCCAGATTGCAGACATGCAACTGATAGGCAAACAAAGGACTGAGCAGTTGAAATTCCGACAATGGGGAGCCTGTGGCAACCGAAGCGGTATAGACCACATAACGCCCCGGATATTCAAATACGCCACCGGGCATACGTGCCGTCTCGGTCAGGAAAAAGCTGTGCAAAGGCGCGATGGGAAACTCACGCAGCACGGGTTGAATCTGCAACACGTCGCCGACGCTTTGCCAGCCTGCGGCCAAGTTCAGATATTGATTGCGGAACACCAAGGTAGGTATCAGGCTGCCGTCAGGTTGCCGGTCATAAGGCCCGGTCACGACAAAATACACATCGCTTAAACCGGTGGCTGGCTGGGCAGGCTGTAAACGTGCATACAGCTGAATCGGCTCACCAACGCCGTAAAACATTTTATCGCTGGACACCTCAGCCAGATTTTGCGCCGGGTCAGGCAACGCCACTTCAGCATACATTACCCGGGCATCGGTGGCATCGCCTAAATACATCACCAACAAGGTATTGCCGATTTGCTTGACCTTGATATGACCTTCCACGGAAAAATCCAGCAACATCTGCCGGCTTTCCCAGTTATTGCCATCCGGACTGAAGCGGTAAATCGTACTGCCGCGTGCCGATTCGGTATCGATGGGTGCGGAAGGCGAGTTATCCCAAAAACCGTGATAACCCACGCCGGGCTGGTAGATGATAGACGCACCCATGCCGGCACGATGCGGCACAGCACCCCGAGTTTTACCAGCTACGGTGGTCAATTGCCAGGCATTGTCGGCAAAACTGCCAAACACCGCGCTGGTGCCCTCATGAATGCCTGCCGCATTAGTTCGGTAGCGATAATTAGCGCTGTGAAGAGTGCCGTTGGCGCCTATCATTAAATCGGTCCAGAATTCATTTTCCGAAAGATTACCCGCCGGGTCGATGGTGGTGACCGTCCAGTTGTTCAAGTTATCAATCGAGGCCTGGGCGTGTTTGAGAATATGCCCGGCCCCGTCCGGGAAAGGCACCGGATTTTTATCCGGCGTCAAAGGTGGGTTGGTGGTTGGAAACGCAGCACGTAAAAAGGGTGCGTTTTTGTTGCCGTAACTGACATGCAGACGCTGACCGTCAAATAAAAAATCGGCCAGGCGATAATCTTCCTCGGGGGGTAACGACAGAATATAGTCACGGTCAGACCAGCGGTTTGCGGCAACCGGTAATTGCAACCGCAGCGCCTTGGGAAAGGGCGGGGTGCGCAACTGGCCGTTTGCATCCAGAAAATCCTCATACTCGCGCACGAACAGTGGTAACCCGGGCACACTGCCATCGATACTTAAACGGGCATCAGGGTCGGCAAACATTTCAGTGTGAAACGCGCCCGGAGAAACATTGACCTGAGCGCCGGGCTGACCGGCGTCTATGCGCTGATAAACCAGGCCCGAGCCATGAACCACGCCGTTTTCATCGACAAAATCGCGTTCAACCAGATAACTGACGTGACAACGAGAGGATACTTTTTCGCATTGAATCGCGGTGGACACCGAGGCCACCTGGCCGGAGCTTTCCAATACCACACGACTGTCTTCCTGAGGCCACAACGCCCCTGGCTGCTTGTGCATGTAAATGATCTGAGTGCGATTTTGACCGGGAATCGGTTTGGAATAAACGGCATGCAGCTCGCCACTACCATCGTAGTCAAAATCATACGAATAAACGCGCCGTTCGAAGGGCTCTTCCGAATCGGTGACTAACTGCAGCTGGTTCACGGACAACTCGGCCTGGGCCAGGCCACTGACCAACAGCAATAACGCTGCGAAACTTTGTGTTTTCATCTTCTAAGCTCTCCTGCGCAAAACAAAATCGAAAAAAACTATAGCACTTTTTCCGGCGCAACCCGGGCAAAAATCGTTACAATAGGCGCTTTCCGGTAAAGGCTGACGGCCACTTATGACTTATCGCCTGAGCATTGTTTTTCTCAATTTCAATCGCGTTGCCGAAACCCGCCAAACCACGGAAACCTTGCGCCATCTGTGTCAGAACCATCACGATGTCGAAATCATTGCCGTTGACAATGGCTCTTGCGATGGCACCGCCGAGTATCTGGCGGCGCAACACGATATAGGCTACCTGTCGCGCCCTGATAATTCCGGCATTGCCGGCTACAACACCGGTTTTGAACACGCCCGTGGTGAATTTGTACTGGTGCTGGATGACGACTCCTGCCCGGCTGACTGGGCCTCGGTGGAGCGTGCGCTGCAACACCTGGAACAGCGCCCGGAACTGGGTTTGCTGGCGTTTCATATTGTCTCGCCGGATGGCTCTCCGCAAAGCAGCTGGCATTTGCCTGATCGCGACACACCCGCACTCACCTCAGGCTTTATTGGCTGCGGCTTTCTGATAAGGCGCTCGCTGCTCAACCAAATCGGCGGCTATCCCGGCGACTTTTTTCTTTATCAAAATGAGGCCTATGTCGCCTTCAAAATCCGCCAGGCCGGTTTTCTGATGTGGTACGCGCCCGATTGCCGGGTCATTCACCGAGGCCAGCCCAGCTCCCGGCCCGGCTGGCGGCGGGTGTTTTTTCCCACCCGCAACACGCTCTGGCTGATCCGCGAATTCTACCCGCGGCCATTGGCGTGGTATTTACTCATCTCCCGCTTGTTGATTGGCCTGGTTAGAGCCGTGCAATTTGGTCAATTAAAATGCTATGTGCAAGCAGCCTGGGCCGGTTTAAGCCAGCCACGTCCTTTTACACCTATGGACGCTGACTTGCGCCGTGAATTCAGCCCTTTTCTGCGTCAAAACAGCCTCTGGCATCAGCTCACTCGAAACTTATGAACACGCCTCCAAAAATCCTGACCATCATTGTCACCTGGAACAAACAGGACTACGTACTCGATCTTCTTAACTCCTTGCAAAATCTGGATTATCCCGAACACGCCCTGGATGTGGTGGTGGTGGATAACGCCAGTCAAGATGACACGGTAGCGCTGATCAAGGCACGTTTTCCAGCCGTCAAGCTGCTCCTGAACGACGAAAACCTGGGCGGCACCGGTGGTTTCAATACCGGGCTGGCATACGCTTTCGCAAAGGCCGAGGGTACCTACGACTATCTCTGGCTGCTGGACAATGATGTCGTGGTACACCGTCAGGCTTTGTCTGCGCTGGTCAGCACGCTGGAACACAAGCCGGATGTGGCGGTGGCCGGGTCAACCATGCTGCAACTGGATTTTCCCTGGCGCATCAATGAAATGGGTGCCTATGTCGATCGCGTGCGCGGCGAACTGCTGCTTAACCGCCATCATCAAGTTGTACCTGGCTGGCGTGGGCAGGCTGTGCAGGATTTATTGGCAGGCCCCGGCGATTTAAGCCAGCAACTGCAACATTGTCAGCCGGCCATGGACGTTGACTATGTGGCTGCGGCATCTTTGTTAATTCGTGCGCCGGTCGCCAAACAAGCCGGATTGTGGCTGGATTTCTTCATTCATTTTGACGATGTAGAATGGTGTTTGCGCATTGCCGAACTGGGTCACCGTATTCAGGTCAGCGCCCGCTCGCTGATCTGGCATGTATCGGCCGCGGCCAAAGTTCCCAGCTGGGTGCTGTACTACGACAACCGCAATGTGCTGTATTTACTGGCGCGTCATGGCGTCCCGGAAGCGGTGTCCATCACCCGCCGCTATATCGCCAAAAAAACCGTCTATTACAGTCTGCTGGGCAAGCCTGATTTAGCCGACCTGCACATCCAGGCCGTAGCTGATTTTGACCGCCAGACAACCGGCGCCAAACAACTGGATCAAGTGGCCAAAGCGCAGCCATTAGCAGCCCTGGCAACCCTTCTAAGCCGGCCTGACATCACTCAGGTGCTGATTCCTTTTACCGTGGATTTGCAGGCCCTCAATTGCCAAGACCTGGTTATCGAAGCACAACGCGCCCGTCCTGAGCTGAAAATTTACTATTTGCTGCCACCGGCCAACGAACCTGAAAGCCCGCGCGCCCAACTGCCCAAGGCCATACCGCTGGCCGTTGCCAAAGCTAAATGGCGTCGTTATTTCAGCTATTGGCACATGCGCGGTCGCTTTGATCTGGTTTGGCAATCCGATTACCGTCCCATTTTGCCGCTGTCCTGGGTGGGCAAGCAGGTGTTGTTTGTCAATTATGAAAACCTGTGTTTACGCCCTGCCAATCATGTCGCCCGGCTAGGACAACACCTCAAAGCTGCCTGGCGCATCTGGCGTCAGGCTTAGTGGCTCTGTCAGGAGAACGCCATGCATTCCGAACATGTTCTGCAACGTTTAGAATCACTGATTGAGATCAGTCTGTCCTTATCGGCAACCATCAAGGTCGATGATATTCTGGATAAAATCCTGACCGGCGCGAAGACCTTATGCCAGGCAGATGGCGGCACTTTGTACAAAGTCAACCGCGATGTTTTAACCATGGCCATCGTCAAATCCGACTCGTTGCAAATCGACCAACAAAACAGCTCACAAACACCACTGACCATCCCCTTATACAACGAACAGGGCGAAAACAACCTGCACAATATCGTCAGCTACGCTTACCACAACCAAACAACGGTCAATGTCGCAGATGCTTACGATCAAAGCCAATTTGATTTTTCTGGCACCAAGGCGTTTGACCGCAGTCATCAATACCGCACACAATCGGTCTTGACCATTCCGCTGAAAAATCATGAATATGAAATTATCGGTTTGTTGCAGCTGATCAACGCTCAGGACGATCACCATAACATCATCGCATTCAATGCCGCCTTGCAAAAACTGGCCGAATGCTTCGCGTCGCAAGCCGCCATTGTTCTGACCAAGCAACAACTCATTTCTGACCTACATAAAACTTTCGAATCTTTTGTCGAACTGGTCGCGACCGCGATCGATGAAAAATCGCCGCACACGGCCAAACATTGCCGCAGAGTGCCGGAGCTGACCTTGATGATCGCCGATGCGGTTCATGCCAGTGATACCGACTATTTTCGCGACTTCCAGATGAGCAGCAAAGACCGCTATGAGCTGAAAATCGCCGCCTGGCTACATGATTGCGGCAAAATCACCACGCCCGAATATGTCATCGACAAAGCTACCAAGCTGGAAACCATTTTTGACCGGATTCAGCTGGTCGAAACCCGCTATGAAGTATTGCTGCGCGATGCCGAAATCGCCTTTCTGAAACAAAAAATCGCCGCCCTGGAACAGGGCCACCCCCTGCCCGCGAACGCCGAGCGCGACTTTCACGATACCCAACACCGATTGCGTGAAGAACTGGCCTTTTTACAGCGGGTTAACATCGGCGGCGAATTCATGACCGAGGAAGACCAGCAACGCGTCAGGACGCTTGCCACCACCACCTGGTCGTTGCAAAATCAGCAAACACCCCTGCTAACCGAAAACGAAGTCTATAATCTAACCATTGCCCGAGGCACGCTGACCCAGGAAGAGCGCGACATCATCAACAACCATATTGTCGCCACCATCCAGATGCTGAAAAAAATCCCTTTCCCCAAGCATCTACAAAATGTACCCGAATATGCGGGCGGCCATCATGAACGCATCGACGGCAAAGGTTACCCGAAAGGCCTGAAGCGTGAGGAAATGTCGGTTTACGCCCGCATCATGGGGTTGGCGGATATTTTTGAAGCACTGACCGCCTGTGACCGACCGTACAGCAAACAAAACGTTAAAACCGTATCCAAAGCCTTGGCCATTCTGGAAAAAATGGTTGAAAACGGTCATATCGACCCGGATATTCATCGCGTGTTTATCGAGCAAAAAGTCTATAAACATTACGCCAACCATTATCTTGAACCCTTTCAAATCGATGTTGCCTGACCGCCGCCTCGGTTACCTTAGATTCAATGCCTGACGTGGAGATGTCATCATGTACGAACACCTAGAAACCGCAAGCGCCCCCGAAAACCTGAAGCGGGTTGTTGTCGATCCCGTGTCCCGGGTCGAAGGCCACGGCAAAGTCACCTTGCTGTTGGATGAGAACAATCAAGTTCAGCAAGCCCGGCTGCATATCGTCGAGTTCCGCGGCTTCGAGCGCTTCATTCAAGGCCGCCCCTACTGGGAACTGCCGGTTTTAGTGCAGCGGCTGTGCGGCATCTGCCCGGTCAGCCATCATCTGGCCGCCGCCAAAGCCATCGATCAACTGGTCGGCATCGACCCCGACACCCTGCCCGTGTCCGCCACCAAACTGCGCCGTTTGCTGCATTTCGGCCAGGTTCTGCAATCACACGCCCTGCATTTCTTTCATCTTTCCAGCCCGGATTTGTTATTCGGCTTTGAAAGCGACATCAACAAACGCCATATCATCGCCGTGCTCAATGATTATCCCGAGATCGGCGTACAAGGCGTGAAGCTGCGTAAATACGGCCAGGAAGTGATTCGCATGGTTTCGGGCAAGCGCATTCACGGCACCGGCGCCATTCCCGGCGGCATGAACAAACACCTGAGTACAGAAGAACGTGATTATCTGAAACAGGATATCGAGCAAATCATCGACTGGTCACAAGCCACGGTCGATCTGGTGCAAAAAATCCACACCAGCAACCTGCCGTATTACGATGACTTCGCCACGATCGAAAGCAACTATCTCGGCCAGGTTCAGCCCAATGGCGCGTTGGAACTGTATCACGGCGGTTTGCGCGTCAAAGATGCCCAGGGCGACATTTTGTACGACCATCTCGACTACTGCCGCTACACTGATTACATTCACGAACAGGTTAAATCCTGGTCGTACATGAAATTCCCATATCTGACCAGCCACGGCCCCGATACCGGTTGGTATCGTGTAGGCCCCCTGGCTCGGGTCAACAACTGCGATTTCATCGACACGCCCAAAGCCGAGGCCGCCCGGCAACAATTCCGCGCCCATGCCCAGGGCGGCCTTGTGCATAGCACCTTAGGCTTTCACTGGGCGCGTATGATCGAGGTTCTGCATTGCGCGGAAGGTATCAAACTGCTACTGGATGATCCTGATCTTCTGTCCGGCGAGCTGCAAGCCCAGGGCGAGAAACGCCATGAAGGCATTGGCGTGATCGAAGCGCCACGCGGCACCTTGTTCCATCATTATCAAATCGACGACCAGGGACTGGTCACCAAGGCCAACCTGATCGTCTCCACCACCAGCAACAACACCGGCATGAATGAATCGGTACGGCAAGTTGCCGCCCGTTATCTGAATGGCCGGGAATTGACCGAACCGTTGCTGAACAACCTGGAAGTGGCGATTCGCGCCTATGATCCATGCCTGTCCTGCGCCACCCATGCCATCGGCAAAATGCCTTTGAAATTGGAACTTTTGGACGCCGAAGGCGTGTTGATCGATCATCTGGTCAAGAACAGCCAAGGCATCGAGCATTTATAAACCATGCCCCTCTCCCCCTTCCTGATCCTCGGCTACGGCAACCGTAGTCGGGGCGATGACGCCCTCGGTGGCTTGTTCCTGGATGCTATCGCGCCGCAGCTGGACAACCGCCAATTTGAAATTTTAGAAGACTTCCAACTTAATATCGAACATGCACTGGATATTAACGGACGGCAGCTGGTGCTGCTGGTCGATGCCGCGCTTGACCTGAATGCGCCGTATCGTTTCAGTGAAGTTAAGCCCCTGGCCGAGTTGGGGTATACCAGTCATGCGATGAGTCCTGAGGCGTTATTGGCATTGTGTCAGCGTCTTGAACCGGCGACATTACCGCCGGTGTTCTTACTGGCTATCGAAGGACGCGACTTTGCCTTAGGCGCCGAGCTTGGCGCAACCGCACATGAAAATCTGCGTCAAGCGCTGCATTTTGCCGGTCTGTTGCTTGAAATACCTCGGGCCGCTGCCTGGCGTGCGCAGCTTACACCCTGACCTTGAAAGTTACCTGTAAGCCACCCGTAATACACTTTAGCCTGTTTCTTATTCCCAACCTCCTATGAACACCCGAGCAGCGTCGCCCTTCGAATCAGATCATCGCTCCGCTATTCTGGTCAAACTATTCGAATTTATCCTGGCAGAACTGGGCCGCTCCGAACAGTTCACTGAACACCTGTTGCACTATCAAGGCGGACAGGCCAGCTTTTCCGAAACCGCGCGAGCGCTGAATCTGCGCATCAACGACCTGCGCCTGCCCCTCGAACTTGCCCTGGCCTGCTCCGGCCCACTCACGCCCCTGCTCAGCAAACTCCCTTCCGGAGACTGGCTGATCTGTTTTGGATACAAATCCGGACGCATCAAAGCCACCCGCATCAGTATCGACAGCCAAGAAAGCCTCTTGCTCAGTCAAGGCGACATCGAAACCCTGCTTGAATGCTCAAAACAAAGCGAGCATGACTGGATGCTGATTGAAGACCAAGCGCCCATGCAAGGCTCTTCAGACGAGCACCATGGTCATCTATCACCATTACGTCGCTTGTGGTCGATGATCCAAATCGAATCACAAGATTTATGGCAAGTGCTTTGGCTCTCCATAGCCTCGGGTCTGTTAAGCCTGGCCTCCCCTGCGGCCGTACAATCTTTGGTCAATACCGTCGCGCTGGGCGGCATGTATCAGCCACTGCTGGTGCTGTCGCTGATGCTGATGATTTTTCTGACCTTCTTTGGCTTCATCGGCATCTTGCAATCGTATGTCGTGGAACTTTTGCAACGCCGCCTGTTTGTGCGCATGTCCGCTGATATGGCGTTTCGTCTGCCCCATATTGCCTGGCAAGCGGGTAAAAACCCCAATCATGTGGAGCTGATCAATCGCTTCTTCGATGTTTTAACCTTGCAAAAAACCAGTCAATCCTTGTTATTAGAAGGGTTATCCACACTGCTTCAAGGGGGTATCGGCTTACTGGTACTGGCTTTTTACCACCCGTTATTGCTGGTGTTTAATTTTGTTTTGATGCTGTGGTTGCTGGTGGTAACGTTTTGGCTGGGTCGTAACGGCATCTCCTCGGCCATCCAGGAATCGCACGGTAAATATGCCCTGGTCGCCTGGCTGGAAGTCATCACCCACAATAAGCAATCGGTCAAATTCAAACAAGGCCCGGATTTTGCCCGTGAACGCACTAATTGGCTGGCGCATGCCTATTTGAATGCCCGTAAACGGCATTACCGCATTTTGCTCAGACAGCAAATCGGCTTGTATGCGCTGTATGCCGTTGCCAGCACCACTTTACTGGCCATGGGCGGCTGGCTGGTCGTGGAAGGTCAACTCAGTCTGGGCCAGTTGGTCGCTGCGGAATTGATTGTTTCCGGGGTATTACTGGCATTTGCCAAGTTCAAAAAACAGTTGGAAAGCTTCTATGACCTGGTCGCCGGCGTTGACAAACTTGGCTACTTGCTGGACTTACCCACCGAACGCCAACACGGCAACGACCTGTCCACTGACAGCACCGCCATGTCGCTGACTGTGAAAAATCTCGAATTTGCCTATCCCGGGCAAAAACCACTATTTGGCAAGCTCAATTTTGCTTTACCCGCCGGCCAAAGCCTGGCCATCAAGCTGTCTCCTTCGCAAGGTCAAACCACGCTATCCCGGTTATTGACAGGGCTGTATACGCCTCCGGAAGGGTCTGTCTGGTATGAAGGCCATGCTCTTGAAGACTGGCACTTGCCAACCTTGCGCGATCATGTTCAGTTGCTCAGTCGTTTCGAATTTTTTCCGCTCAGCCTGATGGAAAATGTCCGCCTGGGCCGGGACTCTATCAGCGCCAATCAAATACGCGAATGCCTGCAATCGGTTGGCCTGTTGCAGGATTTAACCCACAACAAAACGCTGTCTTTGAAAACTGAACTGAATGAATATGGCGGCCCGTTAACACGCCATCAGCAACAAAAATTATTGCTGGCCAGAGCCATTGTCGACCGCCCACGCTTGTTAATCATTGATGCCCTGTTTGATCAATGGCCGGATTTTCTTGACAGTCCGGCCTATCACACGTTGTTCAGCCCCAACGCGCCATGGACGCTGCTGATCATTACCGCATCCAATGCCATCGCTCAGCGTTGCCAGCACGTCATTGATGTTATGGAGTCGTGATGCATCCGGAAAACCACTTGCCTGTCTCGCTACCTGTTTTAACGGCGTGCCAGACACCCCGCCGCGTGAGTGTGATGATTCGCTGGCTAACCCTGGTCTTTGTCCTGACCCCGTTTCTGATGCTGTTTTTACCCTGGCAACAGAACGTGCAAGGTTTAGGTCATGTGTCAGCACTGCAACCGAATGAGCGCCCACAAACGGTGGATGCCCCGGTGGACGGACGCGTCATGCGTTGGCACGTCCAGGAAGGCGATGTCGTCGAACAGGGTCAGTTATTGCTGGACATGACTGACATCGACCCCCTGTTCTTTCAACGTCTGGATCAGCAGCAACAAGCCAATCAAGACAAACTAAACGCTCAGGAGCAGCAACTGGCCGCTTATCGGCAGCAAATCCAGCAGTTACGCTCAGCTCGGGATATGAAAGTTCTGGCCACGGAATACAAACGCGACATGGCCGAGCAAAAACTCCGCTCTGCCCATGAAAGCCTGGCGGCCACGCTGGCCAGTCGTGACACCGCGCAATTGCAATTCAACCGCTTAGAGAGCTTATTGGCCGATGGACTGATTTCACGCCGGGAATTTGAACTGGCCAAACGCGACCTTGAAATCGCCGAACGCAAACGCAAAAGCGACCAGGCCAGCGTCCAGTCCGCGCAAGCCGCCCTGGCAGCGGCACAGGCCGACATCGCACAAATCCGCGCGGAAACCGCCGCTAAGGTAGATTCGGCCACCGCCACCATGAACAAGATCGAAAGTGAAATCGCCGACATGCGCAAAACCCTGGTCGATAATGATATTAAAATTTCTCGGCAAAGCGCCCGGCAACTGAGAGCCCCTGTAGCCGGACGGGTGCTCAGGCTTTGGAAAAACCCATCCTCGCAAGTGATCAAAAAAGGCCAGGCATTGCTGACCCTGGTGCCCAATCCAACGCATCGTGCGGTCGAGGTTTGGGTTTCCGGCAATGATGCGCCGCTGATTTTGCCCGGTGATCACACCCGTCTGATGTTTGAAGGCTGGCCGGCGGTACAATTTGTCGGCTGGCCGGAAGTGGCCATCGGGACCTTTGGCGGTACAGTCAGTTTTGTCGATGCCAGCCAGTCCAAAGACGGCAAATTCCGGGTGCTGATCGTACCGGATGAAAGTGACCATCTATGGCCGTCAGAACGGTTCTTGCGTCAGGGCGGCGCGGTAAAAGCCTGGATTCTGCTCAAGCAAGTCAGTCTGGGTTATGAAATCTGGCGGCAGCTGAATGGTTTCCCGCCGACCTTGACTTTGGACGAGCCGAACAAGGATTTGCGGCGGACTAAAAAATGAAACGCACTGGATTGATGCAGACGCTGGTTATGATCACGGCGTTGCCCGGTTGTGCCGCTTATTTCAATGATGCGCCCAAGCCCGAGCTTAGCGCGAAAGCCCAGGCCCGCTTGGTTCAGGAAGAGGCTTTGGCCTTGCCACCGGCTAAAACAACCCTGGAACAAGCGCTCCCCCGCTTTCGCCAGCAGGCGCAGGCGCTGGAAAAACCACCGCAGTTAATCGGTGACTTAGGCGTTATCGAAGGCGCCAAGCCGCACGGCCCGGGCATGACCCTGGCCCAGGCACGCGCTCTGGCGCTGGCCAACAACCTGAAACTCAAGGTGGCGCTGATGGAGCCGGGTATCGCCGAAACTTTTATCAGCCAGGAAGAGGCCAAGTTTGATGATTTGATTTTTGCCCACGCCAAATATTCCCGAAAAGACTCACCCCTGCTCGATGGCGATGTGGTCAGTTTCAAATCGGTGGATAAAGATTCGCCGCTGAACAGCGAAATCGCCAAATTGAATCTGATGCCGCAGGATACCGAAAAGCTGGATTTTGAAGCCGGCATTCTGATTCCTTTGCGCAGTGGCGGCAAGATTAAGCTGGCCGCGCCGCTGGCTGCGAAAAAAACCGACCGTTTCGTGCCGTCCGAGCAATATGTCGGCGCGGTCAAGTTCTCGATGAGCCAGCCTTTGCTGCGCGGCGCCGGTATCGATGCCAATGTCGCCGGTATTCGTCTGGCCCGCTACCAGAAACAAATGGTCGATCTTAAAACCCGCTTGCAGAGTATTCGCGTGCTGGCAGAAGTCGATAAAGCGTATTGGTCGGTTTACGCCGCCTGGGGTGCTTTGGATATCGCCCGCCAGCAATACGATCTGGCCAGGCAGAACCTGGCCATGGTCAAGCGCCGGGTGGACGCCGGCTTAACCGCCAATATCGAAATCAACCGCGCCGAAATCGGCGTCGCCGAACGCATGGAGTCCTTGATTATCGCCAGCACTGATTTGAAGCTGAAGCAACGCAAGCTCAAGTTATTGCTCAATGATCCCGATTACGGCCTGGACAGTGAGGTTATGATCGCCCCGGAAACCGAACCGACCTTACTGGAATTTGACTTTGACCGCGAGCAATTGGCCGAGCAAGCCCTGGATCAGCGTCTTGAGCTTTTGGAGCTGGAATTGAAACTGGCCGCCGATAGCACCAAAATCGACTATCTGCGCAATCAAACCCTGCCGCTGTTCATGCTCGATTACAGTTTTGGTCTGAGTGCGCGCGACCAGGCGTTCGACGACGCCTTCGCCGATGTCTTGAGCCAGGACAACGAAGCCTGGTCGGTGGGCGTGCGTTTGGAAATTCCCTTGACCAATGAACTGCGCAAATCGAAATTGCGGCGTGCGGTGCGCGAACGCTTGCAACGCCTGTCCACCCAGCAACTTAAAATCATGACCGTGCGCCGGGAGATTTTCGATGCCCTGGATCGGGTCGAGCAACACTGGCAAAGGATTCTGGCCAACCGGCAAAGTGTGATTCTGGCCGGCGTCAATTACCAGGCCGAGATCAAGCAATTCCAGTCCGGCATCCGAACCATGACCGAAGTGCTGGAAACCTTGACCAAACTGGGCAAGGCCCAGGTCAAAGAAGTCAAGGCTATTGCCGACTACCAGGCGGCATTGATCGATCTGGCCTATGTCACCGGCACTCTGTTAGGTTACAGTAAAGTGGGCTTTGATTCAGTCAATGCGCTTTGATCGCTTTCTATAGATTGAAACGTGTCTGTAATAAACCGCGCGTTGATGTTGCCCTTTTCTAACCGGACTTCAGGAGACGCCTTATGAAACCAGACACAGCAGAGGCCCAAACCACGGTTAATTGGCATGCTTTGACTGCCGAACAGGCACTTGACCGATTAGCCAGCAATCACCATGGTTTGACCGAACAGCAAGCGCGTCAGCGGCTTGACCAATACGGCCCCAACCAACTACCGACGCCCAAGCCGCGCAGCCCGTTGTTGCGTTTTCTGGCACAATTTCACAATTTACTGATTTATGTGCTGATTGGCGCGGGTATTGTCACTGCGTTGTTGAATCATTGGGTGGACAGTTACGTCATTCTGGCGGTGATTTTGGTCAACGCCGTTATTGGTTTTGTCCAGGAAGGCAAGGCGGAAAAAGCGTTGCAGGCCATTAGCCAGATGCTGGCGCCGCGAGCGACCGTGTTACGAGACGGTCACCGTTGCCAATGTCCAGCCGAAGCGTTGATTCCAGGAGATATCGTTCTGCTCGACCCCGGCGACAAAGTACCCGCCGATCTGCGTTTGATCACCGCCAAGGGCTTGAAAATTCAGGAAGCGATTCTGACCGGCGAATCGGTGGCTGTGGAAAAGACCATTGAGCCGGTAGCCTTGGATGCGGAATTGGCTGATCGACTATCTCAGGCTTATTCCGGCACTCTGGTTACCGCAGGCCATGGCAAGGGCTTGGTGGTGGCAACCGGTGCCAGCACTGAAATTGGCCGAATCAGCGGTATGATCGCCGATATTCAGGTCATGACCACGCCCTTGCTTCAGCAGATGTCGGTTTTTTCTCGCTGGTTGACGGTGGTGATTCTACTGATCGCCAGCGCGGTTTTCGCATTCGGCTACTGGGTGCAAATGCAAGATGCCACGTTGTTGTTCATGACGGTGGTAGGGCTTGCAGTCGCGGCGATACCGGAAGGCTTGCCAGCGATTTTAACCGTCACTCTGGCAATTGGCGTACAACGCATGGCTGAACGCCATGCCATTATCCGCCGTTTGCCAGCCGTGGAAACCCTGGGCGCGGTGTCGGTTATATGTTCCGATAAAACCGGCACCTTGACCCGCAACGAAATGACCATTAAGTCAGTCGTGACCGCGGATGCCGTTTTCGAGGTTGGCGGGGTTGGTTATGAACCTGTCGGCGTTATCAAAACTTCCGGCCAACCGATATCTGACAGTCAACAGCAAGCTTTGCAGTCTATCGCATTGATTGGCGCAATATGCAATGAGTCGTCACTAAGGCAAAAACACACACAATGGCAAATTGAAGGCGACCCCATGGAAGGCGCATTGTTGACTTTGGCCGGGAAAGCAGGGTTGGATCTCAAAGCCGAACATCAACGCCATAGCCGACACGATTTGATTCCGTTTGATTCTGCCCACAGGCTGATGGCAACCTTAAACCAAGGCGATGCGCAACAAAACTTCATTGCCGTCAAGGGCGCGCCAGAACAACTGATTGCCTTATGCCAACAGCAACAGACCGAACATGGCCCACAACCGATCAATACCGATCTGTGGCACGATCAAATTGAGCGCATTGCCGGCCAAGGACAGCGTGTACTGGCGATTGCCCGTAAGACGGTTGCCGCTGGCATCACCACCCTGAAGTTTTCCGATCTTGATCAGGGCTTGGTATTGCTGGGTTTGGTGGGTATGATCGATCCGCCCCGGGAGGAGGCGATTGCAGCCGTGGCTGCCTGTCATGAGGCCGGCATTCGCGTCAAAATGATGACCGGCGACCACGCCGCTACCGCTTCTGCCATTGCCGCTCAGCTTGATCTGGATAACACGGACGAGGTACTCACCGGACAACAACTGTCGCAACTGTCTGACCAGGAGCTGGCCGAGGCGGTGACTCGAGTGGATGTGTTCGCACGCGCCGCGCCGGAACACAAACTGCGCCTGGTATCAGCCTTGCAACAGCGCGGCGGAGTCATTGCCATGACCGGTGACGGCGTTAACGATGCGCCGGCGCTGAAACGGGCGGATGTCGGCATCGCCATGGGCCAGACCGGCACCGAAGCCGCCAAGGAGGCTTCGGAAATGGTATTGGCCGATGATGATTTCGCGTCCATCGTGCAGGCGGTGCGCGAAGGTCGAACGGTTTATGACAATCTGAAAAAAGCCATTTTGTTTCTGTTACCGGTCAACGGTGGTGAGTCGATGAGTATTATCGCCGCAGTTCTGGCCGGACTCACCTTGCCGATCACCCCGCTGCAAATTTTGTGGGTAAACATGGTCAGCTCGGTGGCGCTGGCCATGGCGTTGGCATTTGAAGCGCCGGAACCCAACGTTATGAACAGGCCGCCGCGCCACCGCGAGGAAGCCATGTTGTCTGGTTTTCTGCTCTGGCGCATTGTATTTGTCTCGCTGCTGTTTTTTGCCGGGATTTACGGTATTTTTCTGTGGAGCCAAAGCCACGGTTCGACTCTGGAAGAATCCCGTACCTATGCCGTCAACACCCTGGTCATGCTGGAAATTTTTTACTTGCTCAATGTGCGTTGCTTGAGTGGTTCATCGATGAGCGCTAAACATTTGTTTGGCTCGAAAGCCGCATGGATCGCCATTGCCGTGGTGTTCATGTTGCAACTAATCTTCACTTACGCCCCGTTCATGGAGCAGTTTTTCGACACCCGCCCCATCGACTTCCTGCATGGCTTGGAAATTATGGGTATCGGGCTGTTGTTATTTTTACTGCTGGAAGTTGAAAAAATGCTCCGACGCTGGCGGTAAAAGCCCCCCTGAATTAAGGCACATGCCTGGCATTAAATAGCTTGTATGGCTTTATCCCGGCAGGTGCTATCGACTTTGGGCAGTTGAAAATAGTCGCCAATACCCTGATAATAGTACGTTTGCATAATCAAACCTTGCCACCGTTTGTGTTCGGCTAAACGATGTCTTCACCGGTATAAAGACCACTACCTACGCGGTTTTGGTGTACGGTCTAAGTCGTTTGCACAGGCGTTGGATTGTGCGGGTTTGAGTTTACGGTATCCCTACAGGAGTAACATGCTGATCCTTTCCAAGAAACAAGACTGGCTGGGCAATATCCGCGGCGATGTGCTGGCCGGCATTGTCGTCGCCCTGGCCCTGATTCCAGAAGCCATCGCTTTTTCCATTATCGCCGGACTCGATCCGAAAGTGGGGCTGTATGCCTCGTTCTCGATTTCCGCGTTGACCGCGTTTCTGGGCGGGCGTCCGGGCATGGTCAGCGCCGCCACCGGCGCCATGGCGCTGCTTATGGTCACGCTGGTCAAGGAACATGGCTTGCAATACTTGCTGGCCACGACTTTGCTGACCGGCGTGCTGCAAATGCTGGCCGGTTACCTGAAACTGGGTGGCTGGATGCGTTTTGTCTCGCGTTCGGTGGTCACCGGTTTCGTCAATGCCCTGGCGATATTGATTTTCATGGCCCAGTTGCCGGAACTCACCCATGTAACCTGGGAAGTTTATGCGCTGACCGCCGCAGGACTTGCCATTATTTACCTGTTTCCTTATCTGCCCTGGATCGGCAAACTGTTGCCTTCGCCGCTGGTCTGCATTCTGCTCCTGACCGTGGCCACCATCGTTTGGGGTATCGATGTGCGCACCGTCGGCGACATGGGTCAACTGCCCGATACCTTGCCGATATTTCTATGGCCGGAAGTGCCGTTAAATCTGGAAACGCTGAAAATCATTCTGCCTTATGCCGTGCCGCTGGCCGTGGTCGGTTTGCTGGAATCGTTGATGACCGCGACCATTGTCGATGATCTGACCGATACCGGCAGCGATAAAAACCGCGAATGCAAGGCGCAAGGACTGGCTAACATTGGCGCAGGATTGTTGGGCGGCATGGCCGGCTGTGCGATGATTGGCCAATCGGTAATCAATATTAAATCCGGTGGCCGAGGACGCCTGTCTACCCTGCTCTCGGGCGTGTTTTTATTGGCCATGGTAGTATTCCTGGACGAATGGCTGAAACAAATTCCGATGGCCGCGTTGGTCGCGGTCATGATCATGGTGTCCATCGGCACCTTCAGTTGGGCCTCGATCCGCGATCTGAGAAAATTCCCACTATCGTCCAATCTGGTGATGATCATCACCGTGATCGTGGTGGTGTCCACCCATAACCTGGCGCTGGGCGTGGTCAGTGGCGTGTTGTTGGCGTCATTGTTCTTCGCCAATAAAATCAGCCATTTCATGTATGTGGATTCCAGCCTGGATGAGATGAGCGACACCCGCACCTACCGCGTGGTCGGGCAGGTGTTTTTCAATTCCGCGCAGAAATTCACCTCCGCGTTTGATTTCAAGGAGGCGGTGGAAAAAGTGATCATCGATCTCAGTCGGGCGCATTTTTGGGATGTGACATCCGTTTCCGCGCTGGACAAGGTAGTGATTAAATTCCGTCGGGAGGGGGCGGAAGTGGAGCTGGTTGGTCTGAACGAAGCCAGCTCCACCATCATCGACCGCTTTGGCGTGCATGACAAACCCGACCAAATTGATAAAGTCTTAGGGGGACACTAACCATGAAAGCACAACAACCCGCTATTTGGGCCTGTCTGGACGGCGCCGCGCTGACTGGCGCGGTATGCGATTACGCCGCCTGGATTGCCCGGCAGGTAGGAGCGCCGGTGCAACTGATTCACACCATCGATCACCATCCGGAAAAAGCCGCTAAACAAGACATGACCGGCAATATCGGCCTGGGTAGCCGCGAGCATTTGCTGGAAAAAATGACCGAGGAAGAGCAGGGGTACAGTAAACAACGCATCAAGCAGGGCAAAGCCCTGCTGGACGATGGCAAAAATCGTGTCGGTGAAGCCGGAATAACTGAAGTTTACACAGCCCTGCAACATGGCGGCTTGATCGAAAACCTGACTGCTCAGGACGCCGATATCCGGGCGCTGGTGATCGGTGCACGCGGTAAAATTCACCAGGATAAACCCGATCAGATCGGCGCCAAGCTGACCGAGATGATCCGCGCCCTGCACAAGCCCATGCTGGTAACTTACGGCCCCTTTACCGAGCCGAAAAAGTTAATGATTGCTTACAACGGCAGCGAATCGTGTGAAAAAGCCATCGAGATGGTCACCCAAAGCCGGCTGTATCGGGGCATGACTTGTCATCTGGTTTATGTTGGCGATAACGCCAACGCCAAGGAAAAACTGCAACAAGCAGCAGAACGGCTGAAAGCAACCGAAGACATGGATTTGCAGATCGCTAACCTGAAAGGCAAGGCCGAAGAAAAGCTGTGTGCTTATCAGCAGGAGCAGGCCATCGACCTGACCGTAATGGGCGCATTCAGCCATACCCGATTACATGACTTATTGCTGGGCAGTTTTACCCACAAAATGCTGTTAAAAACCCAAAAGCCGCTATTATTGTTACGCTAATAGGGTATGCCAGATAAGCGTTCACGCCTGCAAGGATGATCTGTCGAAGGCGCCCTGCCCTCGACAGATCCACAGAAAACCTCCTTTTGAAAACAGGCAAAGCCGGAACAGCAAACCCTTAACCGCCCACCTATGCGCCTCCTGACATCGGCACATCCTATAAAATAACGTACCTTATCGGGTTAGCATCCCCTTGAACGCTGACATTTGGAGCCGATACACCATGAGCCACTCGCGCAAACTGGTCACCTTCGACTGGGCGATTAAACGCCTGCTGCGTAGCAAA
>JAVVEW010000041.1:0-20855 GCA_032251045.1 Methylococcales bacterium
TAATCGCCAGCAAATTTTTCGCTGCTGAAATCGGATGGATCCCATTTCAGCTTTCGCGAAAAATGCTGGCGCCCTTTTCCAGGCCCGACTCCATCGTCGCTACCCGTCTGTAAACGAAAGCAGAAACAAGCAATTTCAAGCCGCTTGATCAAACAAGGTCTTGGCGGTGTGCATACCATGCAGAAAGCGGGTTTGGCGTTCTTCGACCAGGGTAATCAGGCTTTCTGGTTCAACAATAAGAGGGTGATCCTTGAGTTTGTTAGTTTGTCCAAGACGCCATTCCCCGGGCGGAGTTGACTCCAGAGCGTCTTTGACCTGGTGTCGCCGATACGTTGTTGATGGTTGAGAGGTGTCAAATTATCAATGTTTTGCTCATGTCAGCAGCAAGGCTCAATTTGGAGTCTAAAAAGGATATTGGGAGCACTTGGCGAGGATGTCAGCAGCATGGATTGCGGTAAAGCCCCCATGGATGGGATCACGGCGTTCCTCGACAAGTGCTACCCATGTCTAAAGCACAGTGAAAAGGCTCAAACTGAGAATGGCTGTCATATCGGCATAAAACCAACCAAACGCCTGGGTTTTGCTAAAATGGTCGGTTTATTAAACCTAAGTAGAACATGAATGAATTCATTGCCGGTCAATGTTGGATCAGCCGCACCGAGCCTGAGTTGGGATTGGGGCTGGTGGTTGAGGTGTTAGTCAATCGGGTCGTGGTGCATTTTCTGGCGTCCGGCGAACAGCGCACTTACGCCCGTGATAATACACCGCTGGTGCGTGCGGCGTTCAGAGCCGGGGAGAGGCTGGAAACCCTGGACGGCGTGAAAGTCAGGGTGACCGAGGTCGAAGTCGCGGGTGGCTTGTTGACCTATGTCGGCCAAACGGAACACGGTCAGTCGATACGGCTGGAGGAAATGGAACTCAATCCGCACCTGACCTTCAGCAATCCGGAAGACCGTTTGTTTACCGGCCAATTCGACCCGCCACAGGGCTTTGAGTTGCGTTATCAAGGTTGGCAATGGCAGGCGCGGCATCAGCAATCTTCGGCCAAAGGTTTGCTGGGTGCGCGCGCCGCACTATTACCACATCAGCTTTATATCGCTCATGAGGCCGCTCGCCGCGAGCCACCCCGAATTCTGCTGGCCGATGAGGTTGGGCTGGGTAAGACCATCGAGGCCGGCCTGATTATCCACCATCGCCGGCTCAACGGCTTAAGCCGCAAAGTGCTGGTGATCGTGCCCGAGCCGATTCTGCATCAATGGTTGGTGGAAATGCTCAGGCGCTTTAACCTGCGTTTCACTTTGCTCGATGCCCAACGTTGTGCTGACATGCGCGCATCCGCTTTTGCTGAACCCGAGCTGGTGTTGTGCGGGCAGCGCTTTTTAAGCCAAAACCCCGACTATCAAGCCCAGGTACTGGCCGAAAACTGGGATCTGGTGGTGATCGATGAGGCGCATCATCTGATCTTTCAAGGCAATCAACTCAGTCCTGACTATGCCTTTGCCGAGCGTTTGGCACAGGCTGCGGCCGGTTTGATTTTGTTGACCGCAACGCCTGAACAAATGGGCGCGGACAGTCATTTTGCCCAGTTGCGTTTGCTGGACCCGGATCGGTATTACGATTTTGACCGTTTTGTCGAAGAGCAAAAACATTTTCGTCCCGCCGCCGCCTTGGCCAAAGCTTTACAAAGCGGGCGTCCGTTATCTTCCGATGAACACGCTGCTCTGACCGCCTTGCTGCGCGATGATGACGCGCACATCTGGCTTCAGCGTCTTGAGCAGCCTGGCACCGAGACAGCGGCGCGTGAGGCATTGCTGGCGCTACTGCTGGATTTGCATGGCACGGGCCGGGTGATGTTCCGCAACTCCCGGCATACCGTTAAAGGCTTTCCCGATCGGGAGGTGCATGTTTATCCTCTGAGTGGTGATGTCGCCGCCATTGGCGATGACGACCCGCGCTGTCAATGGTTGTTGACCCAGCTTAAAGCCCTCGACCCCGACAAAGCATTGTTGATTTGCCGAGAGGCCGACACGGCCAAAGCCTTGGCCGAATGGTTGAAAAAGCGGCACGGCGTGGTGTCGGCGTTATTTCACGAACAGTTGTCGATTATCGAACGCGACCGCGCCGCCGCTTATTTTGCCGACCCACAAAGCCCGGCGCGATTGTTGATTTGTTCGGAAATCGGCAGCGAGGGACGTAATTTTCAGTTTCTTAAAGATTTGATCTTGTTTGATCTGCCGGAAAATCCCGAAGTGCTGCAGCAACGCATTGGCCGCTTGGACAGGATCGGGCAGCGGCGGGTGATTCAGCTGCATGTGCCCTATGTGTTGGGCAGTCGCGAGCAGGGTCTTTATTTGTGGTACCACGAAGGTCTGAATGCACTGCGGCATAATGTTTCGGCGGCGCCCAAAGTGGCCGAACAAGTGGCTGACGATTTGGCTTTTGCCCTGGCCGGGAATGATATCGCTAAATGGCAGGCATTGGCCAAGAAAACCCGGCCATTGGCTGAAAAACTGGAGCAAGAGCTGCATGATGGCCGTGATCTGTTATTGGAGCTCAACTCTTGTCGGTCCGAGAAAATCACGCCGTTGCTGACCACGATTCAGGCGCTGGAGCAGGATGCCGGAGTTAAGGATTATTGTGAAACGCTGTTTGATTATTTCGGCATCGACAGCGAACTGCATTCACCCGGTTGTTACATTCTAAAACCCGGCAAACTGCTGCGGCCGATAGAGCGGACGGTGTTGCCGGATGACGGGGTGACCGTGACTTATGATCGCGCTCAGGCGCTGGCGCGTGAGGATTTCCAGTTTCTCACCCTGGAACATCCTTTGATTGAAACCTTGAACGAAGCCTTGATGACTTCGGAACTGGGTAATGCCACAGTCAGTATAGTCAAGCTTGAAGGGTTCAAAACCGGGCAGTTCTTGCTGGAATGTTTGTTTGTCGCCGAAGTCAGCGCGCCGCCTGAGCTGCATGTCGGGCGCTTCTTTCCAGTCACGCCGATACGCCGGGTGCTCGATAACCGGGGACAGGATGTGACCAAAACCTATACGCATCAGGCTTTACGCGGCCAGGCGGGGGCGATCAAGGAAGACGTGTTGCTGAATGTGTTGCAGCATTATCGCCGCTTGCTCGAAACGCTGAAAAGCCAGGCGGAATTGACCGCCCAGCAAACCTTAGAGCAACTGCAAACGGCGGCGATTGCACAACTGCGCCGTCATTACAGCGCTGAAGTCAAACGTTTACAGCGCTTGCAGCGTTTGAATCCCATGATTCAGCCCGCTGAGATCGAGGGGTTGTCCGAAACCGCTTTGCTGTTAAAAGAGGCCGTCGAGCAGGTTCGGCTGCGTCTTGATGCGGTGCGCTTTTTAGTGTGCGCCTGACGCGGCATATTGTGGAAAGCCCCGTGCGCTTGTCACCAGGCCGGAAGTCGCTGGCAATCCTGTGTTATTAAACTAAAATGGCGCTATGCCAGTTGCGCCCAACAGCGGTTCATGACTTGAATGGATGACGGGCTGTTTGATGTTGTTAACCGGCGCAGGGTTATTAGCGGTATCACTCACATGGCGTTTGGATTGGATTTTTTATGAGCTATCAACAACTATTGCATGTCTTGCTAGGCTTTTGCCTGTGCTCAGGCGCGGCTTGGGCTGAGTCCTTGGCGCTTAAGGCTGGGCATCCTGAGCATTATGAGGTCAAGCGGGGCGATACGTTGTGGGACATTGCCGGACATTTTTTGCAGCATCCTTATCAATGGCCACAAATCTGGCAGGGCAATCCGCATATTGAAAATCCGCACTGGATTTATCCGGGCGATCGTCTGGTATTGACCCGGCACAATGGTCAGCCGCAAATTCATTTGCAGCGTAATCTGGCCAAAACGGGGCGTGATGTCAAATTGTATCCCAGGATTCGGCAACAGCCGCTGGAAAAACCGATTGAGGTGATTCCAACCGAAAAAATCGCCAAATATCTGACCAATCCGAAAATTGTCGCGGAAGATGAATTGGCCAAGGCGCCTTATATCGTCGCTATTGCCGGCGAACACGTGATTGCTGGCCAGGGTAACCGGGTTTATGTGCGCGGGCTGGAGGATGCGCAAAATTTCGCCTTTACCGCCTTTCGTCCAGGGGCCACCTATGTCGATGGCAAAACCAGCGAAGTGCTCGGTTATGAAGGCAAATTTATTGCCAACCTGAACCTGGAAAAAGCAGGTGACCCTTCGACATTGTTAATTACCGACGTGGCGCGGGAGGTGTTGATTGGTGATCGTATTTTGCCGCACTCCCAGGGCGAGTTCAGTTTGAGCTTTTTCCCGCGTCCGCCAGCTAAGGCCGTCGAGGGGCAAATTATCAGCGTCATGGAGGGCGTGTCGCAAATAGGCCAATACGATGTGGTCGCACTGGATCGGGGCACGGTCGATGGCCTGGAGCCGGGGCATGTGCTGGATATTTATCAGCAGGGTGAGCAGGTTCGAGATCTGTTCAGGGCCGGCGAGTTAGTGCAGCTGCCGGACGAATTGGCAGGCACCCTGATGGTTTTTCGCGCCTTTGATCGAGTCAGTTACGCCTTGGTTCTGAACGCTTTTCAGGCTATGCATGTGCTGGACTATGTCCGCACCCCCTGACACCGGCGCACTTTATGCCTGGCTGACGCTGATCCGTACACCTGGCCTGGGCGCCCGAACGTTAGAGCGTGTGCTGGATGTGCTGGAGCCTGAGCAGCTGCTTGCCGAATCTGCGTCAGCATTGCGCGTTTTGGGATTGAAAGCGCACGTGATTGACGGACTGAAAAATCCACCGCTGGCGCGGGTCGAGCAGGACTTAGCCTGGTTGGACGCGCCTGGACATCATTTCATCAGCTGTCGCGATAGCCGCTTTCCGCCCTTGCTGACCGAGTCTGGCGATGCGCCTGTTGGCTTGTTCGTACTGGGTGACCCTGAGGTGTTGATGACGCCGCAAATCGCCTTGGTTGGCAGTCGTAACCCTTCCCGGCTGGGTGTTGAGCAAGCTCGACGCTTTGCCCAGACGCTGGCGGGACAGGGCTTTACCATCACCAGCGGCTTGGCGCTAGGTATCGATGCCGCCAGTCATGAAGGTGCGTTGGCCGCCGGCGGACTGACCGTGGCCGTGACCGGTACCGGGCTGGATCGGGTGTATCCCGCCAGGCATCTACAGTTAGCGCAGAGCATCGCCGGGCAGGGGGCTTTAGTGTCCGAGTTTCCGCCCGGAACGACGGCTAAAGCCGGGCATTTTCCACGCCGCAATCGCATTATCAGCGGTCTGTCGTTAGCTGTGTGTGTCATCGAAGCGGCACAACGTAGCGGTTCGCTGATCACCGCACGGCTGGCCCTGGAGCAAAATCGCGACGTGTTTGCCTTGCCTGGTGCAATCAACAACCCCTTGGCGCAAGGCTGCAACCATCTGATTCGGGAAGGCGCCTGTCTGGTCACCGAGCCTGAGCACATTGCCGAACAATTAGGCCATTTTTTTCAAAAAAATGGCCCCGCAATACCTGCCCAACCACAATCAGAGCTTGACCTGGAGCTGCAAACACTATTGAATCTGGTTATGTTCAGCCCGACTTCGATGGATGAATTGGTCAGTCAGACTGGCCTTGCCGTCGATGAAGTCGCGTCTCGCTTGTTACAACTGGAGCTGTCCGGCTATGTCGACACTACTGCGGGCGGCTGTTATATTCGTTGCCGATAATTGACTGACTCATGAAAGAAACCATGTTTGATGTGCTGATGTATCTGTTCGAGAACTACATGGACAGTGCCATGGACGTTTTCCCCGATGATGAAAATCTGCTCACCGAGCTGACTGAAGCCGGTTTTGAGCAGAGCGAAGTCAGCAAAGCATTTGCCTGGCTGGACTCCCTGGGCGAAAACCAACGCATGGTTCCTGCCGTGCCGACCACGTTTCGGGTATTTTCCGATTATGAACAGCAAAAGCTCGATCTGGCTTGTCGCAATTTTTTACTGGCGCTGGAGCATAATGGGATTCTTTCCGCCAGCAATCGGGAATGGGTCATCGACCGGGCCATGGCTTTAGATGGCGAAGACTTGAGTCTGGACAATCTGAAATGGATTGTGTTGATGATTTTGTTCAGTCAGCCGGATGAAGAGTTGGCGTTCTCCCGTCTTGAGGATATGGTTTTTGACCTGATCCCTGAATACCTGCATTGATAGCGCCTTAAACCACTACCAACGAATGCCACATAACCTCGTCATCGTCGAATCTCCCGCCAAAGCGAAAACCATCGAAAAATACCTGGGCAAAGATTTCAAAGTCTTGGCGTCATACGGTCATGTTCGGGACTTGGTGCCCAAGGAGGGCGCGGTTGACCCCGACCATGATTTCGCCATGAAATACGAAATCATCGACCGCAACCAGCGCCATGTACAAACCATCGCCAAAGCCATAAAAGGCGCTGAAGCACTGTATCTGGCCACGGACCCGGATCGCGAAGGCGAAGCCATTTCCTGGCATTTATACGAGCTTTTGCAAGGCAAAAAACTGTTGACCGGTAAGGCTGTGCATCGCGTGGTGTTTCATGAGATCACCAAAAAAGCGGTGACCGAGGCCATCGCCCATCCGGGTGAATTATCCATCGAACTGATCAATGCTCAGCAGGCGCGTAGAGCCTTGGATTATCTGGTCGGCTTCAAGTTATCGCCATTGCTGTGGAAGAAAATTCGTCGCGGGTTGTCGGCAGGGCGGGTGCAATCTCCGGCACTGCGTATGATCGTCGAGCGCGAGCTGGATATTGAAGCCTTCAAAACCCGGGAATACTGGACCTTCGACGCGTTGTTAAAGGCCGTTGGGCAGGCATTCAAGGCACGATTGACCCACTATCAAGGTCAGAAGCTGGAACAGTTCAGCATGACCGATGAGGTCGCGGCGCAAGCCGCCCGCGACACGCTACTGAACGCGGCTAATGGCCAGCTTGAAGTTGCCAAAGTTGAAAAGAAACAGCGCCGCCGCAACCCGGCGCCGCCGTTTATCACCTCGACCTTGCAACAAGAGGCTGCCCGTAAGCTGGGCTTTACTACCAAACGCACCATGATGGTTGCCCAGCAGCTTTATGAGGGCATTGACATTGGTGGCGAAACCACCGGTTTAATTACCTATATGCGTACCGATTCGGTGACGCTGGCGGGCGAGGCCATTGCTGAAATTCGTGACTACATTACCGATAAATACGGGCCTGCGTACTTACCGAAAAGCCCAAGGGTGTATAAAACCAAATCCAAAAACGCCCAAGAAGCGCATGAGGCCATTCGCCCGACTTCGGTGCGTCGTTCGCCGGAGGTATTGAAAAACTACTTAAGCGCTGAGCAGCTCAAGCTATACGAGCTGATTTTCAAGCGCACCGTAGCCTGTCAGATGATTCATGCCACGCTCAATACCGTGGCCATCGATTTGCAGTGCGCGGACGGTCAGCATGTATTTCGTGCCACCGGCTCCACCATCGCCAAGCCTGGCTTCATGAGCGTTTATCTGGAAGGACGCGATGATACGCTGGAGGGCGATGATCAAGAGAGTTTATTGCCTGAGCTTACCGAAGGCGAAAACGTGCCCTTGATCGATGTCAGCGCCGATCAACATTTCACCGAGCCGCCGCCGCGTTTTACCGAGGCCAGCCTGGTCAAGGCGTTGGAAGAGCGCGGTATTGGCCGGCCTTCGACCTATGCCAGTATTATTTCCACCTTGCAGGCGCGTGAGTATGTCACGCTGGATAAAAAACGTTTTCAGCCCACTGATGTGGGCCGGGTGGTCAATAAATTCCTGACTGAGCATTTCACCCGTTATGTCGATTATGATTTTACCGCCAACCTGGAGGACGAACTGGATGCGGTGTCGCGTGGTGAAAAAGCTTGGATACCACTGATGCATGAATTCTGGACGCCCTTTCGCGACTTGATTCAGGACAAAGAGCAAAATGTACAGCGCAAGGATGTCACCCAGGAGGCATTGGATGAGGCCTGTCCTGAGTGCGGTCAGCCGTTGTCGATACGCCTCGGCCGTAATGGCCGGTTTATTGGCTGTACTAACTATCCCGACTGTAAATATACCCGTAACCTGGGTTCAGACGCGGATGCAGAAAGCAGCGAGCCGGCGCTGGATCGCGCCTGTCCGAAATGTGCCGAACCGCTGGCGATTAAAACGGGTCGTTATGGCAAGTTTATTGGCTGTACCGGCTATCCCAAATGTCGCCATATCGAGCCGTTGGAAAAGCCGGTGGATACCGGAGTCAGCTGCCCGCTCTGTCACAAGGGGCAGTTACTGAAACGTAAATCCCGCAACGGTAAAATTTTTTATTCCTGCTCAGGCTATCCCAAATGCAAATATGCCTTGTGGAACGCACCTATCGCCCAATCTTGCCCGGACTGTGACTGGCCGGTATTGACATTAAAAGTCACCAAGCGACGTGGTGTGGAAAAAATCTGTCCTCAGGAAGGCTGCAAGTACATCACGCCCTACGAAGGTGATCCCGCCGATGCCCAAGGGCCCGTTTAAGAGGCATCAGTATCTAAACGTAACATCTATCTTAGATGTAGGCGTTTCACAGTCTTAAACAATCCCGTCTCAATCCCCCTTTGAAAAAAGGCGATTCAGGTAGAGCAGTCCCATAAGAGGTGTTTTCCGATACGGTGGAAATACAGTGCCTCGTTCAGGCTCATGTGTCATTGGACAAGTCTTGCTATCGTATTGGCAATGCCTTTGTGCTAGATTTCGCGCATGACTGAAATACATTTTGATGATTACGATACGCCCTGAAAAGACATGCTCGAACATGCCTTTCCTGAATTCATGGCCTTTTATTTTCCTGATGCCCACACGCAAATAGATTGGAATAAAAGCTATGAATTCAAAAACACCGAGCTTCGGCAAGTGGTGCGTGATGCCGAGCTAGGCCAACGCGACGCCGATGCGCTGGTTCAGGTGACGTTATCAACTGGCCTGGAAAGCTGGATTTACATTCATATCGAAATCCAGGGCCAAAAAGACCCAGACTTTGCCCGGCGTATGTTTACCTATAACTACCGGCTATTTGATCGCTATGCGCGGCCCATCGCCAGCCTTGCGGTTTTGGCCGATAACGATAGGCCATGGAAGCCCGATCATTATGGCTTTAATGTACTCGGCTGTAGCCAGCAGTTAACGTTTCCGGTGGCCAAGTTATTGGAATATGAAGCCGAAATCGACCCGCTGGAAAAACACGCCAATCCTTTTGCGATTGTCACGGTCGCGCACCTGCGCACGCGGCAAACCAAACATGACCCGGAATCACGCTATCAGGCCAAACATGCCTTGGTACGTTTGCCGTATCAACAAGGCTGGGGAAAACAGCGCATTTTAGATCTTTTTGCCGTACTGGATTGGATGATGCAGCTGCCTGATTGGCTTGAGCAGCAATTATGGCAAGATATTCAACTGATTGAAGGAGAAAACCAAATGCCCTATGTCACCAGTGTCGAGCGACTTGCTACTAAAAGAGGCATACAAAAAGGTATGTTAAGAGGCATGCAGCAAGGTATGGAACAAGGTCGTCAGCAAGAATGCCTGGCTCTGGTTACGCGCTTGTTACGCCGTAAATTTGGCTCCGAGCAGGTCTTAGATGATGTGTTGACGCAATTAAGTCATTATTCTCTGTCCGAGTTAGAAAGTCTTGCTGACGCCTTGCTAGATTTCGATAACATTGAAGATTTGCACGCCTGGTTGATCGCCCATTAGCTCTTTCCTGGTTCCCTCAGCTCATAGGGGAATTCAAAAAAACCTTTGGCAAAAAAAGGGGGGCAGCTATTCTCAATTTGGAGTCTAAAAAGGACATTGGGAGCGCTTGGCGATGATGTCGGCCACATGAATTGCCGTAAAGCCCCCATGGATGGGTTCACGGCGTTCCTCGACCATGTCTAAAGCACAGTGAAAAGGCTCAAACTGATGAGGATGGCCGGTAAAGTCTTGTAGCCTGGCCAATGTTGTGTAGACACTTAAGATCAAACGGCATAAAGCATCAATACCTGCGCGGACAAAATCCTCAGCAGCATCACCCATGGATAGACGCTGGAATAAGCCACCGCCACGGCGCTTGAGTCTTTCAGGTTTTGCGCATAAGCCAGCGCGGGTGGGTCGGTCATACTGCCCGCCAAAAGCCCGCACAAGGACAAATAATTGATCCGCGCCCAGCCTCGTGCCAGCAGACCAACCAGCAGTAACGGCAGCAAGGTGATCAGCGCCGCGCACGCCAGCCAGTAAAAACCCTCGCCATTGACCAGCGTGTTCCAGAATTGATCGCCAGCGTTCAAGCCCACCGCAGCCAGAAACAATACAATGCCAAAATCCTTGAGCAGGATGTTTGAGCTTTTGGGCAAATGCCAGCTCAGCGTTCGCCAATTGCCGATGCGGCTAAGCACAATGGCCACCAATAATGGCCCGCCGGCCAGGCCCAGTTTCACAGCGGAAGGCAAGCCCGGCAGCATCAGAGGCATACTGCCCAGCAGCACGCCCAGCGCGATGCCGATAAAAATAGGCACGATTTGCGGATGATCCAGCTCGGTCAAGGCATTGCCCAGCCATTCCTCAAGGCTTGCCAGGCTCAGGGGCGTGCCCACCGCCAATAGTTCATCGCCATAATGCACCCGGGTCGAGCCGGTGGGGGTGAATTCAACTTCAGCGCGATGAATTCTGGACACGGTGACGCCAAACAGCGCTCTGAGCTGCGCCACGGACTGGCCCATGGCCTCGGCGCGGGTGGCGACCAGGCGCGCCGAGTCGAGGTTCTGTGAGCGTTCCTGTAAATTGATTTCGGCTTCAGGCCCAATCAACAAGTGCATTTTATGTAATTGTGCGGGGGTACCCACCAGGCGCACAATATCGTGTTCATATAGCAACGTATCGGGTGTCGCGACCGTCACGGTTTGTTCATGCAGCACCCGTGTCACCACCACGCCCGACGTTTCGATAAACTCCATATCGCCCAGCCGAATCCCGAACAAATTCGGATTGATCACTTGTAAATCGCGTGCGATGGGTGGGTGGCTGAGTTGCCGTTGCTGGTGCAGGAAGGTATCGGCTTCTGCATCGATATCCACGCGAAACAGGTGTTTAATCAGCGCCATGCTCAGGATAATGCCAATCACGCCGAATGGATAGGCCAGCGCATAGCCAACACCAGGCAGTTTTAACAGGGTGTTATCCTGCCCGGCCAGCAAGCCCGCTAACACTTCCTGTGCGGCCGCCAAGGCCGGCGTATTGGTGGTGGCCCCGGCAAACAAGCCCACTGCGGCTGACATGGGAATGCCGCCCCAGCGCACCAACAGCAGCGTTAACAATACCCCTAGCAGCACAATGGCTGTGGCCAGGCTGTTGAACAGCAAGCCTTGCCGTTTCAGTGCCTGGACAAACCCGGGACCAACTTGCAAGCCAATGGCATAAACGAACAGAATCAGGCCAAACTCACGCATAAAGGCGAGGATATTGGCGGTAACTTCGATACCGAAATGACCAAACAGCAAGCCGGAAAACAACACGCCGGCAATGCCTAGGCGGAAATTAAGCAAGCTGATATGGCCTAACGCCAAGCCTAGCGCCACCACCAGGCTAATGACCAGCATGTTATGGGCGATGGAGTCTTCTAAAAAAATATTGACCAGCCAGCTCATGACGGCTGGGTGGCTGTAGCGGCAAACGTTTTGTGATCAAAGCGGCGTGGTGAGGTCTGGGCAAACGGGCTAGGGTAATGGTTCACGTCTTGTGGCAAGTGGAGGTTGAGGGTTGCTGTTGAATGTAGTGCCGGGGGGGAGTTAAGTTAAGCGTTCGCGGGATAATACCTTGCAGACTTCGCCCCGGCACTGTCTTGGCGCCTGTCGATATGAAGTCTAAAAAGCCATACGATGGCCTCTTGCCAAAAGCAGTCTGCTGGTTGTGAACGGTTACATGGTCACTGGCTGGTAACCCCCTGTGCAGGCCAGTAACCGGTGCCTGCACAGGGGGCAGAGGCGCTACGCTCGGCCTGGCTCCTAGAGAATGGCCTGAGCGGCAATCAGTTCCAGCCACTCGTCCTGGCCATCGGCAGGCGGATGATAGCGCAAAATAATCGAATACGCCTTGCCGCTGCTCTGGTCGGTGACCCTTGGAATCATCACCTGATTGTTGGCCGGGTTATAGGTGGCGCGGAACGGATTCAGTTCCGGGTTTTCGACCGCTTCGATGTTGCCGATGTCAAAGTTTACAGCGCTGACCGCTTGTTCAATTTGCAGTTGCAGCTGTGCCGAGAAGACATGATCGCCAATGCGGATTTCCGGCACCTGGGCTATGCCATTGTCGGCACGGAACAGAGCCGAGCGCTGAACGGCCACTTCACTCAGCAACGGATCGCGCCCCGTGGCGGTGATGCGGATGGCGTATTGGTCGTCGCTGAAAGGAACTCTGATGACTTCCTGAGTGGTTGAAAAGGATTCGGTATCGCCGTCGGCGTTGGTGCCGACTACCGGCAGACCGGGTTCTTGTAAAACAACACGCCCCTGCCCACAGGAGTCGCCGCTGTCGGCATCGCCGGTCAGCACCGAGGAGACGGCAATCAAATAGGTTTTAGGTTCTCTGACCCCAAGGCCTACCGTATTGCTGGTATCGAAACAGGGGTCGATAATGCCCAGCAACGCCGACTCGAAAATGCCTTGGCGATAATTCAGATAAAGATGGTTGGATTGGCCATTTAAGCCGGAAATAATTTGATTGCCCGCAGGGTCAATCGCTGAACCGGTTTCATCCAGCCAGCGCCTAAAAACGACTTCATTGAGTTCAATCGCATCAGTTAATAGATCCGGATCGATAATATACACCGCCCAGTTTTTCTTGCCGAAACAACTGGTGCCTTGCGGGCACAGTTCCATGGTGATTTCTTCATTACCCGAGCTGAATAAGGTGAACCAGTCCTTGTCATTAGGCGCCGACAATTGCCCGCGTATCGCCCGACCCGAATTCAGTGGCACCGCATCTTGCGAGCGGTTATTGAATTCGATATCGACATTGGTGAAATCATTGGCATCTTCCTCGAAGACTGTATTGCCGTTTTCATCAACCGGGTTGCCGATGATTTCGATGGTCAAGACAGCGGTGGTAGTTGTGCCAGCGGTGATATCTTGGGTGTAGACAAACTGATCACGCAGCGTCTGACCGAACGGTAGATTCAAAATGTCCGGCGCATTGTTCTGTAAGGTATAGGTGAAACTGCCGTCCTGATTGAATACCAGAAAGCCGTGCGTGGTCGCGGCTGGACTGGTGAGGCGGACATTTTCCACATTGATATCGTTGTCGATGACATTGCCGGAAACGGTATCTAGACGGTTGGCGACCACCGTGAAAAAGTCATTGCGTGCCTGTGGCGTTGCATCGACCGAACCGCCGATGATTTGCACGGTCAAGGTTGCGGAACTGGTCGCGCCCTGAGCGTTGCTCAGCTGATAGGTAAAGCTGTCGGTGACAATTTGCCCTTGCTCAAGGTTCAAAATTTCCGGCAGGTTTTGCGATAAGGTATAAACAAAACCGCCGTTGGGACTTAACTGCAAAATGCCGAAGCGGCCGGCCGGCGAGCTGACCAGGTTGGCGTTGTCGCCATTCAGATCATTATCGAGGACATTGCCCGCTGCGGTGGTTTCGGTGGAGAACAGGGCGATGGCATCGTTGCGTGGCTGTGGCCCTAGACCACCCACAATGCGGATAATCAGATTGGCGTTTTGGCCCGCACCTTGTTCGTTGACCAATTGATAGGTAAAGGTTTCTTCCAGCACCTGCCCGGGCGTCAAATTAACGATGGCATCGCGGTTTTGCAAGGTGTAGGTGAAGCTGCCGTTGAAACTGAAGGTCAAAAGGCCGAATTGACCGGCGGGCGAGCTGATCAGGGTGGCGCCGGTGCCATCATCGTCGTTATCTAAAACATTGCCGGATACCGAGTCATCGTCGGCAAACAAGGCGACTAAATCGTTGCGTGGCGTTGGTTTGCGATCACCGGCAATACGAATAATGATTTGCGCTTCGCGGGTAATGCCTTGGGCGCTGCGCAGCGCATAGGTGAAGCGGTCTTCGAGTACCTGACCCTGATCCAGATTGGCGACTTCCGGCAATGTTTGCAAAAGCGTGTATGTGAAGCTGCCGCTAGCATCGAGAATAAGATCGCCGAAGCGGCCGACCGGCGAGCTGACTAACAGCGCGGTGTCACCATCGCGGTCATTCAGCAAGGCGTCGCCGATCACACCGGTGTCGGTGTTGCGTATCGAGAAAAGATCATTCTCAGGCCGAGGCGGGCTGGCGTCGCCAATAATGCGCACCGTGATGGTGGCGTTATTGCTCCACCCCTGTTCATTGCTGGCCGCGTAGCGAAAGCTTTCATCGAAAAACTGGCCCTGGCTTAAGTTTTCGATCTCGGCAAGGTTCTGAAACAAGGTGTAGGTGAAGGTGCCACTGTTATCCATCTGTAAAAAGCCAAACCGGCCATTGGGATTACTGACCAGGGTGGCGTTGACACTGTTCCGGTCATTGCTCAAGGCATTACCGGTCACTGTCGGTTGGCTCGCGCCCATTTGCACAAAATCGTTGCTCGGGCGTGGCTGACTGATAGTTTGCGCCTGACTGCTGACCGCGAAAAACAACAGCGCGACAAAAGTAATCAATACATTCATGAGGGTTCCAGCGTAGGGTTAATGGCTTGATATTAGACCAGAAAGGCTATCCGTCAAGTTAGCGTGCGCTATTTTGCCAAAGCGCTTTGGCTTGTTGGTCGGCATGGTAGGAGGAGCGCACCAGCGGCGCGCTGGCTACCTGGGCAAAGCCTTGGGCCTCGGCATGGCTTTTTAGTTCGGCAAATTCATCCGGGTGATAATAGCGCGCTACCGGTAAGTGGCTGTTGCTGGGCGCCAGATATTGGCCGATGGTGAGCATCTGACAACCGACCGCGCGTAAGTCGTTGAGCACGTCTTTGATTTCCGCAAGCGACTCGCCAAGGCCCAGCATCAACCCGGATTTGGTTGGAATGCCCGGGTGTTGTTTGGCAAAGCGTGCCAATAAAGTCAGCGAGTGCCGGTAATCGGCGCCTGGACGAGCCTGTTTATACAACCTGGGTACGGTTTCCAGATTGTGATTGAACACATCGCAAGGCGCTTGTGCCAGCGCGGCCAGTGCTTTGTCGAGGCGGCCGCGAAAATCCGGTACCAGAATTTCCACTCGGGTATCAGGCGTGTGTTGACGCAAAGCCTGAATGCAGGCGGCAAAATGCCCGGCGCCGCCATCGCGTAAATCGTCGCGATCCACCGAGGTGATGACGACATAGTTGAGCTGGAGTTTGGCCACGGTGGTCGCCAGATGTTCAGGCTCGGCGGCATCGGGCGGCCTGGGCTTGCCATGCGCCACGTCGCAAAACGGACAGCGTCGGGTGCATAAGTCGCCCAGAATCATGAAGGTGGCAGTGCCGTGGCCAAAACATTCGGACAGGTTCGGGCAGGCGGCTTCTTCGCAGACGGTCACCAAACCTTGCTCGCGCAACAGTTTTTTGACCCGGCTGACTTCGGCGCCGCCAGAGGCTTTGATGCGTATCCAGGCAGGTTTCGGCGTGGGGTTGTCAGTGGGTATCACTTTAACAGGGATACGCGCCAGTTTTTCCTGATTGCGCAAATGGGTTTCCGGGGTCTGCCGGGAGGGGGCTTGTAAAGTCATGCTCTCAGTCCTTGTTGAATGGCGTGAATCAGCGGAACGGCCAGTTCCGAAGTGGTAATGTGCACCGAAAAATCGGCCAGTTGGGTCATGGTCAAACGCTCATAACCACACGGGTTGATGCCGGTGAACGGGCGTAAGTCCATGTTGTTGTTGAGACTTAAGCCATGATAGCTGGCGCCGCGTTTAATCCTCAGGCCGATGGAGCCAATTTTTTGGTCATCGATATAAACGCCCGGCGCCCCAGGTTGCGTTCGGGCACGCAGGCCATAGTGTTTGAGCGTGCTGACCATGGCGTGTTCCAGCAGTTTGACCAGACCGCTAGGGCCGAGTTGCCGATGGTTCAGATCGAGCAGGGTATAGAGTATCAGTTGGCCGGGGCCATGATAGGTCACCTGGCCGCCGCGATCGCTTTGTACAATGGGAATGGCGCCGGCGTTCAGGATGTGTTTATGGTCGCCGTTCAGGCCTAGGGTGTAAACCGGCGGGTGCTCGACCAACCACAGTTCATCATTTTGGCCCGCCTGGCGTTGTTCGGTGAAATGGCGCATGGCGTGCCAGGTTTCGGCATAGGGCGCACGCCCGAGTTGGCGGATGATCACGGTCAATTAGGGGTTGGCATGGAGTGGGAGGCGCATGACCGTATGGCATCAAAGCGCCATTAACACCCAGGGCGAGGCGCTTAAATCCTGATAGATGGCATCGAGTTGCTGTTGGCTGCGCGCCGTGATGGTGACGGTGATCGATATATATTTACCGCCTCGGCTGTGTTTACTGGAAACCGCGCCTTCCGTTAAGTCATCAACATGACGGCGGATGATTTCAACCACATGCAGATCCAGTTCGGCGTCATTCTGGCCGACGGCCTTGATCGGGAATTGACAGGGAAATTGCAGTGCGGATTCGCTCATGATGCGTGTTGCTTGTAGGCTTGGAATAAGGTGTGCATCCGTTGCCACAGTGGGCCGGGGCGGCCTTCGCCAACGGTGACGCCATCGAGCGTGACAATGGGCAAAATCTCGCGCGTGGAACTGGTTACCCAGATTTCTTCGGCGGCGCGTAGTTGTGGTTCCGGGATTTTGGCTTCGTGATAAGAGAGGTGCTCGCGTTCGGCGATTTCCAGAATCAGGTCTCGGGTAATGCCGGGCAGGATGTCCGCGCTTTTAGGCGGTGTGATCAGAGCGCCCTGGTCAACAATAAACACATTGCTGGCCGCGCCTTCGGTGACCGTGCCGTTTTTCAGCAACAAGGCTTCGGCGCAGCCGGCGTCAATGGCTTGCTGGCGCAATAGAATATTGGCCAGCAGGGTGATGGCTTTGATGTGGCATAGCCCCCAGCGGGTGTCCGGCAGGGTGATGGCGCCGACACCATGATCCTTATCGGCATAAGGCGTAATCGGCGAGGCCATGGCAAATACCGTGGGTTGAACCTGCGCTGGAAAGGCGTGATCGCGCTTTGCCGCCACGCCACGGGTGATTTGCAGGTAAATGGATTGATCGTGGCCTGCGCTGAGCAACGGCTCCAGCAGCTGGCGCCATTGCTCATGGCTGTGAGGGTTGGCCAGACGAATGCCATTCAGGCTTTGTTGCAGTCTGTGCAAATGTTCGGTTAGGCGGAACAGGCGGCCTTGGTAGGCGGGAATGACTTCATACACGCCGTCACCGAACAGAAAACCGCGATCGAGTACCGGGATTTTGGCGTCATGCAGCGGCAGGTAGTCGCCGTTTAGATAAACTTGGCTCATGGTATGGGCGTTATTGAATGTAAAGTAGGGCGCTGTCCAGCAACTGACGGAACCAGTTGCCTTTGGCAACGTCCGTTAATGCGACCAGATTCTGCGTTAACAAAGGCTCGCCCGCCAAGGTTACCTGAACCTGACCGACAGTCGCGCCCTTGGCGATGGGGGCGCTGACCAGCGGTTCCAGGGTCATTTCGGCTTTTAAGTCTTGATAATGACGGCGCGGGATGGTTACGAACAAATCTTCGGCCAGACCGACGGCAAGTTGGGTTTGTGCGCCTTTCCAGATGCGGGTTTCGCTCAGTGTCGCGCCAGCCTCGTACAGTTTGTGTGTTTCGTAAAAACGATACCCATAATTAAGCAGGTTTTGATTTTCCCGCGCCCGGACGGCATCGCTATCTGCGCCCATGACCACCGAAATCAGCCGCATGCCATCACGCAGCGCTGAGGTCACCAGGCAAAAGCCAGCGGCTTCGGTGTGGCCGGTTTTGACGCCGTCAACCGTGGCATCACGCCATAGCAAGCGGTTGCGATTGCGCTGGGTAATGCCGTTGTAAGTGAAGGTTTTTTCCGCAAACCAGGGATAGTATTCGGGAAAATCACGAATCAAGGCGCGGGTTAACAGCGACAGGTCATGCGCGGTGGTGTAATGTTCCGGGTCTGGTAGCCCCATGCTGTTGCGGTATTGGGTGTCGTTAAGCCCTAAGCGCTTCGCTTCCTGGTTCATCATTTGTGCGAAAGTGGTTTCATCACCGGCGATATGCTCGGCCAGTGCAACACTGGCGTCATTGCCCGATTGAATAATCACGCCTTTGAGCAAGTCCTCGACCCGCACCTGGGTGTTGACTTCGACAAACATTCTCGAACCCGGCGTGCGCCAGGCATTGTGGCTGATGGTCACTTTTTCATCGAGATTGAGATGGCCTTTTTTGATTTCCTGAAAAATCACATAAACCGCCATGATCTTGGTCAGGCTGGCCGGCGGCAGGCGCTGGTGGGCGCTGTTTTCAGCCAGCACCTTGCCACTGTCGGCATCGATAAGCACATGACTTTTTGCGGCAATGCTGGGTGAGGCTGGAATCAGCAGGGAATCTGCCGCCCAGGTGGCGGGGCTGTACACGGCGCTCAGTAATCCGAAAAGTAGATAAAACAGGCGCAAGTTCAGAGAGTGCATGAGTTCAGGGCAATTCAGCGGTTAGTTTTAAGAAACGTTAGGATACTCGCAATAGTGGCAGTCTATCAATGACCGGCAAACGGGAAGGGCGAGCTTTGCCTGAAGCCGTAGCGTCCGCCGGAGGGTTTGGCTGGGTTTGCGTCGGCACTAGAGCGTGCAGGGGCGTCTGATTCGCTCAGGTTTTACCTTTGGCAAAACGCGGCAGCGGCGGGGCATTTTTTTGCAGCAGCGTGTATTCCAGTCCGGCCACGGTGTTGCCGTGCTCATAACGACGCCAGACAATGCGGGCCTCGCCCACCAGCTCTAATTGGCTGAAATCAAATTGCACGATGCTCTCGGCTTCGAGCGGCACCTCGCCGGGTAGCTGAATCATCATGCCGTCCACTGAAACGTTGATGGTGGTGAAGGTCATGATCTGGTCATCAATTTCGATCAACCCGGAAGCCTCCATGCGTTTACGGTAGTTGTGGCGAAGATACAGTGCATTGTCGACATCGTACTCAATATCGCGAAATTCCAGCGCCAGGTAGATACGGTCATTGACCAGGTCGGCGCGTACCACTTTTGCCTCGCCCGCCAGGCGTAGCTGGCTGAGATAAATGTCTACGCTGGTGTTTTGCTGGATGATGTTAAACAGGCTGGTGATGTCGAGAATGCTGTCATCGGCTTCCAGTTCCCCCAGCAAACCGGTAATCGACAGATTGTTCAGGATGAGTAGGTATTCGTGACCATTCAGATAAATAAAACCTTCAGTGGTCAGTTTCTTGCGGTAAGGGCGGTTGTGGAAGGTCATGGTCATAATCCGAAGGTGATTTCCAAGCAAAGGTTGTGCGCGTGTTTAAGCAGAAGGCTTGGTCGGGTGTTCGTGGGGGACAGTGAGACCGTATTGTCTGCGATATGGGTATATTCAAGCAGAGTTTGCCGATTTGTCCATGTGTCATGAGGCGCGATCCAGGCGGCGCAGGTTAATGGCTTCACCCAAGTGTCGGGGCGCAAGGTCGGCCGCGCCGGCCAGGTCGGCAACGGTGCGGGCCACTTTCAGAATGCGGTGGAAGGCGCGGTGTGAAAGCGATAGGCGGGTCATGGCTTGCTGTAACAGTTGTTCGCCCGCAGCATCCAGTCGGCAGAATCGATCGATTTCTTTTACGGTCAGCCAGGCGTTAGCCTTGCCTTGCCGGGTCAGGGCAAGCTGCCGGGCGGCGCTGACCCGGGTGCGTATCACCGCGCTCGGTTCAGAGGGTGGGGCAGCCTGTATCAGTTCAGACAGTTCCACCCGGGGTACCAGCAGGTGCAGGTCAATGCGATCCAATAATGGCCCGGAAATGCGGTTGCGGTAACGCATGACTTGTTCAGATGAGCAATGGCAGCGTCCGGATGGATCGCCTAGGTAGCCGCAAGGGCAGGGGTTCATGGCGGCGATCAACTGAAATTGCGCAGGAAATTCAGCCTGCCGGGCCGCTCGTGAAATGGTGATTTGTCCTGTTTCCAGAGGTTCGCGCAACACTTCCAGCACTTTTCGGTCAAACTCCGGCAGTTCATCCAGAAACAAAGCGCCATGATGGGCCAAGGAGATTTCTCCTGGCCTGGGATTGCTGCCACCGCCTACCAGTGCGGCCGCCGAGGCGGTGTGATGGGGAGCGCGGAATGGGGGTTTACGCCACTGTTCGACATTAAAACCTCGATCGCTGATCGAGGCGATGGCGGCGCTTTCCAGGGCCTGGTTTTCAGTGAGTGGCGGCAGAATGGAAGGCAGGCGGGCGGCGAGCATGGATTTACCGGTGCCGGGCGGGCCGAGCATGAGTAAGTTGTGTTGCCCGGCGGCGGCGATTTCCAGCGCCCGCTTGGTTTGAAACTGGCCTTTGACATCGGCAAAGTCGGGCCACTCGCGGGTTTTGGTGGGCGTCGGGTGGCTGGGCGTGGGTAACGCGGCCTGACCGTTAAGATAGGCGCATACCTCAAGCAGATGCTGCGCGGCGCATAGCTCGGCGGATTCGATCAATGCGGCTTCGGCGTGGTTGGCGTAAGGCAGCAGCAAGCGCCGGCCCTGGTCGCGGCAGGCCAGTACCACCGGCAGCACGCCATTGATAGGGCGGATTTCACCGCTTAAGGATAATTCGCCCACGCATTCATGTTCCGCCAGGGCGTTTTTGGGTATTTGCCCTGAGGCGGCGAGAATGCCCAGGGCAATGGCCAGGTCATAGCGTCCGCCTTCCTTGGGCAGGTCAGCCGG
>JAVVEW010000042.1:0-20023 GCA_032251045.1 Methylococcales bacterium
TATGGCTCGGCATGGTGGCGGTGCATTTTCCGGTAAAGACCCTTCCAAAGTCGATCGGTCGGCAACCTACATGGCCCGTTATGTAGCCAAGAATATTGTCGCCGCAGGGCTTGCCGAGCGTTGTGAAATTCAAGTGTCTTATGCCATTGGCGTGGCCGAGCCGACATCCATCAGTGTGGAAACGTTCGGCACAGGTAAGATCAGTGAACAGCGTTTGGTCACGCTGGTGCGCGAACATTTCGACCTGCGTCCTAAAGGCTTGATCGGCCAACTGGACTTGCTGCGACCGATTTATCAGCCTACCGCAGCTTACGGTCATTTTGGTCGCGAGGAGCCAAGCTTCACCTGGGAACGAACCGATAAAGCCGAAGCGCTGCGCGCTGCTGCGGGTTTGTAGATACAGGCTTTTGGTGTCATGGCTGACATTCCGTCCATGAAATCACACACAGATAACGAGCAGGGTCACGCATACTTTTCGTGACTCTGTGTATATCAATCAATTTATTTAAGTTTTAGCACCGGTTTACCGGTGCCGTTGCGCGCATCGAGGAGCGCTGCGGCGGTTGGTTTTTATCCAGCCGTGAGGCTCGGTGCGTGGAACTAACCCGTTAACGGCGCTCATTCTTTATCCCATAATCCTGCCGCGCTTACGCGGCATCATCAACAGGAGACAGACATGAGCGCACCTGATTATAAAGTCGCTGACATCAATCTGGCCGAGTGGGGCCGGAAAGAAATCACTATTGCCGAAACCGAAATGCCCGGTTTAATGGCAATTCGCAAGGAATATGCCGGACAAAAACCTTTGGCTGGCGCACGCATCGCCGGTTGTCTGCACATGACCATTCAAACCGCCGTGCTGATCGAAACATTGGTCGAGCTGGGTGCCGAGATTCGCTGGTCGTCTTGTAACATTTATTCCACCCAGGATCACGCCGCCGCCGCCATTGCCGCCAGTGGCATTCCGGTATTCGCCTGGAAAGGTGAGACCGAGGAAGAGTTTGATTGGTGTATCGTGCAAACCATCGAAGGCACGGACGGCTGGCGGCCAAATATGATTCTCGATGACGGCGGCGATTTGACTTTAATGATGCACCAGCGTTATCCCGAGTTGATGAGCGATGTCAAAGGCTTGTCCGAGGAAACCACCACCGGGGTATTGCGCCTGAACGAAATGGCCGCCAAAGGCGAGTTGAAAGTGCCGGCTATCAACGTCAACGATTCGGTCACCAAATCCAAATTCGATAATCTATACGGCTGCCGCGAATCGCTGGTCGATGGCATCAAGCGCGCCACCGATGTCATGATCGCGGGTAAAATTGCCGTGGTGTGCGGCTATGGCGATGTCGGCAAAGGCTGTGCGCAATCGTTGCGCGGTTTAGGTGCGACCGTCTGGATCACCGAAATCGACCCGATCTGCGCCTTGCAGGCGGCGATGGAAGGTTATCGCGTGGTCACCATGGAAGATGCCGCCCCTCTGGCCAACATTTTTGTTACCGCCACCGGTAATTTTAATGTCATCAACCATGACCACATGAAGGCCATGAAAGATCAGGCGATTGTTTGCAATATCGGCCATTTCGATTCGGAAATCGACATTGCTTCATTGCGTCAATACACCTGGGAAAACATCAAGCCTCAGGTCGATCACGTTATTTTTCCTGATGGCAAGCGTATTATCGTGTTGGCAGAAGGTCGTTTAGTCAACCTAGGCTGTGCAACCGGTCATCCGAGTTTTGTCATGTCCAACTCCTTCACTAACCAGGTGATGGCGCAAATCGAGTTGTGGCAACATCATGACCGTTACGAAAACAAAGTGTATGTGTTGCCGAAAGCCTTGGACGAGAAAGTCGCTGCGCTGCATTTGTCTCAATTGGGCGTGCAGCTGACCCGGTTAACGGCCGAGCAAGCCCGGTATATCGGCGTGTCGGTCGAGGGGCCATTCAAGCCGGATAGTTACCGGTATTGATTGTTGTCATAAATCCGGGCGCCAGATTATGCTGCCGAGAGTGGGTAAAATCATCGGTATGGGCAGGCGTCCGGGTTCATTTCTCAACCGGAGTCCGTTATGCACAGTCAACATCCGCTGTCGAAGTTAATCAGCTTCGAATTTTTTCCACCGAAAACCGACGAGGGTGTTACCAAGCTGCGCGCCGTGCGCGAGCGCCTGGCTCAGGTCAAGCCGGATTTTTTTTCGGTGACGTTTGGCGCGGGCGGTTCAACGCGCGATAAAACCTTTGCCACCGTAGTTGAAATTCAACAGGAAGGGCAGCCAGCGGCGCCGCATTTATCGTGTGTTGCCGCCAACCGGGAGGTTCTTGGCGAATTGCTGGATACCTATCAGGCGCATGGCATCAATAAGATCGTTGCACTACGAGGTGATTTGCCGTCAGGCATGATGTCGCCTGGCGAGTTCCGTTACGCCAATGAGCTGGTTGCGTTTATTCGTGAAAGCACCGGCGATAATTTTGAAATTCATGTCGCAGCCTACCCGGAAGTGCACCCTCAGGCGCGTAATGCCCAGGAGGACTTACACAACTTCAAGCGTAAAGTTGAGGCTGGCGCAAATGCCGCGATTACCCAGTACTTTTATAATCCGGAAGCGTATTTTTATTTTATCGATGCCTGCACAAAGTTGGGTATCGATATTCCTATCGTGCCTGGCGTGATGCCGATCACCAATTACACCCAGTTGTTTCGGTTTTCCGAGTTGTGCGGCGCCGATATTCCGCGCTGGCTCAGAAAAAAACTGGAAGCGTTTGGCGATGATCGGGACTCGATACAAGCGCTGGGAGAGGAAGTAGTCAGTCGCATGTGTCAGCAGTTGCTGGATGCCGGTGCGCCGGGGCTGCATTTTTACACCATGAACCAAGCCAAACCGTCGTTAGCCATTTTGCGCAATTTAGGTCTTGCCGCTTCCGGTTCTTGACCCGGCTTGTACTTCGTCCTTGCCTTGGCATATAGCTAAGGCAAAGGCCTTCCTGCAACGGCTTAAAGCTTTATGCGCGGTTTGCGTTTACTGAAAAACTTGAGTGCAAGATAGGTAAGCCAACCGACCAACATCATACTGAGCAGCAAGCTGCTGTAACTGATGGTGACCGGAAAATCTTTAGTCAGCATGGAGAATTCTGACATGCCGCCAATGCCGGCAATCAGATTCAAAGGCATGAAAACGATATTGATGATGGTCAGTTGTGAAATGTAGCGGTTCTGGTTAACATTAATGAAGCCGACGGTGGCATCCATCAGAAACTTGATTTTTTCGACCAGGAAAACCGTGTGATTGTTAACCGATTCAATATCGCGCAGCATCTGATTGGCGGTCGCGGTCTGTTGCGGCGACAATTGACGACCACGGATCAGAAAAGAAATGGCGCGACGTGTGTTGAGCATGTTGTTACGAATCAGGCTGTTCAAATCCTCGATACCGGCAATTTCACCTAAAATGCGCGTGGCTTCATTGTCGCTCAGGTTTTCGCTCAAGACTTTTTGTCCGGCTTCACGCAGAATGTCGTAGCTTTCTTCCAGAGAGTCGGCTGAGTTTTCAATGTCGGCATCGTACAAGTCCAGCAGAATATCCTTGCACTCACTGTAGCTGCCCGCCTGGCTGCGCACGCGCAAACGTTGCAGGCGGAATACGGGTAAATCCTCGTTGCGCAAGGTAAACAGGATGTCACGATGAATAATGAAGGCGGCCTGTACGTCACGAGCCTGGTCGTTGGTGTGTAACAAAAAACTGGAATGCAGATGCAGCTCACCGTTTTCCTCAAGATAAAACCGGGCACTGGTTTCAAGGTCGGTCAGGTCATCGGGGTCGGGAAATTTCAAACCGAAATGTCGGCCTACGGCGCGGCGTTCGGAATTTGAAACCTCCAGCATATCCAGCCAGATGGGCTGGGTGGTCAGTAAATCCTGTTCGCCCTTGATTTCCTTGATGCTAATGCGCCCATTATTGAGTTCGTAAGCATAAACCTGGCCTTGGTGGAAGCTGGGCTCTTGATCGGGTGCTAACAGATGCCGTCTTTCCAAAGAGAGCTCCCAAAGCACATCGCTGATGATTTCAGCTTCAAGCTGTGACCATAACAGCCTGGTATCATCGTCACTCAGCGTATCCAGTAAAGCGCCGATTTCTCGAACCGGAAGGCGTTGCAATGCGGTTTTTAATTCGTTCAAGTGTTGTAGATGCGTCAGGTTTTCGATTAAGTCTTGCTGGGGCGCGTCCTGATTCCGCATTATATTTTCGACCAGCTTTTGTTTATGCAAAAGTTCGGTGATTTGTTCCAGGGACATAATTTAAGCACTCCTGTTATGGGCGATGGCATTAAGATAAGCTCCGTGGGTTTTGCAACACCCGGGTTTCAGATAGAATCCCTGACGCTATGGTTCGACCGTTCCGGTCGGGTATTCGCCTTTTTTAAGGTATTCGGCACAATCGTCCTGAACTTCTTAACGATTGGCGCAACCGGTACGATCTTGACGCCCGGTAAGCTGAGCATGAGCGCCTATCGATATTTATGGAAAACGGAGATAAATGAGCATTTTAACGATTTTAGAGTTTCCTGACGAACGCTTGCGCACGGTCGCCCAACCGGTGGCGATGGTTGATCAGGATGTCAGACGGCTGGTAGATGATATGTTTGAAACCATGTACGAAGGCAAAGGGGTGGGTTTGGCCGCGACTCAAGTCAACGTCGCTCAGCGTGTGATAGTGATGGATATCAGTGAAAACAAGGATCAGCGCTTGTGTTTGATCAATCCGGAAATTATCACTGAGGATGGGCAGCAGAAATCCGAGGAGGGCTGTTTATCGGTGCCTGGCTTTTTCGAGAAAGTGCCCCGTGCTGAACATATTACCGTGCGCTATCTGGATGGCGAAGGCGTGTCCCGGGAAATCACCGCCGAAGGTTTGCTGGCGGTCTGTATTCAGCACGAAATCGACCATTTAGACGGCAAGTTGTTTGTGGACTTTTTGTCGCCGTTAAAACGCCAGCGCATCAAAAAGAAACTGGAAAAAATACACCGGCTGGAAAAGCGAGTGTTATGAAAATTGTATTTTGCGGCACCCCCGATTTTGCGGTGCCAACGCTTGCCAATTTAATCCGCAGCGAGCATGACCTGGTGGCCGTGTACACGCAACCTGACCGGCCTTTTGGGCGTGGGCGCAAGCTGAAAGCCTGTCCGGTCAAGCAATTGGCCGAAGCACATGGACTGTTGGTGCGGCAGCCGGACTCACTGAACGATACGCAAGAACAGGCGGCCTTGACCGAATGTGCGCCTGATCTGATGGTCGTGGTGGCTTATGGCCTGATTTTGCCAGCACAGGTGTTGGCAATACCTGTGCTGGGTGCGGTTAATATCCATGCTTCGTTGTTGCCGCGTTGGCGAGGCGCCGCGCCGATTCAACGAGCCTTGTTGGCGGGTGACCCGGAAACCGGCGTAACCGTGATGCAAATGGCCAAGGGGCTGGATACCGGGCCGATGTTGCACAAAGTGACCTACCCGATTCAAGCCCATGACACCAGCGCAACGTTATTTGATCGACTGGCCTACCTTGGCGCGGATGCGTTATTGGAAGTATTGCCGGCGCTGTCAGCCGGCCAGCTTAGGTCGGAGGCGCAGGATGACCATCTGGCTACCTATGCCAATAAACTGACGGTAGAGGAGGCGGTCATTGACTGGACTTTGCCTGCCAGACAAATCGCACTGCATGTGCGTGGCTATAACCCCTGGCCGGTGGCACGAACCCTGTTCAAGAACCAGTTGTTGAAAATCTGGGCCGCAGAGCCGGTGACCTGGACAGCGCCGGAGGTGCCGGGTACGGTGCAGGTGCGTGGCAAGGATTACTGGGTGATCACCGGCGATAAGAGCTTGAAACTGCTGGAGGTACAGGCCGCAGGTGGTAAGCGCATGAGTGCGCAAGCGTTCGCCAATGCCCACCCGTTAGCTGGCGTAAGGTTGGGCTGAGATGTCGATACGCGCTTTAGCCGCTGCTGTACTGACGCGGGTGTTGGCCGATGGCGCCTCGCTGACCGCCGCATTGGCGGCATTGCCGGATACGTTACCGTCACAACAACAGGCCTGGATCAAAGCGGCTTGTTACGGCGTGCTGCGTGACTATCCCCGGTTACACTTTTATCTGACCCGGTTGTTGGATAAGCCGGTTAAAGCGCCGCAGGTCGAAAGTTTCTTATTACTGGGGCTTTATCAACTGACCGCCATGCAGGTTAAAACTCATGCTGCGGTGTCGGAAACAGTTGCTGCATTGCCGGTGAAACAGCGTTGGGCCAAAGGGCTGGTCAATGGCGTGTTGCGAACCTTTTTGCGGCAGCGAATCAGCCTGGAACAGGCCGCTGAAGCGAACCGTGAAGCCCGTTTCGCGCATCCTGCCTGGATCATCGATGTGCTCTACCAGGACTGGCCCCGGCAGGCTGAAAGCATTTTAGCGGCCAATAACCAACAAGCGCCGATGACCTTGCGTGTTAATCTGCGCCAGACCCGCTTGTCTGACTACCAGGCCAGGTTGCAAGCACTGGGTTGGGAGGCGTGGCCGCTGCCTGGGCTGCCCGCCGCGTTAACGCTGGCGCAAGCCGTGCCGGTGGGGCAATTGCCCGGTTTTGCCGAAGGTTGGGTCTCGGTGCAGGATGGGGCCGCGCAATGGGCGGCGGGGTTGATGGCGTTGCAGCCTGGTTTGCGCGTGCTCGATGCCTGTGCCGCCCCGGGTGGTAAAACCGCGCATATGCTGGAGCTTTGCCCTGATATTGAGCTGCTGGCTCTGGATATTGCCGAAGCCAGGCTGGCAAGAATCGCCGATAACCTTACGCGGCTGCATGGCTCGGCGCAGCTGTGTTGCGCCGATGCCGCGCAGCCGGAAACCTGGTGGGATGGGCGGGCATTCGAGCGGATTTTACTGGATGCGCCTTGTTCCGGGAGTGGCGTGATACGGCGTCATCCCGACATCAAGCTGCACCGCCGGCCTGATGATATTGCCACATTGGTGGCTAGCCAACAGGCCATGCTGACTGCGTTATGGCCTACATTGGCGCCGGGCGGGCTGCTGGTTTATGCTACCTGCTCCGTGTTCAAGGCCGAAAATGAAGCGCAAATAGCGGCTTTTCTAGCGGTCTGTGCGGATGCTGAAATAGACCTGCCGCCTTGTCCATTCGCGCAAGCACGTCCCTTCGGCCAGCAAGTCATGGCCGGCTGTGGCGATGTTGATGTAGATGGTTTTTATTATGCGCGCTTGCGTAAACGTTAAGCGCGGCTGGTGGTTGGCGTGTTTGTTAACCGCTTGCCAGCCTGCGCCCGAGGCGGTTCAGGTAGCGCGATTGACTGCCATGCGTGCGCAAAACACCGTTAACGTCCAGGCTAACATTACGTTTGATTTGCCGGAATTGCCTCGGCAAGCGCTGCACAGCGGTATTCCTTTGATCTGGCAAGTTGAACTTAAAGTCGCGCCACAAACGCTTTATGAGTGGGCGGCATTAGGTTACCTCAAAACCCGGTTCACGCTGCGCATTGACTACCGAGCCTTGACCGGCCGCTATGCCCTGACTCGGGATGGGCGTTCTGAAAGTTTCGCCTCGCTGGCCGAAGTGCTGGCCGCGGCGCAAACCATCACCCAAGCCTTAACCATCGCGGAAGCGAGCTGGCCACGTCAACTTGCCTGGCGCATGCGCTTTGATTACGAGCAATTGCCACTGCCTTTGCGGCCATTTGCGTATTTTGACGCCCAGTGGGCATTATCCACGTCCTGGCAAGTATGTCCCGCGCCCGAATAACTCTGCCGGTCAGCTTTTTTCTATTGCTGTTGTTAGCCTTGGTGTTGTTCTCATTACACTTGATGAGTTCCGCCACCCAGGCCACTTCCGAACTGAACCCGCTTTATTCCTGGCTATTGTTGATCAATGTACTGGGGTCGGTGGCCCTTTTAGTACTGATTGGGATCAATATCGTTTGGCTGTGGCGGCAATTGAAACAACGCGCCGCAGGATCTTTATTGACCCGGCGCATGGTGTCGTTATTTGTCGTATTGGCACTGGCGCCGGCATTGATTGTGTATTATTTTTCCATGCAGTTTCTGCATCAAAGTATCGACAGTTGGTTTAATGTCGAAATTGACCGGGCCATGGAAGATTCGCTGGAATTGAGTCAGGCATCACTGGATCAAAGAATGCGCTGGCGCTTAGAGCAAACGCAGGGTCTGGCGCGGCGGTTTCACGATAAAACCGACTCACAAGCGTTGTTGACGTTGGACAGCGCACGCGCCGAGGCGGGAGCCAGCGAATTAACCTTGTTTTCGCGCCAGGCGCGGGTGCTGGCTTCCAGCAGTGTCAATCCCAGTGAAATCATTCCATTACTGCCGGATGAGTTGGTTTGGCTGCAATTGAAACAAAGAATCGACTACGTTGCGCTGGATACCCGAAAGCCGGGGCAGCTGCGTATTCAAGTAGTCACTCGCGTGGCATCAACGCCGGTGCGTTATATTCAGGCACTGTATCCGGTGCCGGTGCGCATCGCAGACCTGGCTGACTCGGTGGAATTTGCCTTTGTACGCTATCAGGAAATGCACTTTCTGCGCGACTCGTTAAAAATGAGTTTCTCGTTGACCTTGTCACTGGTGTTGCTGCTGAGTTTGCTGGCCGCCATTTGGGTGGCGTTTATCAGTATTCGTACCATGGTCGCGCCGGTCAAGGCCTTGGTGAAAGGGACGCGTGCGGTGGCGGCGGGGGACTATGAGCAGCAATTGCCCGTGTTGGCGCTGGATGATCTGGGCTTTTTGGTGCAATCTTTCAACGCCATGGCCAGGCGTCTGGCCATGGCACGGGACGAAACGCATGCGGCCGGCCTTGAAGTGGAAAACCAGCGCGCTTACCTGGAAACCATTCTGGCTAATCTGACCACCGGCGTGATCAGCTTTGATGCAGGCTATCGGATTCGCACCGCCAATCAGGCCGCGTATCGGATTTTTCATGTTCCGGTCTCGCAATTTGTGGGACAGACCTTGCCGGAATTGGCGACGGAGCATCCGGATTTATTGCAAACGTTGACCGAAGTGCAGCAGCTGTTGACCCAGGCCGAGAGCATTTGGGAGCGGCGTATCGATTTCAACGGCCCTAATGGCCGTCAGGAGTTATTGTGTCGTGGTACGCCGTTGTACAGTCAGGATGGCCGAAATATCGGCGCGGTGGCCGTATTCGATGATGTTACTGATCTGATTCAAGCGCAGAAAAATGCCGCCTGGGGTGAAGTGGCGCGGCGCCTTGCGCATGAAATCAAAAATCCCTTAACCCCCATTCAACTGTCTGCCGAGCGCCTGCATCATAAGCTGGCCGAACAGGTGCCGAAAGAATCCTTGCCCATTCTGGAGCGCTCCACGCAAACGATTGTGCAACAGGTCAAGGCGCTGAAAGCGATGGTGGATGATTTCTCGCTGTATGCCCGCAGCATCCGCCGCCAGGTCGAACGTATCGCTTTGCCGGTATTGGTCAAGGAGGTCATGGCGTTATATGCCTTGCCGGGAAAAGTCCGCTTTACCACCCGGTTTGCCAATGAAACGCTTGAGGTGCTGGGCGACCCGGTTGCCTTGCGGCAAGTGTTACACAATCTGATTAAAAACGCCCAGGAAGCCGCTGGACATGGCGTAGAGCTGACCATTACAATTCGGCGCAGTCATCAGCAGCGCGACTGGTTAGAGTGGATGGTTGTCGATAATGGCCCGGGCCTCAGTGAAGAGCAGCGAGAAAAGGTTTTCGAGCCTTATGTGACCACCAAGGTCAAAGGTACCGGCTTAGGTCTTGCGATCGTCAAGAAGATTATCGAAGAACACGGTGGTCTGATATGGCTGGCGCAGCATCCAGGGGGCGGCGCCTGCTTTGTCATTCAATTGCCTTTGGCAACTGGCATGGACTGAATGCCGGATTAGGAATCATCCCATTGCCGGGCTAGTTTTGCGACGGCTGCGCTGCGGCCTGACTGTGTGGCTTCAGAGTCTGCACGCACGGTAGCGTGTGCCACTTTGCGGCCTTTGCGCGCCGATTTACCATAATAATGAACATGCACCTGCGGTAAGGCCAGCAGGGTTTTCAGGTCAGGGTTACGGCCAATGAAGTTGTGCATGGTGGCAAAGCCAACCGAGTCGGTTGCGCCTAAGGGCCAGCCAACAACGGCGCGTAAATGGTTCTCGAATTGACTGGTGACCGAGCCTTCAAGGGTCCAGTGCCCGGAGTTGTGTACTCTCGGTGCAAACTCATTGGCCACCAATTCGCCTTCCAGCTCGAACATCTCCAGAGCAATCATGCCAACATAGTCCAAAGCATCCAGCACCTTATCAATGATGCGCTCGGCTTTCGCTTGTAGCAAGTCGTCGCGAGTATTTTTGGCCATGCGCAAAATACCCTTGTGATGCTGGTTTTCAGAGAGCGGATAGTACACTTTGTCGCCAGAAGGACTGCGTGCGGCAAGGATTGACACCTCTCGGCAAAAAGGCACAAAGCCTTCCAGAATCAATGCGTGTCCGGCCATGGCCGTCCAGGCGGCGTGTAGGTCATCCGGCTTTTTTATCACGAACTGGCCTTTGCCATCATAACCAAAGCGGCGGGTTTTCAAAATGGCCGGAAAATTCAGGCGTCCAGCCTCGGCTTCCAGTTGTGCCAAACTGTCAATGGCTGCAAAAGGCGCGGTTGCTATGCCCAGTTCGTTGAGGAACTGTTTTTCAATCAGCCGGTCCTGGCTCATCGCCAACGCCTGTGCAGAGGGATAAACCGGAACTGTCCGGGCGAGTTGTTCGACGATGGCAACAGGAATGTTCTCAAATTCATAAGTCACATAATCACAAACCTGGCCAAGACGTTCCAGCAGCACAGGGTCATCATACGCGCCTTGCCAATGTTCGCTGACGGGGGCGGCGCATGCGTCCTGGGCAGGGTCAATGGTGACAAACTCAAGCCCTAAAGGCACGCCGGCCAGGGCTAACATTCGGGCCAGTTGGCCGCCGCCTAAAATACCGATTTTCATGTTGTTCAGACTCGTGGATCGGGATGATCGAGGACAGTTTGGGTTTGCGTGCTGCGAAATTGTGTCAGGCTATCCCGATATTCGGGATACTTCAGCCCTAGAATCGCTGCCGCCAAAAGAGCCGCGTTAATCGCTCCGGCCTTGCCGATAGCCAGTGTGGCGACAGGCACGCCAGCGGGCATTTGCACAATGGATAACAAAGAATCCAGGCCATTCAACGTTTTAGATTGCACCGGCACTCCCAGCACTGGCAAGGTGGTTTTGGCCGCGACCATGCCCGGTAAATGTGCCGCACCACCCGCGCCGGCAATGATGACTTCAAGGCCCGATGCCGCGGCATGTTCGGCGTAGGTTACTAATTTATCCGGCGTGCGATGCGCTGAGACAACTTCAACGGCAGCGGGTATGCCCAGTTCGATAAGCTTTTGTTCTGCGTGGCGCATGGTTTCCCAATCTGAACGCGACCCCATGATAATACCCACTCGTGCCGTCATAGTTGATTCCTCAGTCAGGTGTTCAAACCTGTTTTTTCAGAAAAACCGTAAATTATAAGCGAAAATCAGGCAAATAAATATAAACCTTAGGCGGCGCAAGCATTAGGTTTGTGCATGTCAAGCTACCAACACTGCTCAAGGGCAATGCTGCCGGATATGGATTTTGCACCGGTGTGCTGAAAAATCAGCGTTCCACATGAATCTTTCGCTTGTGGGCTGCCAGCAATGGGTACGGCCTGAATGGTATAAGAACTTGCAGTCAATGCAGAGATTTTCAGGTCGTAATACTTGGTCGGACCATCTAAAGGGCTTTGCGTGGCAAAAATCGTGGGGGCGCCGGCACCACATGTGCTGCTGGTCGCGCCGCAATAACGGTTGTTTTCAGTGAAGTGTCGCTCTAAGGCATTGGCCAGGCTGAGCAAATCGCCTTTAGCAATCGCCCTGCGTGATTTCAAGACATGTGCCTGATAAGAAGGATAGGCGATGCCCGCCAGAATGCCGACAATGGCAACGGTAATCATCAGTTCTATCAGTGTGAAGCCTTGGCTCTTGTTCATTTTCCGCCCTTGTCCGTTAAGTGTGAAGGTCATGGTGACGTTGACCGTGGCCTGGTGCATGCTGAGTTATGATAGTACGCATGGCGAAACAATCATGACGCCTTGTCAGCGTAATTGTCGCCAGGATTGGCGGCCAGTGCCAGCGTCCGCTGTTTCGACTGTGCGCTCTATTGCGCCGGTTGATCCGCTGGCGTACTTGTGTTCCAGACTGCCTGCACTGATTACGCCGGGAGCTTTAATCATACCCACTGTAGATTGTTTACCCGATGCGGCTACGGCATCGTCACTGTCATCAATGACGCCATCATCATTCGTGTCGATGGTTTCGGTAATCATGTCCGCTGAATCAACCAGATGGTCGCCACTTAAGTCGAATGGCGTGGTTTCAAGGCGCTTACCGGTTACAGCCTCAAATTCCATGAGCCAGCTGGTTCCACCGAAGGAGCACAAGGTGTTGTCTGGAATAATGGTGACGAAAATGACACGTCCATTCCGCAACAGTGCCTGACTGATGACTTTTTCGCCAGTTGCCGTGCCGGGCTGAGGAGGGGTGACCAGGTCCATATACCAGCCTTTGTCGCTACCAGCATAGTCAAGCTCGTTATTAGATGTAACCCGTGCATTGAAATTGCCGACGGTCGTTTCTGCCTCGATCGTTTGTTCCACAAGATCCCCGCGACTGTTAGCAATTTTCTCATCATTGTCCCAAACACCGTAAAAAGTCTGTACTTGCGCATTGCTGGTGTCGTTGTCACCTGCTTCAAAAAACTTGCCGGTACCAAAATACACCATCACGCCGCTGGAAGGATGTCGTCCAACCTGTGGTTTAGCGGTAATCGGTTGGAGGTTGCCATTGCGATCGGTTGCTACAAACAGTGGGTCAGTATTGCTTCCTTTTTTGAAAGCAACATCCCATTTGCTGGCGTTGCTATTGGATACATCAAATTTCCACAGATTGCCTTTAAGGTCGCCCGCATAAATGGCGTCGGTGATGCGGTCGCCATCGACATCAACGGCAATGGGCGTTGCCAGGCCATTGTTGCCACTTACGCTGGTATCGATTTTTTTGATCAAGGCGCCGGTTTTGGCATTGACAATATAAAGCACGGCTTTACCATCGGCGCTGTTGTAACCATTGCCAAAAACAACGGCAAATTCACCATCGTGCAAGCGAACGATAGACGCTTGTCCAATGGTCAGACCGAGGTCGTTGGCAAAGTCAGCTCCGCTATCGGTGTTAATTTCCCAGAGAACGCGTTCAGCTTTGAATGTGGTTTCCGGCTGGGCGAGATTGTTGGGATCGATAAAAGTGGTATCTAGGGCAAAAATCGCTTTGCCACCGGCACCTAATGTGCCCACAGTCATCGTACGCCACTCTTTATCCCCATCTCCATCGACATCGATATAGGCGTCGCTGGCGATGGGTGAGCCATCGACAAAAAAGCGGTGCTGGCCGGGAGCGGTGTAATTGGGTAGCGTCAATGCCTTAAGAGCAGGTAGTAGCGTATGTGGAACATAGGCAAAAACTTCCTGGCTGCTCGTCGCTTCGGTGACTGTGGCATCGAAAAAATGCAACATGCCGTCATTACCGCCAATCGCAACCAGCGGGCTGCGCTGCCGGTAGGTGTTGCTGCCTCGATAATTAACATAGGAACTGCCTTCTGTTCCAGGTAGACGATCATAGCCAAAATTTTGAGTTCCCACTAACCAAGGATCAGAGTTGACCATGTCGCCTAGTAAGGCATTAGGGCCTATGCGAGTGCGTAAGGTGCCGCCTGAGGCTTCTTCCTGGCTGCGGTCGCCCCGGATGTAATTGACGGTACTCTTGCTGATGACGCTTTTTTGCGCGGCGTTTAGATTGTCGTGGTCAAAAAAGATGCCTATCGGACTCTGAGCTGGATTGGCAGAGTAGATAGATCGGCCCAAAAAACCTTGCTGGGTAACTTTCACGCCGCTATCCCATAAAGGCGTGTCACTGACTTCGCCCTGCGTGTCCAGCGCAAATGCCAGTAGCTGTCCGGTCCAGTCGGCGCTGTTGAATTTGGCTTGGTAAAGGACGGTTGTGGTATCTAATCGGGTGGCGTTGGTGGCTACAGACGATGCAGAGCTGTTAGAGGCGATGACATCCGATAGTGCTTGAGCTAAGGATTGCGCTAATTGCGCTGGATTGGTGGCCAGGAAGTAACGATCAGGCAGGCCGTCGCCGTTTTGATCCCATTCCGAATTCAGGTCAGGTAGGTCGTTGTTATTGCCATCGATAAAACCGCCCCATTTGGCGGCATACCACAATGGTTGTTCTAAACTTTGCGCGGAGCTGCTTCCAATGTCATAAGTTACGGATGTCGCTGAATCTTGTTCCGAGCAATTACTGCAGCCGTTGACGCCGGTTGGATCGGTGTAGTCGTAACTATTGATGCCAGAATGAGCATGAAAACCATCTTGGGTGGTGCCATTGATGATGTAACCGAAGCCCATGGCAGCTCCGGTTTCATTGGTAAACGCATTCGTTGTGACAGTCACTTTCGAGGAGGTCACTTCATAATCGATCACGCCCAACATGTCCATGTCGAAGTCGCCGCCTTGTTCGCCGGTTTCCCAGTTCACAAACAGTTTCCCCGATTCCTTGTTGGACGATGTAGTTTGCGACACTATCTTGAAATCGACGATCGAACAATTAGTGTTTTCACGCCGGTTCTGACAAGCTGGCAGGATGGTGATTTTTTTGCCTGCGACACCGGGTACCGGGACTGCCACTTTCGGTAACGCCGGTGCCAGAGAAACGCCATAAGTCGTGACTTTCTGTTCCCCTGGTAAATCGTTGCGAATACTGTTTGTTTTGGCGTAATACGCTAAACCAGCGATCTGGTATGAACCTTCCTGTCTGGGTGCATCCGGGCAAGTGCCCGTAGCCGTGCTCAAATTATTAACGGTTTTCGCGGTACACAGACGATTGTTGTCGATACCATTGGCACCGATGAAAAAAGAATTACCAGTAATATTTTCCGCACTACCGATATCGTCAGTGAAACTGCCAAGGTTAGTTAAACCGATGTCACTGGCACTAGCAAGTTCATTGTTATCGAAAGAACTGGTGCTGGCGTTGAATTGAATAACATTCAGGTTGGCGCACCATTCCGTCGCTGGAATCGGGTCTTGCCAGTTGGCGGTAACCAGTCCGGTTATTCGAGAGCTGTCATTGGCATCGAAGTTAGGTGATGCGTTAAGTCCTGCAAGATAACGCAAAGATTCAAGATAAATTTCTGATTGAGGATTGCCCCAGTTGGTGCAGCTACCATTAACCAGATTGGAAACTCTAAAATCACAGTTATCACTGTCTGAATTGCCAAAGTAGGTGCCATTATCATTCCGCCAGCCATAAATTCTCAGTGTGTTCAATGTGCCGATGATACTGCCCGCAGCCGGTGCTGTCTTGAAGGTGCCGTTGCTTAAGTCGATTTCGTCGGCCATAGGGCCTACGTTCTTGCGCAGTACGCCACCTGATATGTTCTTATTATAAGAGCCGGTGATCAGACCAAAACGAATTTTGTCCTCATCGCCATAGGTTTGTAGCAAGCCAATGGGCTTGAGTGACGAGCCATAAGTTTTACAGTTTTCGGTACCGATCATCCCTGTGATACAGGCTTGAACTCGAACAATATAATTTTTTTCGCCTAGCCCCAGCGTATTGCTGGGGTTGCTGGAGGCCGCATTAAGCCCACTGATGCTGGGATTATTGCTGTTGTTGGCTCCTTTCTCCTCTTTCCAGCGGCATTGCCAGCGCTCGGCAGCTGCCCACAGGGAAAAATCCCCCTTAGCTACTCGCAGCAACGGCGGTTCATTGGCAAACTGGGAGTGTGAATCATGGGTGACCGTAGTACTGCACAAGGTAATGCCTGTAGATGCAGTAAATGGTGTTAATTGATTAAGATCAGAGCCGTTGTAAAACTTGGCGATGCTATGAGCATCGTTGGGCAGATAGCTTCTTTCCAGAATGGTATTGCGCGATGTATCCGTGGAGCGCATTCCGCCGTAGAGAATTTTTCGGATCGCATCTATGCGGGTCATACTGGCCCAGTTCAGAAAATTGCCGCTCCATTGTCCCGAGCAATATTTGCTTGAACTGGTTGATTGCGGTACGAACACGCCCGACTGATATTGGTAGCACTTATAGCTGTCGAAATAGCCGAAATAATCGATGCTATGCTTATAGCTGGTTTCGGGAATGCCATCGCCATCGAGGTCGGAAAAATCATCATAAGCTTTGAAATAAAGCTGATGGTCGTTAGATATATTCAGCATCACCACAGGTTCTGCCGCCTGTGTCAAAAACAGCGGTGCCTGCGCTACACTCAGTTGTGCTTGCACAGGCATGGTCGCTAAGCTGCCGATAAAAAAACCGAATAAGACGGGCCAGAGAGAGGTCTTGTCTTGTCTGGTTAGTGTGTTTAAGTCTTGCGAGGCATTGGCTTTCAAGTTTGACGCTATCGCTTGATAGGCAATAACAAAAACAAATTTCCAATTATTCATTTGGCAACCTCTCAAATTTAAGGGTCAGTCGATTTTTGGGTGGGTAAAGCAGTTTTGGAGTGCGAATAGCAAATGTACTCAATTCCACTTGATGATAATGGTCGCGGTGCTGAAATTTTTTTGATTATACGCTTAGGTTTGATGTCAGCATTCGGGATGAATAGATGTGGTAATCGAGTACAGAATCAGTAGCACTTTGAGCTATTATTGTGCTCCTTAGATCAAAGCCTAAGGTCTTGATAGAGGCAGCTTCGCAGTGATGTCCAGTTGCCAAATCTTGTTTGCGTTATCGCCGGTAAATCGATTGCAAGACGACAACGGCTGTTTCATCTCCGCCAACGGCGTAGGCAGTAATTTGATACATTTCACTTTCAGCAAAGTGAATAACATCCAGGGTTTCATTGCTCGCGCCACCTGTGATATCAGGCATACGTTGAATAATGAATCGAGGTTGGGTGGCAACGTGTGTGAACCCTTCTGTGTTCCGGCTAGTGAAGTCATTCCAATTGCCGAAAGCAGTCGGCGTGGCGGCGCCTAGCGCATATAACCCGTCGTTGCCGGTTGCTGAGAATGCCGGCAGATTAGCTTGCTGCAAGAACACTTCACCTTGACGCAGTGCAGCCTCTGCCGCCTGAAACGCCAGATTGCGGTTATGTTGATTGCCTGCCATTCGTGTTTGCAAAGAGGAGACTTGACTGCCCGCGACACCAATCAGTGTGAGTAGCATTAAAAAAATCAGGCTGATAACCAGTACCACGCCGGTTTGTTGATTGGGATAAGCATTCATTGTTTCAACCTCATAAATTAAGCCTTAGACCGGATTGGTATCGTAGGATAAGCATCAAGCACAGCCGGCAACACATGCAACTAATACCAACACGGCTTAATGCCGATCCAGCCAGCGCTTGAAATCTTCGATATCGCCAAATTCAAGCAGCGTTTCGGCCAACTCTTCCAAAACTGGCAAAGGCATTTCATCTTGGCGCTCGGAACCGAATCCGGTTCATACGTCATGCCAAACTTGCGGCGCAGCAACCGTTCATGTGTTTTTCGGTATGACGCCGTTTTTAAGGCAGGCGGTTACGCAGCACATAGGTTGCGGTAAATACCCGGCGCAAACGTCGATCCGTGGGCGTAATCTGCGCGCCATTGAAAAAATAAGGCAGCGGCCTCGATGTCACGCCATCTTCCAGGCTGCGCGCTACGAAACTGACTCGAATACTCACGACTTCCGCCATGTTAGCCTGGTCAGCGGTAACATAGTAGTTGACCTGACGGTCAGGATCGTGGGTGTCAATACCATAGCGGATTTGTAAGTCTTCAATGCCCTCAATGAGTTCTGTGGCAATGAATTGGTTATCATTGTTGTTCACGACTTGAATGCCTGAGCGATAAAGAGATGGCTGACCTGCTGGATTGTCACGAATGAAATAGGCAAAAGATTGCAGGCGTGCGATTTCGGAACCTGGTCCGTAGCTTCTGGCAAAAATTGCCGGTGTGGCATTGCCGGGTGTGAATGTGGCGTTGGCGAAATGTACAACATTGACGCCACCGCCGCCTGCGATGTCAGTGGTATTGGTGGTTTGAAAAATGGTGCCTTGCGCGCAGTCAGTCACCATCAGGATTTCACCGATATGACAGGTTTTGGCTGATGACGCCGGGCAATCAGCATTAAATGCAGGGGTGACAAACATTTGTGCCGAATTGGAAAAAGGCGATATCAAGGGGATGCCAAGACCAAGTCCGCGCAAAAAAAGCACATCCGTTCCCGGGCGCACAGAATTTATACGGGTGAATGTGCTGTCAACATTATCGAAGCCTTCAACGGGATTGCTGATGTCCCAGATAAAATTGCTGGCGTCTCTTAGTTCGTTTTCAATGCTGATGTTGCCAAAATTACGGCTGGCACAGCCAAAAAAACCGGCCATACGTATATCTTTGCCGATGAACTCCATGGCGAGTTGGCCATTTTCCTGAATACGTGATTGTGCGTCTTGCAAGCGATAAGTTTGTTTAGTGTTAATAAATATCTGCAAGATTCCTGCAATCAATACACCGCCGATCAGCAGTGAAATCATGATTTCGATCAGGGTCATACCTTGTTGCTTGATCCATATGACCGGGGGTTGTCCGACCATTGCGTCAGGTATGGCCTTGCTGTCCTGTGCGGTCATGTTCATAGTCGGAACTCAGTCTGAAAGTTGGCATTATTGTCTGTGTCGCCATCGCGGTCGTCATCCCAGGTTATCGAAATGGTATAGGTGTTACCAGTGGCTTTACCGACAACCGCTTGACCGTTAGGTAAGGTGGTGCTGAGCGCGAGCTGCCATTCATAGAGGTCGTGTTCTGCCATTTGCGCTGGCGTGCAGCCGGATGTTGTTGCGCAGCTGCTTTGTTGTTTGGCATCTTCCGGTTTTAGATTGCTGGACAGGTAGGCGTCAGCCAGTCCGTTATTATCCCGATTGGCACGCATCCGATCGGTGAGGTCGGTGGTTAATAATGTGGCCTGACTGAGCATATAGGCGTTTTGATTGTTGGCCAGGATTAAGGATTGTAAGCCAGCCAGGCCTACCAAGCTCAGACCAAGCAGTAATGCGGAAACTAGCACTTCAACGAGGGTGAAGCCTCGTTGATGAGCGGGAGTGGTTAAGGGCATGAGGAAGCTCCATCAGTAATGCGGGTGCGTCCAGTGTTGTTAATGGCAATGCGTTTGGCTTTCGATGCATCGCCGCTGTCAGGGCAAAGACGAAAGCTATCATTGGCCAGTCCCGTACCGGTGCAGGAAGTTCCGGAACTGCTGGCTGAGCCGGTATTATTGAATGACACCCAGCAACTGAAATTGTCACCACTACGCACCGTAAAACCAGCAAACGTTTGCGCGTCGTAAGTCTTGAGCAGACAATCCTCGGTTAACAGTTGATTATTGGTTTCGCAAGGGGTGGCGTTGCCATCGTCCTCGAACAGACCGTCGCCATCTCGGTCAACAAAAACATCGAAACCGTTCTCCCACAGCGAAGCGGTGCTGCTACTGCGCCGCAACGTGACCGGCAGGCCGCGCTTGATTGCCTCGCTGCGGGCATAAGCAAGCGCGGTGATAAATTCATTGCTCATGGCGGCTGAGCGATTGCTGCGAATGGTGTCGGTAAAGCTGGGAACGCCTAAGCCAATGACGATGCCCGCAAGCGCAACAGTGATAATCAGCTCGGTCAGGGTGAGGCCGGCTACTTTCAGGATGGGTGGGGTCATCGGGAGGCTCCGTGTCTTTGCGCCAAGTCTAGTATACATAGCTGAAAATTGCAGCGAAGCGCATCATGCTTTCAGTCATCATAGCTGTCGATACATGATTTTTGGGTTGTTAGGCTGTTAGCAAAAAGAGTCGGGCAGGGCGGGTTTAGTTCAATGTGAGCGTGTGCGGCCTGGGTGCTCTGATAG
>JAVVEW010000043.1:0-19748 GCA_032251045.1 Methylococcales bacterium
CCGACCACAGCGTCTGGAACTTCGCTCGCAATAGCACGAATCGCGTCCAGCGCCACCGTGGTCCGCAAGGTGATTTCCAAAACCTTGATTCCGCCTGCCACCAGTGCCTTGGCCAACGGCACGGCAGAGTCCAGGTCGTTGATCACCATAACCGGCATGACCGGCCCTAAGTTCAGTACATCGGCTGCGCTTACTGTCATTGTTTTTCAGACTCAGTCGTTGATGAATAAGTTACTGGCACCGGTTTCCGCCGAGGTTGCATTCAACCTGAAGCTGGCGAACAGATCCCGCCCCGAGCCGTGATGATGATCCCTGGCATGGTTAACCGCAGGCTTTCGTGCGTTGAATTCTTTAGCATCCATCAGCACATCGACACTGCCCGCCTCGGTATCCAGACGAACCAGATCGCCGTTGCGCACTTTCGCTAATGGCCCGCCATCCATACATTCCGGGCACATATGAATCGCCGCCGGGACTTTGCCGGATGCCCCGGACATGCGGCCATCGGTGACGATCGCAACCTTATAGCCTTTGTCCAGCAACACGCCCAGCGGCGGGGTTAATTTGTGCAGTTCCGGCATACCGTTGGCTTTCGGCCCCTGGAAGCGGATCACGGCGACAAAATCCTGTTCCAGCTCGCCGCGTTTGAACGCCGCCATCAAATCATCCTGGTCGTCGAACACCAGCGCCGGCGCTTCGATGACCCGGTGCTGTTCACGCACCGCCGAGGTCTTGACAATGCCGCGCCCCAGATTGCCGTGCAACACATGCAGGCCACCGCCCTGAGCAAAAGGTTGTGCCACAGTGGCCAGAATTTCGCTATCCAGGGCTTGTTTCGGTGCATCCTGCCAGCTTAACACGTCATCGATCAGCTTGGGTTCCTGGCGGTAGCTGTTCATGCCGGGCCGGTCGGCAACCGTCAGCACGTCTTCGTGCAGCAAGCCATTGTCCAGCAACTCATTAACTAGATAGCCCATGCCACCGGCGGCCTGGAAATGATTGATATCAGCCGAGCCGTTGGGATACACCCGGGCGAGCAGCGGAATGGCATGGGACAGTTGATCGAAATCATCCCAGTCAATCTGAATACCGGCGGCGCGGGCAATGGCCACCAGGTGCATGGTGTGGTTGGTGGAACCACCGGTGGCCAGCAAACCGACAATGGCATTGACGATGGCTTTTTCGTCGATCACTCTGCCGATAGGCCGGTAATCATCGCCTTGCGCGGTGTATTTCAGCACTTGTTTCGCAGCCGCCTGGGTCAACGCATCGCGAAGTGGCGTGTAAGGATTGATAAACGAGGAACCGGGTAAATGCAGCCCCATGATTTCGACAATCATCTGGTTGCTGTTGGCGGTGCCGTAAAACGTGCAGGTACCGGGGCTGTGGTAGGATTTGCATTCGGCTTCCAAAAGTTCCTCGCGGCCGATTTCACCGGCGGCAAATTTCTGCCGGGCGCGGGCTTTTTCCTTGTTGGTGATGCCGGATGTCATTGGCCCCGCCGGCACGAACACCGCCGGCAGATGGCCGAAACTGAGCGCACCAATCAATAAGCCGGGAACGATTTTATCGCACACACCTAGATACAGAGCAGCATCGAACACATTGTGACTTAAACCCACCGCCGTGGCCATGGCAATCACATCGCGGCTGAACAAAGACAACTCCATGCCCGGCTGCCCCTGGGTCACGCCATCACACATGGCCGGCACGCCGGCGGCGAACTGGGCCACTCCACCCGCGTCGCGAATGGCCGATTTAATCAGCTCCGGCGCATGCTCATACGGCTGATGCGCCGACAGCATGTCGTTGTAGGACGAAACAATCGCGACATTGGGCCTTTTCATGCCGATCAGGCTGTCCTTGTCGGCGCTGGGACAGGCGGCAATAGCGTGAGCCAGATTGCCGCAAGCCATTTGGCTGCGGCTTGGCCCTTGCTGGGTCGCGGCGTCGATGCGGGCAAGGTAAACAGCACGGGTTTCCCGACTGCGCTGGATAATGGCGGCGGTAACGTCTTCGATGACTGAATGCATAATTCGCGATTGATTTTAAGAGATAGGGCGTTGTGCCGAAAATCAGCAGGACAAGTTGGCCGGCATTATACCAGCCCTGTCTGTAAAAGTCGCAGGCATGGGAACACGTCAGCAATTCTTAATTAGAAGCCCCAAAAGCACCGTAAAAATACTCAAACTGGGCATTACTTAAGAACACACCTGACTCAAGGGCGCTTACAGCGCGGGCAATCACTGTCAGCGTCAACTAAAAAAGCCGTCGTCATCAACGATGGTGCGCATGGCGGTTAGCGTAATCGCTCCATCACCGAAACTGCCACCAACCGGATTGAACACATCAAGATAAAAGGTTTCTTCCAGCTCTGGAAGGGTATCGCCTATAATTTCAACCGGAACAACCGCCTGATCCTCACCCGGATAAAGATTGAGTCGGCCATTGACCGCAATGTAATCCGCACCTGCCACAGCGGTGCCATCGCGCGTTGCGTAATCCACGCTGAGCATTTGCTCAGGCGCCACCCTGACACCGGTAAATTGCAGTAAAAAATAAGCATGACTCGTACCGGCATCGCCCTCGACCAGGCGTGTCTCAACCTGTTCAGGGGTTTGCGGCGCATCTTGATAATTGGCGCGCAAGGTCTGATCCAACCATGGCTGAAAGGCGCTGACTCGCTGCCATGCCGCAACCTCGCCAAAACTGCTGTTCACCTGGGCATCGAAATCCGGCTGACTTAACCCCGCACTCAAACTGGCGATATAACTGGCCACACCGGCAATCCGGCCATCGATCAATGCCGGACCGCCACTGTCACCGACCGCGATCAAGCCTTCATCCAGACCCAACCCCAGATCGTTAACGCCCAACAGCTGCCCCAACGCATCTCGATTGGCAGCGCCATTGTCAAAATCCGCCACCAACTGTGTGCCCGCGACCGGTGTCCAGGCCAATCCAGAACCTAAGGCATCTTTTAGGGTACCTATATCCGCATCAAAGCGATTCTCGGCTTTAAGACGCGTCGAACTCAAAGGGCCGTTGATATCGACACCCACCGCACCGGTACCGGCTGCACCATAACCTGCCAGAGTAAATGTTTGCCCCACTTCATCACTGTCCCGATACAGCTCATAGCGATCAGCGCCAATAGGCGCGCTGCCATCCAGCCAGACGACCGCCAGGTCATTATTCGCATCGACATCAAAATCAGGGTGTAAGGCGATTTTCGACACCGCCAATGTCTGTAAACCTGCCGCGGTGTCAAAACGCACCGTAGTCTCGCCGCCGCCGTTAAATAAATGCGCCGCAGTCAGCAATGCACGCCCGTCATAAAGCAAGGCCCCGGAACCCACATAATCACCAACACGGATAAACACCACGCCATCCAACACATCACCGGTAGCACGGTATCGCGAATCGGTATAAAACCCTGTTGTTGCAACCATAACCCCCCTCCAACCTGACAAACGAGTACAAAAATAAATCTTGCCGAACCCAACGATCAGACTTTAGCCTTAAGTTATGTGCAAACGCCTTTATGCCATATCAGGCAGCTTCAGTGCTTAATCATTGGCGGCAATCACCTGATTACGCCCGCGCTTTTTGGCAATATACATAGCATTGTCAGCACGATTGACAAAGTGCTGTAAGGCTTCAGGCCTCAGCCAGGTCGCCACGCCCAGGCTCGCAGTTAATTTCAGTGTCTCCATGTCATAAGCAAGCGTACGACTGGCAATATCTTGCCGAATTTCCTCGGCCAAGGACTGCGCACCCTGTATCGCTGTATCGACCAATAACATAACAAATTCCTCACCGCCATAGCGAAACAGCATATCCCCGCCACGGATTCGTTGCCTGATCCATTTTGCCACCGATTTCAATGCTTGATCACCACAATCATGCCCGTGCTGATCATTGATAGTCTTAAAGTGATCAATATCCAAAAATATTAACGATAACGCCACTGCATTGCGCTCTGCCAGCTTTGCTTCTCGGTGCAGGGTCTCATTGAACGCCGAGCGGTTCCATGCCTGCGTCAAGGCATCGGTATAGGCCTGATTCAAGGCGCGCTGATAAAGACTGGCATTACGTAAGGGGTAAATCAAACAACACAACAACTGCTCTAATGTCTTCAGATCCTGCGGCTTGAACCGGCTTGCGCGCATCAACTTGATTTCGCCAAGGTCCATACCATCGATCTTGAGCGCATAAGAACAGCTATGCCGGGTCACGATGCCTTGAGCGAGGGCCATGGAAAACTCGCTATTTTGATATAAATAACCGGTGTGTGGCACCGTATTGGCAATTTTCTGACTGAAAATGGCCAATAACTCTGGGATTTCCAACGTTGTTTGCAAGGCACTACTAATGTCGTAATGCTCAAGGTTATAGGCACGACTTGCTTCGAATGAGGCGTGATTTAAAACCGCCAGGTTGTTTGCTTCAGGCGACATGACAAGCTCCTCTGTTGGCTGATCAAAATGATTACAACCATACAATGCAAGCCCCGTGCCAAACCAACCAATTCGTTATAAATCAGTTAACTAAGAAACAAAAACGGCAAATCATTGCCGCTTACCAGCTAACCTATGCCGCTGCTGACCGATTCCTGACACCGGCCACCCCAATAAACTTATCCAAACTTAGCTGCCACTCAATTGGGTGTTATTTTCTTAACTTCACAGACGTGAGTATCACCAAAAGCTCAGGAAAACGCGGAGGTTCGTGCCTCAACCCCAGCCTATGAGGATGTACAATGATGCATCTTCAGGATTAACCCCTCGAAGGGTTACCTTGCCGGCCACTATAACCGGGCATCGACCCAGGCCTTGGGTAAAACCGCTTTCAAATCATAAATAACCACTTCGTCCTTACCCAGGCTGCGCAGCGTTTTAGACGAAAACTGCCTAAACGGGTCATGCGCCACCGCCAACACAATCGCATCGTAATGCCCTGCCTCAGGTTCAACGATGGGTTTAATGCCATATTCACGCTGGGCTTCATCATGGTCGGCCCAAGGGTCGAACACATCGACACGCGCCCCATAAGAGGCCAGCTCGGCCATCATGTCGACAACTTTGGTGTTACGCAAATCCGGGCAGTTTTCCTTGAAAGTCAGTCCCAGCACCAGCACATTGGCATCTTGAACCTGAATGCGCTTTTTCAGCATCAGCTTAACTAACTGACTGGCAACATAAGCCGCCATGCCATCGTTAATACGCCGACCCGACAAAATCATTTCCGGATAATAACCGATGGCCTGCGCTTTATAGGTCAGATAATAAGGATCCACGCCAATGCAGTGGCCGCCCACCAAGCCAGGACGAAACGGCAAAAAATTCCATTTACTCCCCGCCGCTTGCAATACCTCATGAGTATCGATACCCAAACGATTAAAAATCAGCGCCAACTCATTAATCAGGGCGATATTGACATCCCGCTGGGTGTTCTCAATAACTTTTGCCGCCTCGGCGACTTTAATGCTGCTGGCTCGATGCGTGCCGGCGCTGATAATGACCCGATACAAAGCATCCACACGCTCAGCTGCCGCAGGTGTTGAACCGGCAGTGACTTTTTTAATGGTGGTCAGACGATGCGTTTTATCACCCGGGTTAATTCGCTCCGGGCTATATCCCACAGTAAAATCAACATTTAATTTAAGCCCCGACACTTGCTCTAGAATCGGCACACAGACCTCTTCCGTGGCGCCTGGGTATACGGTGGACTCGTAAATAACCAGATCGCCAGGCTTCAACAGCGTCGCCAAGGCACGACTGGCTTTTTCCAACGGCGCAAAATCAGGTTGCTTGGCATGGTTAACCGGCGTTGGCACGGTGACCATAAAAATCGTCGCCGCACTTAACTCTGCCAGCTCACAACTGTAGCTTAAGCGCCCAGCGGCGGCCAACTCACCCGCATCAACTTCCCGGGTATGATCGTGACCGGCGCGTAGCTCATCTACACGCGCCTGGTTAATATCATAGCCAATGGTATCGAAATGTTTGCCAAACTCCACAGCTAAGGGCAGCCCCACATACCCTAGCCCCAGGATCGCGATCTTGTCCCTGCCAAAGTCGATCATAACGCTCTCCTCCGTGTCTTGAATGGATGGATTAAGGTCAGAACTGCCCAGCGCTTCTGTTATGTCAAACTGTTTTCGGCCGCATATGCGGAAATAACAGCACATCGCGAATCGACGGCGCGTCGGTAAACAGCATCACCAGCCGGTCGATGCCAATGCCCTCGCCTGCGGTCGGCGGCATGCCATGCTCCAGAGCGGTGATGTAATCGGCATCATAGTGCATGGCCTCAAGATCGCCGGCGTCTTTGTCCTCAACTTGCCTCTGAAAGCGCTCGGCCTGATCTTCGGCGTCATTCAACTCGGTAAAGCCGTTGGCGATTTCCCGGCCACCGACAAAAAATTCAAAGCGGTCGGTGACATCCGGGTTGGCATCGTTGCGCCGCGCCAAAGGGGATACTTCTACCGGGTATTCGGTGATGAAAGTCGGATCGAGCAAACGATGCTCGACGGTTTTTTCAAAAATTTCAATCTGAATCTTGCCCAGGCCATAACTTTCTTTAACCGGAATGCCCAACTGACCTGCAACCTGTTCGGCTTTGGCTTGGTCGGTCAAATCGGTCAAGGTTAAATCAGGATTGAATTTCAGAATCGACTCGACCACCGTCATCCTGGCAAACGCTTTGCCAAAGTCGAAAACCTGATCTTGATAAGTGACCGTGGTTTGTCCCAGTACGGCCTCGGCCAGACCGCGCAACAAGTCTTCGGTCAGATTCATCAAATCCTGGTATTCGGCATAGGCCTGGTAAAACTCCAGCATGGTGAATTCGGGATTATGCCGGGTAGACAGACCTTCGTTACGAAAATTGCGGTTGATTTCAAACACTCTCTCGAACCCGCCGACCACCAGGCGTTTTAAGTAAAGTTCGGGCGCGATTCGTAAATAAAGCCCCATGTCCAGGGCGTTATGATGGGTCACGAATGGCCGGGCCGTGGCGCCGCCAGGAATCACCTGCATCATCGGTGTTTCCACTTCCAGAAACTGGCGCGATATGAAAAAATCGCGGATGTAATTGACAATGAGGGTGCGTTTCAGAAACGTCTCCCGCGCCCCAGGGTTCATGATCAGATCCAGATAACGCTGACGATACCGAATTTCCTGATCGGTCAGACCATGAAATTTCTCTGGCAATGGCCGAAGCGCCTTGGTCAGCAGGCGAATGTCATCGACATGCACGCTGAGTTCGCCAGTGTTGGTTTTGAACAACACGCCTTCAGCGCCGATGATGTCGCCGATATCCCATTTCTTGAACGATTGGTTGTAAAAACCTTCCGGTAAATCGTCGCGGGTCACATACAGCTGAATCTGACCGGACATATCCTGAATATGGCAAAAACTGGCCTTGCCCATGATCCTTCGGGTCATCATGCGTCCGGCGACTTTAACCCTGACAGGCGTTGCTTGCAGCGCTTCTTTGGACTTGTCATCATATTCGGCGTGTAATTCGCCGGTGATGACATTGCGCCTAAAATCGGTCGGGAAAGCCTGGCCCTGCTCGCGCAATAGCGCAAGTTTGGCGCGGCGTTGGGTGATTTGTTCCTGTTCGTCTAAATGTTGTTCTGACATGCGTCTGTAGTGCTTTAAGCGTTTGATTGTTAATGGGAATAGAATAATTCGGCCAGCGTTTCGGCGGCCCATAGATTGTCGGCCCAAAGCTCCAGTTGTTCAGGCGCTGCGCTGTTGATTCGTTCGATGATACTCTCGTCAAGATCACCAAAACGGCGTGCGATCAGTTTCAACAACAACGCCGCCTCGCCCTTTTGAAGACCTTGCTGCAAACCTTGTCTCAGACCCTCTTCCACACCTTTTTCCATACCAATCCGGAAAGAAGGCAATTTACTGTGTTCAACCCGACTTAACATACGCTCCTCCTGTTCGATAACGTGTTCGAGATTACGGTTGGATGATAGCACTTCCAGCATGTGTACATATTCCCGGAACTGCCCTTCCCGATCATCGGTCAATTGCTTCAGACGGGTCAGAATATAACGCACCACATCCCGCTCGGGCCGGCCTTTGAAATCACATAAAATCGCCAGGAGCCTGTCCGAGAACAGCGATCGTCACGAGGGCGAGACCGATTTAGGCGGATATTTCGATCATTTGAGGCGAATAGTTGTTCTATTTAACGAAAATGATCGGAGAATCCGGCCAATCCGGCTCGTCCGCAGTAGGTCAGTCTGTTCTCGGACAGGCTCCTAGCACCAAGGCATCGGGGTCATCATGCGCCAACAAAGCTTCACAATCGACCCGGTGCATGTCGATAATCTGATAGCGATACGCCAGACCGGTCTGAGTAAGACCGGAAGGCATGGTCAAATCGGGCTTGCCGATATAAATGACATACTGAAGAATATCGGCATCCAGATAACTCTGACCGATGTCCACCCGATAGCGCAACATGCGCCAGGGCATGGCTTTTTGATTATCATTCTGGATCTCGATATGCAGAATAAACGCGCCATTCCGGCCCCGCATACGAGCGACCAGATCCGCACGCCGGTCTTCAACGCGCTGATATTCGGTGTCGATAATTTCGGCGCTGTCAACATCAAGATCAAGCAGCAAACGGGCGATATCCACCGCCAGGCGCTTGAGAATATCCTTGGAAACAATATCTTTTTCCGGCATTACAGACCGCTTTTCAAACTGGCCTCGATAAACGGATCCAAGGCGCCATCCAACACCGCCTGAGTGTTGCCGGTTTCCACGCCGGTGCGCAAATCCTTGATGCGGGATTGATCAAGTACATAAGAGCGAATCTGGCTGCCCCAGCCGATGTCGGATTTGGAGTCTTCCACGGCTTGCTGACTCTCGCTACGCTTCATCATTTCCAGCTCGTACAGCTTGGCCTTGAGCTGTTTCATCGCTGTGTCTTTATTCTTGTGCTGCGAGCGGTCGTTCTGGCATTGGGTGACAATACCGGTTGGATTATGGGTAATCCGCACCGCCGATTCGGTCCGGTTAACGTGCTGACCGCCAGCCCCGGAAGCCCGATACACATCGATACGCAAATCCGCCGGGTTGATGTCGATTTCAATGTCATCGTCAATTTCCGGCGACACAAACACGGACGCAAACGAGGTATGGCGACGATTCCCGGAATCAAACGGCGATTTTCGCACCAGCCGGTGCACGCCAATTTCCGTGCGCAACCAGCCGAATGCGTAATCGCCTTCAAATTTAATGGTCGCGCTTTTGATGCCGGCCACCTCGCCCGGTGACTCTTCGATCAATTCGGTTTTGAAGCCCTTGGCCTCACCCCAGCGCAGATACATGCGCTCGATCATCGATGCCCAGTCCTGGGCTTCGGTACCGCCGGAACCGGCCTGAATATCCAAAAAGGCGTTATTGGCATCCATTTCCCCGGAAAACATGCGTTGAAATTCCAGTTTCGCCACTTGTTTTTCGAATGTATCGAGATCATCGGCCACGGTGTCAACGGTTTCGGCATCGTCTTCGGCCACAGCCAGCTCTAACAACTCCAGGGCATCCGCCAAACCGTCGGTCAATTCGCTCAGACCATGCACCACGGTTTCCAGCTGACCGCGCTCCTTGCCCAGCGCCTGCGCCCGTTCCGGTTGATTCCAGACGTCTGGATCTTCCAGCTCGCGCAATACTTCGACTAAACGCTCGGATTTTCCGGCATAGTCAAAGATACCCCCTAAGCGACTCGACCCGGTCGCTCAAATCCTGGATAGTGGCTTTAATTGGATTGATTTCGCGCACGACAACCTCCTTGAGTTGAAAAAACAGGGCATTATATACCCAATCTCCAAGCTGATAATGCCGTCACAGCCTCAACAGCAATTCACACCATGCCTGTTTCAGCTGCGTTCAAAGCCCTAAAGCATGCTTAACGGTGCCTTGCCGCACCCACACAGGCCAGATAAGCATGGCTATTCAATAGGATGCCTGATTGAACAAGGTTGCCACACGCAACAGCCCGAACGCCTTAATCGATTTTTTTCAAACCTAATTGTCGGCCACATACCCAAGTCTTACGCAGGTGCTTAAGAATTGACTTGGGCATACCGGTAGGCAGCTTCACGGTGCTAAATTCATCCTTAATGGTGACATTGACAATATAGTTGGCATCCAGACCGGCCTCGTTGGCAATCGCACCGACAATGTTCGCCGCCTTAACCCCATGCGTTTGGCCGACCGCCAGCTGATAGGTCTCAAAGTTAACGTCATCATCAGCGGCTGCCTTAGGCTTCTTTTTAGGTGCTTTCTTGCGCCTGTCAGCTTCGGACTTATCTGCAAACGCAGTGTATTCCGAGGGTTTTTGCTTGCGCGGCTTATCTTCCTTGGGCAACAGCAACGGCTCATCGCCTTGCACCAGTTTGCTCAGCGCCGCAGCAATGGTGATTCCCGGCACATCATGCTCTTGCTGATAACTTTCGATCAGAGCTTGATGAAAACTCAAGTCACCCGCTTCTAAAGTGTCGGTGATACGCTGCTTGAACCGGGCCAGCCGCTGGTTGTTAATGGTTTCCGAGGTGGGCATGACCATCAGCTCGACTTTCTGCCGGGTGGCTTTTTCAATATTGCTCAAAAAGCGTTTTTCCCGGGGGGCGACGAACAAAATCGCATCGCCGGTGCGTCCGGCCCGACCGGTGCGACCGATTCGGTGAATATAGGCTTCAATATCATAAGGAATGTCATAGTTAATGACATGGGTGATACGTTCGACATCCAGACCCCGGGCGGCGACATCGGTCGCCACCAGAATATCCAGCTTGCCGTTTTTCAGCTGACTGACCACCCGCTCGCGCAGGTTTTGCGACATATCGCCATTGATCGCCCCGGCGGAAAAGCCACGCGCTTCCAGTTTTTCCGCCAGTTCCGCGGTGGCGGTTTTGGTGCGCACGAACACAATCATGCCGTCGAAAGGTTCCGCTTCCAGGATGCGGGTCAAGGCATCGAGCTTGTGCATGCCGGTGACCTGCCAATAACGCTGACGCACGGTTTCCGCGGTCACCGTGCGCACTTCAATGCTGACCGTGATCGGGTCGTTCAGAAATTTCTGGGCAATGGTGGCGATGGCTTTCGGCATGGTCGCGGAAAACAACGCCGTTTGATGGCCGGTTGGCGTTTGCTCCAGAATCCATTCAACATCATCGATAAACCCCATACGCAGCATTTCATCGGCTTCATCCAGCACCAACGCGGTAAGATTATCCAACCTGAGACTGCCCCGGCGCATATGGTCCATCACCCGCCCCGGCGTGCCGACCACCACATGTGGGCCGCGCTGTAGCTGTTTGAGTTGCGTGGGGTAGGCCTGGCCGCCGTAAATCGGCAAGACATGAAATTTTTTCAGCTTGGCGGCATAACGCTGGAAAGCTTCCGAGACTTGCAAAGCCAGCTCACGGGTGGGCGCCAGCACCAGCACCTGCGGCACGGTTTTGTTCAAGTCGATGCGCGACAACAGCGGCAACGCAAAAGCGGCGGTTTTACCGGTACCGGTTTGCGCCTGGCCCAGCACATCGCGTCCGGCCAGAAGATGCGGGATGGTTTTCGCCTGAATCGGCGACGGTGTTTCATAGCCGACGGCATGTAAGGTTTTCAAAAGCTCGGCATTCAGTCCCAGGTCAGCGAAGCTGGGCAAGGTATCGGGTTCGGTCATGGAATCAAAAAATCTCAAAGAAAAGGCGGCGCTTCAGGCCGGTTGATGCACAGCCGGTGGGCTAACAATAGCTGCGATGGGGATATTTTACCCATAATTTCAAGATTATGGATGAAATTTCACAAACTCTTGCCGTTATCGCCTTGTGCCGGTTGGCAGCGCTGCCACGCACCATCGCAACGCTCGAAGCTATGCTTAAAAATGCGCTTGACAGGTATACTATACGCCTTCCACCACCATCGAAAAGCGCCATGACTGCTGAATTTCTGATCGAAGCCCGCTGGCTGATCCCCATCGAGCCGGAAAAGCAAACGCTTGAAAACCATAGCCTGGTGATCGGCCAGGGTAAAATCATCGACCTGTTACCGAAGGACGCCGCCCGCGCCCGCTATCCCAATATTACCGTTATCGAACGGCCACATCATGTGCTTCTGCCCGGTCTGGTCAACAGCCACACTCATGCTGCGATGAACCTGTTGCGCGGCATCGCCGACGATCTGCCGTTGATGGACTGGCTGGAGAAACATATCTGGCCGCTGGAACAACAATGGGTCGGTGCCGAGTTCGTGCGCGTGGGCGGCGAATTGGCGATGGCGGAAATGCTCAAAAGCGGCACTACCTGTTTCAACGACATGTATCTGTTCCCGGAAACGTTGGCGCAGGCGGCCAGCAAACACGGCATACGGGCGGCGATTGGCCTGATCGTGATCGACTTTCCCACTGCCTGGGCACCAACGGCCAATGAATATCTGGAAAAAGGCCTGGCGCTTTATGACCGGCTGCATCATGAACCGCTGTTGTCGTGGCTATTCGCCCCACATGCGCCGTACACCGTCTCAGACGCACCGCTGAGCCGGCTGAAAACGCTGGCCGACCAACTGGAATTAAAAATCCACATGCACGTTCATGAAACCCTGGGCGAAGTCGAACAGGCCGTGGCGCAAACCGGTCGCAGGCCGTTGGCGCGCTTGCATGAACTGGGTCTGGTCGATGACAGCCTGATCGCGGTGCATATGACCCAGCTCACCGATGATGAAATCGAGCAATTGGCCCGCGCCGGTACCAGCATCGTGCATTGCCCGGAATCGAATCTGAAACTGGCTTCAGGCTTCGCGCCCATTGCACGCTGTCTCGATGCCGGGATCAATGTCGCCTTGGGCACTGATGGCGCGGCCAGTAACAACGATCTCAACATGCTGGGCGAGATGCGCACCGCGGCGCTGGTGGCCAAGGCGGTGGCCGGAGACGCCACCGCCCTGCCCGCCCATCAGGCCCTGCGCATGGCCACCTTAAACGGCGCCAAGGCGCTGGGACTGGATGAACAAATCGGCTCCCTGGTGCCGGGCAAAGCCGCCGATATGATCGCCATCGATCTTAACGACCTGGAAACCCAACCTTTGTACTGCCCGGCCTCGCAACTGGTTTATTCGGCCAGCCGTGATCAGGTTTCCGATGTCTGGGTGGCGGGCAAGGCGTTGCTGAAAGACAAGCGCCTGACCACGTTCGACCTGGGCGCATTAAGCGCCGAAGTCAAAGCCTGGCGAGACAAGCTCAAGGCATGAATCGGACATTAACCGTGGTGCAGCTTCTGCCTGCCCTGAACAGCGGCGGGGTCGAGCGCGGCACCCTGGAAATCGCCCAAGCCTTGGTCGAGCATGGCCATCAATCCTGGGTGATTTCCGCCGGCGGCCGACTGGTGGCGCCGTTGACCGCGCAAGGCAGTCGGCATATCGCGTTGCCGTTGGGTGTTAAATCGCCGTTGACCTTGCGCCATGTGCCGACTCTGACGCGGCTGTTGGCGCGCATCCAGCCGGATATCGTGCATGTCCGTTCGCGCCTGCCGGCCTGGATAACCTATCTGGCGTTACAGTTATTGCCAAAAAAGCAACGGCCACTTTGGGTCAGCACGTTTCATGGCCGGCATTCGGTGAATCGCTACAGCAAAATCATGACCCATGGCGATAAAGTCATCGCCGTCTCGCATTGGCTGAAAGCCCATATTCTTGAAGCTTATCCCGACACGCCGCCGGAGCGCATCGAAGTCATAGCGCGGGGTGTCGATAGCGGGCTTTATTATCCAGGGTTCCAGCCCGATGCCGATTGGCTTAAGCGCTGGCGCGGGGATTGTCCGGCGCTTGCTAACAAAGCGCTGCTGGTCATGCCGGGCAGGCTGTCCAAACGCAAAGGCATCGAGGATTTCATCGAATTGGTCGCCCGGCTGCGAAACCTGGGCAAGCCGGTGCATGGGCTGATTGTCGGCGGCGCCGACAAGCCCGATTATCAAACAGAACTCAAACAATGCGTGCTCGATCTGGGTTTACAAAATCACCTCACCTTTACCGGGCCGCGCGATGATCTTAGAGAAATCATCAGCCAGGCCAGCGCCGTATTGTCGCTGTCGAAAGCGCCGGAAGCGTTTGGCCGCACAGTGACCGAAGCCTTGAGTCTGGGCGTACCGGTGATTGCCTACGCACACGGCGGCGTGGCCGAGCAACTGGAGAAACTGTACCCGAACGGCCAGGTCGAACCGGGGCGTCTGGATCAGGTCGAAGACCGGATTCTGGCCCTTCTCGATGGCGAGCGCGTGGCGATTGCCCGCAATACGGTTTACACTTTGGCCAGAATGCAGGGCCAAACTCTGGCGCTGTACCAACACCTGGTTGCTTCGAAACACCCAACCCACAGAAACCATGCCTAAAGCTCAAATCGTTTGTATGAAATGGGGTGATAAATACCCCGCTCACTATGTCAATGTGCTGTATGCCATGGCGCGCCGCCATATTCAGGGTGATTTGCGTTTTGTTTGCCTGACCGATGACGCCAGCGATGTGCGCCCGGAGGTTGAATGCCTGCCCTGCCCTGACATCGCTATCCCAGCGCCATTCAACAACACCGGCTGGCGCAAAATCACCCTGTGGACGGAGAGTTTGCCGGACATGACCGGCGACTGGCTGTTTCTGGATCTGGATGTAGTGGTCACCGGCCCCTTGGATGATTTTTTCACTTTCAAGCCCGAAGCCAGCTTCGTGGTAATGCACAATTTCACCCAGCCCGGCACTGGCATCGGCAATACCTCCGTGTATCGATTCAGGGTGGGCAGTCACCCCTATTTACTGGAACGCACGCTTAAAGAGCCTCTGGTGCTGGTCAAGCAATACCGCAACGAACAAACCTTTGTCTCGCGTTGCATCAAGGAAATCGAGTATTGGCCGGAAGCATGGTGTCTGCTGTTCAAAGTCCACTGCGTGCCGCCCATGCCGCTGCGCTGGTGGCGTCCGCCGGCACTACCGGAAACCGCGCGTGTGGTGGCCTTTCCGGGCGAACCGAATCCCGATCAGGCCATCGCAGGTTTATGGCCGGCGAAAAAATCGTATAAGAAAATCTACAAACATATTCTGCCGACCGACTGGGTGGCCGAACACTGGCGGGAATAATGGACAAGCAAATTCTCTGCATCAAATGGGGCAGCATGTACGGGCCGGAGTATGTCAATTGCCTGTACGGCATGATCGCCCGCAACATTACCCCGCCGTTCAAGCTGTATTGTTTCACCGATGACACAGGCGGCATCCGCTCGGAAGTCGAATGCCTGCCGCTGCCGGAACTGGGCTGTGAAATACCTGAACAAGCACCCGGCAAATGGCCGAAACAAGCCTTGTGGGGGCATGAATTGTTCGGCCTTGAAGGGGTGGCGCTGTTTATCGATCTGGATTCGGTGATTGTTAGTTCTATCGATGATTACTTCAGCTTTGGCCAGCCGGACGATGTCATCACCGCGCGCAACTGGGTCAAACCCTGGCTGCGCATGTCGCAGACTTCGGTGTTTCGCTTCACCATCGGCCAGCATGGCTACATGCTGGACAATCTGCGCCAGAACCCACAGCTGGCGCTGCACTACCGCTATGAACAGAACTATGTCTCATCCTGCATCAAAGGCGGCGTTAAATTCTGGCCCGGCAGCTGGACCCGGCATTTTGGCCTGCACTGCATGGGGCCTTGGCCTTTGCGCTATGTCAGAACGCCGGTGTTGCCAAAAAAGGCGAAAATCATCACCTTTCCGGGCAATCCCAAAGCCCCGGATGCCATTGTTGGCCGCTGGTGTAAAGGCGCGCAGATGCTCAGCCCGGCTGAGCATCTGCGCTGGGTGATGCAAAAGCGCATCCAAGGCGAGCCTTGGCAAAAACCGTTGCGCCAATACCTTAAACCCACCGCCTGGGTGGCCGAATACTGGCAGCCCTAAGAACAACCCCATTGCCGGTAGGTTATACACAAAAGCTGTGGATAACTTTGTGGAAAAGGCTTTGAAAAAAGCGCTTAATGACGGTTTTTATTACCGTTTTGTTAAATTGACCCAGTTTTAATCAAAACGCAGATAAAATTTTAATATCAATAGCTTACAGATTATTCCTAAGCCTTTTTAGCATCTTTTTCTGCTAACTTAGGCTCTTTCAGGCATCTGCCGCCATTGATGTGTGAAAGTCAAATTAGCCGGCCCCGCCTCCCGATACTTAACGATGCGACAATATGCCACATTTTCTTAAGCGGAATCATGCACTAACATTGACGCTAACTTTTCTGGTCACAGATCGTTACAGCGAAAAGTTGCGTAATATCCTTCCTAAAAAATACTCATAACGGCTTGGTGATCTTCACCCGGCCGTTTTTTTTATCCGCCATTCGCTCCGCCTTGCCTGGACCATTCACCGCATCCTGTCCGCCACCTTACAAAATCGCGATGTCGCTGACCCGGTGCTATGATGGTCTATTTAGCAAACCGCAACGCACAGGCTTATCAATCCCATCATGACCACCCCGCTGAATTATCACATCGCCTTTCGCACCCTGGTATTCAAGGAAATCCGCAGATTTTTACGCATCTGGCCGCAAACGTTATTACCGCCGGCAATCACCACCACGCTGTATTTTCTGATTTTCGGCAAACTGATCGGCGAGCGCATCGGCCCGATTGGTGACGTCAGTTACATGCGTTATATCGTGCCCGGAGTGATTCTGATGTCGGTGATCAGCCATTCTTACGCCAATGTGGTGTCATCGTTTTATTCCACCAAGTTTCAGCGCCATATCGAGGAATTGCTGGTCTCTCCAGTGCCCAATTGGGTGATTTTGAGCGGCTATGTGGTTGGCGGCATCGCCCGGGGCGTGCTGGTCGGTCTGGTGGTGGCGATGATTGCCTGGTTCCTGGGCGACTTGCCGCTGGTCGCGCCTTTGCTTGCCATGCTGGTGATGGTCATGACCGCAACCTTGTTCTCCCTGGCTGGATTTATCAACGCGGTGTTCGCCGACAGCTTTGACGACATTGCTATTATCCCAAGTTTTATATTGACGCCATTAAGCTATCTGGGCGGGGTGTTTTATTCGGTGTCCATGTTGCCGGACATCTGGCAGAAAATCTCCCTGTTCAACCCGATTCTGTACATGATCAACGCCTTTCGCTACAGCGCCATTGGTGTCAGTGATGTCGAGGTTAGCTGGGCGCTGTCAATCATCTGCGGCATGACGCTGCTGTTGGCCGGGTTTGCCCTGTGGCTGCTGCATAAGGGCGTCGGTATCAAGAACTGATTCAACCAATCAATACATCGACTTTCGGATATTTGATGCGCTGCTGCTTCGGTACCGCAATAACATAGGCCAAGGTCAAAGGCCCCAGTCGTCCGGCAAACATCACCAGCATAATCAGCAGCTGTGCCGGCGGGGTCAGCTGGCCGGTCAAGCCCCGGCTTAAGCCCACCGTGCCCAGCGCGGAAACCACTTCAAACACGCAATCAAGCAACGGCGAAGGCATCAGCCAGGTCAGGATCAGGCTGGCAAAAAACGCCAGCATCGAAGAAATCACCATCACCGCCAAGGCTTTCATGACCAGTGCCTGCGGGATTGAGCGATAACCGACCGTAACCTGATCGTGTTGTCTTAAAAACGCATGCACAGCGACCATCACCACCATGATGGTGCCTAATTTAATGCCACTGGCGGTACTGACCGAGCCGCCGCCGATGAACATCAACATCAAGGTCAGCAAACTGCTGGCGTCGGTCAGGTGTTCAATAGGCAAGGTGTTGAAGCCGGCGGTGCGCGGGGTGACCGCCTGAAACCAGGCGGCGACCAGTTGGTCTTTCAAAGGTAATTGGCCCAAGGTGGCGGGGTTGGCGTGCTCAAACAGAAAAAACAGCGCCCAGCAGATCAGATTCAGCGTCAGCGTGCCGACAATCATCAACCGGCTGTAGCTGCGCAGTTTGCGCCAGCGCCCCCGGTTCAGGGTGATATCCTGCAACACCACAAAGCCCAAGCCGCCGATGATGAACAACAAGGTGATAATCAGATTGACCGGAATATCACCCACATAACGGCTGAGGCTGTCCGCAGACAGTGCGAAACCGGCGTTATTGAAGGCGGAAATGGTGTAGAAAACCCCCTGGTAAGCGGCTTGTGGCCAGCTCATGTCAAATGACCAGCGCCAGGTTAACAAGAGCCAACCGATCAGCTCGATCAAACCGGCATACAGTAATACCGAGCGGGCTACCTGGCGGATACTGACAAAACTGGTTTGATTGAACGCTTCCAGCGCGATCAACTGTTGCCTAAGCCCTAAACGCTTACCAAGATTCAGCAAGGTCAGAATAGCAAAGGTCATAAATCCCAGGCCGCCGGCTTGAATCAGAAGAGCGATGACCAGTTGCCCGAACAGGGTGAAATGACTGCCGGTATCGACCACCACCAGCCCGGTTACCGTAACCGCCGAGCTGGCGGTAAACAAGGCTTCCAGCCAGCTTAATGGCGCGGTACGCGCCACATCCAGCTTCAGTAATCCACTGCCCAGCAAAATCAACACACCATAGCCGAATGCTAAAACACTGGGCGGGCTTGCGGTGCGCAGTCGCCGTTGCAACAGCAGCCATGCTCTTTTACTGCTATGACGCCAAAATCCGAACACGACTTACAGCCGGGGCGCCAGCTGCGTCAAGGCGGTGCGGGTGCCGGCCAGAATCAGCGAATCACCGGCCTCCAGCACAAACTCATCAGACGGATTCGGCAGCAGTTGTTCATGACGCTTGACCAGAATCGCCGCCACTGATGCCGGGTCAGCGGGCAGTATTTCGCCCAGCCTTTTGCCTTCGGTGCTGTTGTTGATACCCACCTCGACCACATACTGACCACTGCCTAGGGACATGTAATCGCGAATCACCGGATACGACAACAACAGCGCTGTGCGCCGGCCCATTTCCTCTTCCGGATGGATGATGCGGGTTACTCCTAACCGGTTCAGAATCAGATGATGCGAGGCCGACATGGCTTTCACCCAGATGGTTTCCACCTCCAGGTTCTTCAAATGCACCACGCCCAACAAGCTGGCGAGAATGTTTTCACCGATGGCGACGATCACCGCGTCGAAATCGCCGAGATTCAATTCTGCCAGCGCCTTGCCATCGGTGATGTCGGCGATCATCATATGGGTGAGTTGATCGACCAGATCCTCGGCGACTTTGGCATCGGAATCGACGCCGATCACATCGTGCCCCAGCTTGACCAGTTGCAAGGCCAAAGTCGCACCGAACCGGCCCAGGCCGATCACTGCATATTGCGCCATATCAGCCTCGCAACGCCTGCTGAACCTGCTGCAAGGTCTGATTGGCATCACCGAACAGCATGCGGGTGTTGTCCTTGACGAACAGCGGATTACCGACCCCGGCATAACCCGAAGCCATGCTGCGCTTCATCACGATACTGTTTTCACCGCGCCAGACTTCCAAAACCGGCATACCGGCGATCGGGCTGTTCGGATCATCCAGCGCCGATGGGTTGACGATATCGTTGGCGCCGATCACCAGGGTGACATCGACATTCGGGAAATCCTCATTGATTTCATCCATTTCAAAGACAATGTCATACGGCACTTTGGCTTCGGCCAGCAGCACGTTCATGTGCCCCGGCATACGCCCGGCCACCGGGTGAATGGCGAAACGCACGGTTTTACCTTTATCGCGCAGGTATTTGGTGATTTCCGAGACCGTGTG
>JAVVEW010000044.1:0-19453 GCA_032251045.1 Methylococcales bacterium
CGAGGAGACGTTAATCAGCGATGAGCCATTAACCGTCATTTTGTCGCAAAAAGGCTGGATAAGAGCCGCTAAAGGCCATGAGGTCGATGGCCATAAACTCAATTACCGCTCAGGCGATGGCTTTTTCGCCGCAGCCGCCATGCGCAGCACACAAACCTTACATGTCTTCGATGACGCAGGACGCAACTACAGTACCCGATGCCATGATTTGCCGTCTGTACGCAGCCTAGGCGAACCCTTGACCAGCCGATTCAATCCACCACCCGGCAGCTTGTTTATCGGCTTGTTATCTGGCGAACCCGATCAGAAAGTGGTTATCGTCAGTGGTGATGGGTATGGTTTTATCAGCCAATTAGGTTCGTTATCCAGCAAGAACCGGGCCGGAAAAGCAGTGCTGACGCTACCTGAAGACATCCGGGCATTGCCGCCGATCACGCTGAGCGATGACCAGCAAACGCTGGCGCTGCTAAGCCGCCAAGGACGACTGTTATTGCTGAACCGACAGGAGCTGCCTCATCTCAGCAAAGGGCGGGGGCATAAGTTAATTGACATTCACAACACGGATCTGCGCGATAACAGCGACGGTTTACTGGGAATTGTGGCGTTGCATGATGGCAACGCCATCCAAATCATCGCCGGCAAGCGCCAGTTGTTACTCAAGCCCAAAGACCTGGAGCGCTTTCACGGCAAGCGTGGTAACCGCGGTATTTTATTACCGCGTGGCTTGCAGCGGGTCGATGCTTTCAGTCTGGCGTTTTGATGGCGCTGATGGAATCTCGTTTGGATCTTGCCGGGTTTTGGCCGTTAATTGCGCGGCTCTTTCGGCCCGGCGGTGCGCCTCCTCTTGCTCTTGCTGAAGCTTCTTGGTGCCTTCGCCATACAGCGTGATGGTAATCATAAGCATCACCATACCCACCATAATAATCCCTAGGCGAGTGGGCTTTTCCAGGAAAAATAACGGTAATTTTGGCTTAATCAAACCGATGATAATGAGAGCCAGGGTAAAAAAACCCAAATTAAAGGACAATTGGATCAGGTCATTCATGATATGAGTTAAAAACGTCAATGAAATGGAGTGGTGAATCAGTTTAGCCGTAGCCTTGCCAATAGCAAAGTTACCCTGGAAATTGTAACTGACAAAAGCGTGTGTAAACCCCACCTTGCGCCAGCAATTGTTGATGCGTGCCGGACTCAACAATACGACCACGCTCTAACACCAAAATAGTGTCGGCGCGCTCGATAGTAGACAACCGATGCGCGATAATGAGCAAGGTTCTACGCCCGAATAAAGCCGTCAGTGCCTGCTGAATATAATACTCAGATTCGCTATCCAGCGCCGAGGTAGGTTCATCCAGTAATAGCAATGGCGCATCTTTCAACAACGCCCTTGCCAAGGCTAAACGCTGTTTTTGCCCACCTGACAATTGCACGCCATTTTCTCCGATACGGGTGGCAAACCCTTTTGGCAAGTGTTCGATAAACGGCAGCGCATACGCTTGTTCGGCCGCTCGCTCGATCGCCTGGCGTGACACGCTTTGTAAAGCGCCGTAAGCAATATTGTTGGCAATGGTATCGTTAAACAAAGTCACATGTTGCGTTACCAGCGCAACTTGTTGACGCAACGCCGCCAGGCGGTAATCTTTAAGCTCGACGCCATCGAGTCGAATGACGCCCTGCTGATAGTCGTAAAAGCGCGGAATCAGATTCATCAGCGTGGTTTTGCCGCCACCGGAAACCCCTACCAAGGCCACGGTTTGTCCTGGCTCTATACTGAAACTCACTTGATCTAGCGCTGCTGACTGAGCGTTTGGATATGTGAAGCTAACGGCCTCAAAACTCAACCGCCCACAGACGCTATCAGGTGCATAGTCACCTTGGTCAGTTTCTCTGGCCACATCGAGAATCTCGAATAAGGACTCGGCCGCTGCCACGCCTTTTTGAATTTTTGCATTAGCATCCGATAGCTGACGAATCGGTCTTGGCAGTAAAAATGCCACAGTAATGAATGCCACGAACGTACCTGCCGTGGCATCTTGCATCATCACTAAAGATAAATACACCAAACCCGCCAAAGCAATACCAATCATCAGTTGCATCAACGGGCCATGAATCGCCGTCGTTGCAGCCAGCTTTTGCGATTGACGGCGATGGAATTGACTGCTTTTTTTGAAGCGTTGTTTTTCGTATGTCTCACCGGCATAGCTTTTGACAATCCGGTTGCCTTGTAACAATTCGGAGGTGATTTGCGTCATGTCACCCACAGAGCTTTGAATTTGCTTGCTTAAGGTGCGTAATCTGCGGCTTACATACGTTACTAACCAGGCGATGAACGGTGTGATCAACAGAAAAATCAGTGTCAGTTGCCAATTGATGTACAACAGATACAACGCTAACCCCAAGGTGGTCAAACCTTCCCGAAACAAGGCGCGAATGGAGTCGGTCGCGGCATTGGTCACTTCACTGACATTATGGGTGATACGGGACAGCAAATGACCACTACTGTGCTGATCGAAATACGTTACCGGTAATTCGGCATAATGGTTAAACAACTCACAGCGCAAATCATGCACCACGCTGGTAGACGCCTTGGCAAGGAAATAGTTACCCAGATAAGAACCAATACCACGAACCAGCATTAACGCCACAAATAAAAGTGGCAAGAGTTGAATTTCATCATGCCGCTGAGCCTGAAGCATATCGATGATGTGTTTGATGATCGCCGCGAATAGCGGCTGAGTAGCGGCGTATAGCAAAAAACCAAACACACTCGCCAACATCCAGCCGCGATAGGGATATACATAACTGAGCAGCCTTCGGTAAGCATTCAGACCGCCGACTTTAGGCATGATAATGGGTGGACTCAGAGTCAGTCAGGATGATAAACGAATACCCAGTCCAGCGTCACTGGCACAGAATTAGCGATACTGAGCAGTTTGGCGACTTCGCGTAAAGCGTTTAATCCAGATTCCAGACCAAACACACTAGGGACCACCAGCAAAGGCTTAAGACTGGTCACACTTAAGCGATTCTGGCTCAGTTTAACAACCCGGACGGTGGCGGTTATTTTTTGTTGCACGCCATGTAAGTTAAGTTGCGCACTCAGCGGCACGTCGATGAACTCACCCGTATTCAAACCTTGCAACGTGGGTAGATCAATCGCCGAGGTAATTTTGGCCACCGAGAAGCGTTTGGTTTCAAACAACATATCTCGCAATCGTTGATCGCGAGTGGCAATATTGGTATCAACCGAAGTCAAATCGATCACAACTTGGGCCTGACCTTGCGCGTCAATCATCCCGGAAACCGTTTTGAAGGTATGCACTTCAGCAATTTGCGCATTTTTGGTGCTAATAAAATGCAGATGCGAATGCTCGCTATCCAGCTGCCAGGCAGCGGATGCAAAGTCTGTGACCAATAACCCTAACAACCCTACTAACCAAGCGTATTTCATCTGACGTTCTCCAGATTTATGTTACGAATCCAGCGATAATCCTACCGATATATCGCCAACTTTAACGGTTAACCAACAGCAGCAGCCGGTAACGGGCCGATTTTAGATAACTGTTAAGATGTTCAGCCCGCTTAAGCAGCTGCGGAGCGCCATTCATAGCCACCCAATCAACCAGGCAATACCAGGCCGCAACACCGCTAGGTGGATTGCCCTGTGGCAGGGACAATACCGGATCAATAGCCACCCAACGCCAGGTACCTGCGGCTGTCCCGATCAATTCCAGCCAGGTGGTAATAAAAAATGCCGCAAGGTATACCAAAGGTGAGCGTCCAAAGCCCAAAAATAACAAAAACACCACAAACAAAGATGCGCCTACCACATCACCGCGCTCAGTCCAGGGACTCACTCCCCAAAATGACCAGAGGCCACAAATAACAATAACCAGCAATGCGATAGTACGGGCATGACGCAAAAATAATCCGGAGCGTGCCAACGCCACCGCCGTCAAATAAACCATACCATGTCCGGGAGGAACATAAGCCGGCACATTGTGAAACCGGTAGATATAGCCGCCCATATAAGGCGATGCGAAATGTTCACCTATGGTAGCAAACGCCACGGCCACCATCACTTGCACCCGAACCTCAACTGTTTCACCTAACAACAATCCTAAAAGAAAAACCCAAGCGCAGACACCTAAGGCATTTTGTTTGGCTAAACTTGCGTCGGCATCGACCAACAAACATACCGCGACACAGAAAAAGCAGAATATCGCGATAAAATAGTCATGTGTTTTATGCGGATATTGAATTCCGGTTTTTGGAAAATACTTTAATGCAAACATATCGGCTTCACTGAACGTCTTCATAACGGAACCGGGCCAGCAATATTTATAAAGCCCGAACAACCATTTCAAGGCGGCATGGATCATGGCCTTAGCTTAATACAAGCCGGCAAGGCGCCACTACACTTGGTACAAAAAAACCCCTGACGCCGAGGTGAGCGCACAGGGGGTTGGAATAGTTGGAATAACAATTATTTTTCTGGCAATGATTTATTTTTATTGGCCATCAGCATCGCGAATGCTTTTTTAATGATGCTGATAATGAAGCTCAGCAAACTTCCCAGTTTTTCCAAACTGAACGAAATCGCTTCGCTCACCGTCATGCCACGATAATATCGACCTAACAACGGCGCCAACAACAGACCAATCGCCAAGCCGATGACGGTCATGCCTGAAATAAATGTGCTGGACTGTGTCGGCTTAGGCTGGCCTGCAACAGTCGAATCTGCTACAGGAGTCGGCTCAGATACCGCCAGAGTGGTATCGTAAACATCCTGAATAACATAACTGGTTACCCCGGGAATGCTGGGCAAGTCACCACTGCCAGCACCCACTTTCAATTGGCCTTTCATGCCTTTTTCCATGTGCTGTGCAATATCACAATGCACCAGATAGGTTTTATCACCAGGTGGCAGTATCAGGGTTCCGGAAATTTTGCCAGGACCTGTCACCTCCAAATGGAACATACCTTTAGGATAGAGGTAACGGGGCAAACCATGCATCATCCATTGGTGACGGACGTTATCCTCATTGATGAAGTTGATCGTCAATTTGGTGCAGGGTTCAAAATGGTATTCTTGCTGATCGAAGGCATACATACGACCCGGAAATTTTTCCGCGTATTTATGCCCCGCACGCACGGTTATTTCTTTAGTAGCCGCGATTTTCGTACAACCGCCGGGCAAGGTTTCGGTATTTTGTCCCATAACCATGCCGCCGGACATGTCCATCAGGTGACCATCACCATGACTCATTAAACGGTTGTGCTCGACAATCTCCTGAGCCTGGGACAAAACCGCACAACTTACCAGCAGGCCACCTAGAAGACTTTGGCGAATTCTGTTCATCTTAATGTCCTGTGTTCGAGCTAAAAAGGTTAATCAGCTTATTACGTTTTACAAAGACGATATAGCCCAATACTCCGAATAATATGCCGTAAATCAAATTACTCCAGGGGCTAGGCTGCTCGACACCAAATTCCGCCAGGCTGGTAATGGGGCCTTCGACGACCATAGGCGTTGCGGCCAGCGGAGCGACATAGCCTGCGGCATCCACCTCCCCCAGACTGTTCCAGGCATCGATGTCCTGCCAAACCGGTACTTTGCGTTCGAAAAACGCTTTGGTAAACAGCGGCTGAAGATCCATACCCTGAACTTTTGGGATGCCCATTTCGTTGATAAAGGATTTATAAACAATCGCACTGACATTACCGCCTGGATTCATGCCATCTGTAGTAATGCCTTTTTCACGATGATCGTGAAAAATCCAGATGCCTTGGCCGTAATTGTGCAAGCCGTCGTCGGTGGTGTTGATACGCAAATCGGCACGTTGCGCCGGAGCCAGATCGTAAATATCACGCATTTCAACCACAGGCAAATGCTTCCCATCCAGATTCACGAACGGGGCTATGCCATCTTTATGAGTAATGGCGGCCTTATGACCGTGTGTATGTATAGCAACGGTTTCACCACTGCTGTTGAACATGCGAATTTTAATGTTCTGATCAGGTTCGGTTACGATCAGTGATTCGCGCAAGGTGTAGGGAAAAGAGCGACCGTTCAGGGTGTGATAATCTTCGGTCGCATCGGTTAAATCATAATCACGATTCAGCTTTTTAGCGATCAAGCGAGGATCATTAAACTGCTGTATGACACTGTGTAATTCCTTATCCATCGCATGATAGTGCAGATCGTATTCCTGATCGTACTTTTCCAGCACCGCCTTAGATGGATGACGGACATGCCCCGCGCCTACATTGAAAGTTTGTACCCAGTTGTTAGGCCGGTTTTCTTCGACAATCAACATGCCAACCAGGCCCATAGCCAAGTGCGTGTGTGTTTGCACATGGCAATGGTAGACAAAGGTGCCCGGCACTCTCGGATTGATTTCATAAACCCGGTTTTCACCTGGCATGACTACTTTCTCGCTGGTTTGCGGAACACCATCGTTGCCGTTGCCCGCGCTATCTAAAAACGGGTGATCGACACCATGCAAGTGAATGGTATGCGGGAAGTAATGAGTGTTTTCCAGCACGATCCATACCGTATCCCCTTGCTCGACGCGAATAACCGGCGATGGCGCCCGCAGCAGCGGGTTAGCATCAAGCCCGACAAAGGAGTTGGTAGCCATGCCTCGTGATTTAGGCGCAAAAACCCACATGCCAGGCTGAATGCCTGGCGCGATATCAAAGGTAGGTACAAGGCCATTGAAATCCGGTGAATGACCATTTAACTCAGTGGCTTCAAGACGGATGACAATTTTGTCCGGATCGCCGTCACCATCGACATCATCTGTCTTGGTGATGGCATCAGCGGCAAAAAAGGTCTTCATCAGCGTATCCATGCTGATATTGTTGGTGCCTTTAACCGTCAGTGCGATATCCTCCGGCTGATCCGGATTACACAATAACGATTCCTGTATGGCGACGCCCTCGATGACCTGAGCCTGACGCCATTCGGGATTCAGATTCTGACAAACTGGTTCAACTTCTCCGATGGGTATTGACTTGCTTTTGGGCAGATCGGCTTTTGCTGCAACCAGTATTGGCAACGCCGCCAGGGCTATGCCAAATATCCGGACCGTGGACGGTTTACGCATGATTTCCTACCTTGTGATATGGGGGCTTTGAACAGGATCAGATGTCTTTGGCTTTACCCAGAATCTCATCAACTTTGGCCTTAAAGCCAGCGTGAGAAAGATACAAGATGTAAAGACCGGCAAAGGCAAAAAACGCATACAGCAGGTATCCAGTCGAGCTGGTTGGCAGACTGGCGCCGGCTTTGAAGGACATATGCACGTCAAGGTTCTCACCTTTTTCCGGAACCAGCGTGATATGAATCAGGTAATCGCCTGGCTGAGGAACACCATTAGGTAAATCCAGAATGACTGTGCCGGATTTATGCTTGGCAGCCTTTTGGAAAAAAACTTCTTTACCCTCAGGCTCTTTGGTAACCTGGAACTCAATGGCCATGTTGCGATACCGAACATCTTGGTAATCGAAAACCAATTGAATTTTTGAATCTGACTTGGGCAAAATGCCACAGAATTCCTCAGCGGGAAAGGCTTTAGGTTGGTAAGCTGTGTAGTGAATCCAATGCCCCGGCTCCAACTCGAATTTACACTGGTCGGTATCGGTGCCCGCTGCACCACCGTGGGCTAAGGCCAAGTTCGAGAACATCAAACTGGCGCAGAAAATCAAGGCATTTCTCAGTAAGCTTAGTTTCATCATCAGACTTTCCTTCCCGGTTGTTGGTTAATTATTGCCGTAGCGGCTTTACACAAGCGTGCGACGTATTGCTTGAGCGTGCCATAAAAGGCACTCTTCTCACTCTAACATAGACCCTGGCACAAATAAAGTTAACCATGAATGGCGTAATGTTATTGGTGTGGTGGTGATATGCAACATGGCCAGCAGTGAGAACAATCCCATAGGTTATCAAGTTTTCCTGAATTTGCCATTACCACGACTTTTTCGTAGACTTTATCGGATTTGTCTTGTCATCCAGGAACCTCAAGTTATGTCACAGCTTACGCAGTCAGCCGCTTGGAAAAGCCTTGAGCAACATCTTGCAAACATGCGTGGATTCGATTTGAAGGCTGCGTTTGCCGACAACCCTGACCGGTTTGCCCGATTCTCTCTAACTCAAGACACTCTGCTCTACGACTTTTCCAAGAACTGGATCACCGAGGAAACCTTGAATCTGTTGGTTGTCCTGGCAGAACAACAGGAACTTGGTCAGAAAATCGAAGATCAGTTCAACGGCGTTAAAATCAATCACACCGAGCAGCGCGCCGTTTTACATACCGCATTGCGTAATCGCAGCAGCAACCCCGTTTATGTCGATGGACATGATGTCATGCCCAAGGTTCGGCAAACCCTTGAACAAATGCGCGTTTTCAGCGAACGAGTACGGAGCGGCCAATGGCGCGGCTGGAGCGGTAAAGCCATGACCGACATCGTTAACATCGGCATTGGCGGCTCCAATTTGGGGCCTAAAATGGTAGTCAACGCGCTTCGACCTTACTGCAAGGAGGGCTTGAAAACCCATTTTGTCTCCAATGTTGACCAAGCAGATTTGTTATTGACTCTAGGCGGGTTAAATGCGGAAACCACGCTGTTTGTTATCGCATCAAAAGTATTCAACACCCAGGAAACCATGACCAACGCGCGTTCTGCCAAGGACTGGTTTCTTGAGCAGATTGGCGCGAAAGATGCTATTCGCCAACATTTTGTCGCCATTTCCACCAATGCAGAACAAGTTTCGGCATTTGGCATCGACCCTGAGAATATGTTTGAATTCTGGGATTGGGTAGGCGGGCGCTTTTCGTTGTGGTCGGCGATCGGACTATCCATCGCGCTCAGTATCGGCATGGAGCGTTTTGAATCGCTTCTGGATGGCGCTCATGAGATGGATTGCCACTTCCGTAATACCGATTACCGGCATAATATACCGGTCATCATGGCCTTGATAGGCATTTGGTATAACAATTTCCATGGCGCGGAAACACAAGCTTTATTGCCTTATGATCAGTCGCTGAAGTTTTTTACGGACTACATGCAGCAAGGTGACATGGAAAGCAACGGCAAAAGCCGCGACCGGGAAGGCAATCTGGTCGATTATCAGACCGGTCCTATTATCTGGGGGCAGCCGGGCACCAATGGCCAGCATGCCTTTTTTCAGCTGATTCATCAAGGCACTAAACTGATTCCTTGTGATTTCATCGCGGCCGCCAACAGCCATTACCCTCTGAAACATCATCATGACATCTTGATTTCCAATTTCCTGGCGCAGCCGGAAGCGCTGATGCACGGCAAAAACAAAGCTGAAGTTCTGGCCGAGCTTCGGCCTGAACAGCGTAACGACGCAGCTTTGGTCGCTTCGCGCATTTTTCCGGGCAACAAGCCTTCCAGCACGTTTTTGGTCGAGCAATTAACACCTAAAACATTAGGTGCGCTGATTGCCTGTTACGAACACAAGATATTCACTCAGGGCGCCATCTGGAACATCAATTCCTTTGATCAAATGGGTGTTGAACTCGGCAAAACACTGGCGCGCTCTATTCTCCCTGAATTAACCGGCAGTCCAGGCTTTGCCGGACATGCTCATGACAGCTCCACTCAAGGTTTGATCGATGCTTATCTGAAACAGCGGCGCTAAAACAACAGCAAATGTCGCGCCTTAGCAATGAATGACGCCGCATTCATTGCTAACAGCACTACAGCCTGACTCACGTCACATATGGCGACACCGGGTAGCATTCCGGTTCCAGTGACGTGCGCCAGAACTGACTTTCCTTATCGAACAAGCGCTGACTGACCGAAGGCCCCCAGCTACCGGCCGGATAGGTGGCGATATGATCGCGCTCCACCGCCCAGGTTTGTAGCACCGGATCAACGATTTGCCAGGCCAGATCCACCTCATCGAAACGCAGAAACAACGAACGGTCGCCATCGATCACATCCAGCAACAGATTTTCATAAGCATCGATGGCGCGTTCGTGTTCGGCGCGGAAACCGGCATCCAGACTGGTGGAACGCGTCTGCATGGTCAGCCCTGGCTCTTTGACGGTCATTTCCAGCCGGATACGTTCCTCGGGCTGAATGCCCAGCACGACCCAGTTCGGATTCATGCACTCAACCTGGGTGTCGCGGAAAAACTGCAGCGGCGGATGCCTAAAACAAATGGCAATGCTGGATTGTGCCTTGGCCATGCGTTTGCCGGTTCTAAGGTAAAACGGCACCCCGCGCCAACGCCAGTTGTCGATATACAGCTTCAAGGCGGCATAGGTTTCGGTGACACTATCCTGGGTAATGCCAGACTCCTCCAGATACCCTGGTACTTTGACGCCGTTAATCCGGCCCTGAGCATATTGTCCGCGCACCGATTGAGCATGCACCGCGCTTTTCGCGATCGGCCGGATCGATTTCAGCACTTTGACTTTCTCATCACGCAAGGCTTCGGCGTCCATGGCCACCGGCGGCTCCATCGCCACCAGAGTCATCAGTTGCAATAAATGACTTTGCAGCATGTCACGCAAGGCGCCGGCGCTATCATAATAGCCGCCACGCTCACCTACGCCCAGATCTTCAGAATGGGTGATCTGGACATGGTCGATGTAGTTGCGGTTCCATAACGGCTCCAGCAGGACATTGGCAAAACGAAATACCAGCACATTCTGCACCATACCCTTGCCCAGGTAATGGTCGATGCGGTAAACCTGCTCTTCGCGCAAATATTTACCGATACGTTGTTGCAATCCCTGGGCGCTTTGCTGATCGTAACCGAACGGTTTTTCGATAATCACCCGCCGCCAGCCGGTGGCTTCATCGAGCAGCTCGACCTGACTCAGGCGCTCGATCACGTCGCCGAAATCGGACGGGCTGATGGCCAGGTAAAACGCCAGATTGCGCGGATAGTCGGCACCGGATAACAAATCGGCCAAATCCCGATAGCTTTGCTGATCCGCCAAATCACCGCGCTGGAACACCAGTTTTTCGGCAAACCGCGCCCAGGCCTCGTTATCCAGTGGTTCCTTGGCCTTGGCTTCCAGCCAGCTTTTGACCGTTTCACGCCAGTGTTTCTGTGACCAGTCCCGCCGACCAAGGCCGACGACTCGGGTTTGCTCGGGCAATTTGCCTTCGCGTTCCAGATGATACAAAGCGGGCATCAGTTTAATTTGCGACAGATTGCCGGTGGCGCCGAAAATCACGAAAGTACAGGCACGCTGTTCCATGTGCGGCGCCTCCTAAACGTTGTAAGTGCTGGAAGCGGCGGTACCACCCTGCCCGGTCCAGTCGGTATGGAAAAACTCGCCTTCCGGACGGTCGATCCGTTGATATTGATGGGCGCCGAAATAATCGCGCTGCGCCTGTAACAGATTGGCCGGCAGACGTTCACAGCGATAACCATCGTAATAGGCCAGGGCGCTGGTCATGGCCGGCATGGGAATACCGAGTTCGATGCCGGCGATCACCGTGCGCCGCCAGCCGATGGCGCTTTTCTGCAAGGCATCGGCAAAAAAATTCGCCAACAGCAGATTTTCCAGACTCGGTTCGACCTGAAACGCCCGGGCGATATCGTTCAGAAACACGCTGCGGATAATACAGCCGCCGCGCCAGATCAAAGCGATATCGCTGTAATTCAGCGACCAGCCATAGGCATGGGCAGCCTCGCGCATCATTCGGAAGCCTTGGGCATAGGAAATGATTTTGGCAGCATACAGGCCCTGCTCAATAGCGGCGATCAGGGATTCTTGGTCACCATGATATTTTTTCGGCTGCTTGGGCAATTTTTGCGCCGCTTTCACCCGCTCAGGCTTTAACGCCGACAAACAGCGGGCAAATACCGCTTCGCCGATCAAGGTCAGCGGCATACCCAGCTCCAGGGCATTGATGCCGGTCCATTTACCGGTGCCTTTTTGTCCGGCACGATCGAGAATTTTATCGACCAACGGCTGTCCGTCGTCATCGTTAACGCTCAGGATATCGGCGGTAATATCGATCAGATAGGAATTTAACAGTCCGCCACGCCAGCGGGCAAAAATTGCCTGAATCTCGCCCGCGCTTAATCCCAGGCCTGAAGATAGCAAATGATACGCCTCGCAAATCAATTGCATATCACCGTATTCGATGCCGTTATGCACCATTTTCACATAATGCCCGGCGCCGCCCTCGCCTATCCAGCGGCAACACGGCTCGCCATCAACCTTGGCACTGATGGCCTTGAGCATGGGCGAAATAACCGGCCAGGCGTCCGGGTCGCCACCCGGCATGATGGCCGGTCCATTGCGCGCACCTTCTTCGCCGCCGGAAATGCCGGAACCGACAAATCGAATGCCGCGTTCAGCCAGCGTCTTAGTGCGGCGCTGACTATCGGTGAACAAGGAATTACCGCCGTCGATCACTATGTCGCCAGCATCAAGCAACGGCGTCAGTTGCTCGATCACCTGATCGACCACACCGCCGGCCTTGACCATCAAAAACAATACCCGTGGCGCTGCTATCTGACTGACCAACTCGGCCAATGAGAACGCTGGCGTGATGCCTTCAGCTTGGGCAACGAAGTCTCGGGTCACCTGCTCGGTGCGATTGTAAACTGAGATTTTGAAACCTTGATCGCGGAAATTCAGCGCCAGATTCTGGCCCATTACCGCAAGACCGATTAAACCGATATTCTGTGTCATAAGAGACTCTCTTGTTATGAGGATATGATAAAAGTCGAAATAACAGCGTAGCCCGGATGGCGCTTAGCGCCATCCGGGACGTTGCGAGCCATGCCCTACTTTTTCGCTTTTACGACAACCTCGTTATTGTGGGAATCAAGTTTCCCGGTGTGAAAGGATTTATGTCCGTGTCGCTGAATCGTTCAATCAGCTTTCAGGTGTGCCTTATCAATCAAGCGACGGCTGGCCTGCTTGACTTCAATATTATTGGCTGCCAATAATTCGGCTTTACGAGCCAGTTGCTCCGCTAAGGGGTAGTTACCTTGCGCAAAACGCACTTCAGCCAGCGCTAATAATAGCGCCGCATTGCGCGGGGCAATACGCAAACCGCGTTCCAATGTTGCAACGGCCTGTTCCAGGCGCCCCATCTGCTGATGTCGTTGACCTTGTGCCAGCAACGCATCGGCTGCCGCCAGCATGGGTTCTGGCGCAACCCTATTATCCGAACGCGCCCAATCCGGTGGTGGCTGTGCGGGATCGCGGTCAGGCTGAACGACAATCTCCGGCTTAGGGATACTGGTTTTCGGTTGGGCGTGTGGTTCAGACACAACCGGTTGCGGCTTCAGAATGGGCGGTGGTGCTTCATGTCGAGCACAGGCGCTTAACCACAGCAGCACAACCAGGCAAAAAATGCGCAAGGGTTTGAATCTTATCATGCGAGTTATCTCGGTTTGGCCTGACAAATTAAAACAGGCGTTGGTATTCGACTTCACTGATCACATCCAGACTGCTGCTAATCCGATCCAGATAAACGATACCCTGCAAATGATCGTATTCGTGCTGAAACACCCGGGCAATAAAACCTGCTAACGTCGCTTGGTGCCAAGTTTGCGCCAAGTCCTGATAGCGCACTGCAATCTGAGTATAGCGAGGCACTTTGGCGCGAATGCCAGGAATACTCAGACAACCTTCCCAGTCTTTGACTTGCTGGCAGGTTAACGGCTCGAATTCAGGATTCAGCATCAACATTGGCGCCATCTCAGGCGCATTGGGATAGCGCGGTGTAGGTCTGGACGCAACCACCATCATACGCTGATCCATACCGATTTGCGGCCCGGCCAGACCTACGCCTTGCGTGGTCGCCAATACAGCCGCTAAGGTGTTTGCGCTTTCAGCATTAAAATCGGTCACAGGCCGGGCCAACAGCCGCAATCTGGCATCACCGAGCTGAACAATGCCGGGCAAATCATTCATGCGTTAAGACTTTGCTCCAACAGCAACTGTTGAGTGGAAATAACCGGCTGCTCCGGCGCAGGTGACAGGCGCTGATAAGTACCATCGGTTTGCAGCACCCAGGCTTGGCTATTGTCCGCCAGATATAACTGCAACTCATCTTTTACACGCTGCAAGATACGTTTATTTTCAACAGGAAACGCCGTTTCCACGCGTCGAAACATGTTGCGACTCATGGCATCAGCACTGGCGATGAACAATTCCTCATGACCATTGTTAACAAACCAGTAAACCCGACTGTGCTCCAGGAAACGACCAATGATCGAGCGTACTTCGATGGTTTCCGAAACACCGGGAATGCCAGGCTTTAAGCAACACATGCCGCGCACAATTAACTTGATATCCACACCGGCTTGCGATGCGCGGTACAAGGCCAAAATAATTTGTTCTTCAACCAGCGCATTGACCTTAAAGACAATGCCGGTAGGCCGACCTGAACGGGCATGCTCGATTTCGCGTTCGATTTTATTCAGCAAACTGCTATGCAGCGTAAAAGGCGATTGTAACAATTTGTGCAATCGACTGACTTTGCCCAGGCTAGTGAGCTGTGCGAAAACGCGCCGGACATCTTCGCCTAATTCCTTGTCTGCGGAAAACAAACCATAGTCGGTATAAAGCAGCGCTGTTTTAGGATGATAATTGCCACTGCCCAGGTGCACATAATTGCGCAGACTTTGGCCTTCACGCCGCAACACCAAACACATCTTGGCATGTGTTTTATAGCCCACCACGCCATACACGACATGCACCGCAGCCTCCTGCAATTTTGCCGCCAGACTGATGTTGGCTTGCTCGTCAAAACGCGCTAACAGCTCGATAACCACCGTCACCTCTTTGCCTGCCCGTGCCGCCTTGACCAGTGCCTGGACAATCGGCGAATCCGCGCCGGTACGATACAAGGTTTGCTTGATGGCCAAAACCGTCGGGTCCGCTGCCGCCTGTTTAATAAACTCCACCACCGGCAAAAAGGACTCGAACGGATGATGCAATAAAATATCCTGTCGAGCGATGGCATCGAATATATTTTTATGCCGGTCCAGTGCAGACGGCACGGCCGGTTTGAAGGATGTAAATTTGAGGTCAGGCCGCTCAACCAGACCAATGATTTCCTGCATCCGGTTTAAGTTAACCGGCCCTTCAACCGGATACAAGCGATCCCGGGTCAAGCCAAACCGGGCCAATAAAAACTCAATGGTTTCTTCCGGGCATTGCGCATCGATTTCCAAACGAACTTCATCACCATAGTTGCGCATGGCCAGCTCGCCTTCTACTGCCGATAGCAAGTCATCGATGGCTTCGTCATCGACAAAAAAATCGCTGTTGCGGGTCACCCGAAATTGATAACAACCCTGCACATTCATGCCGTTGAACAACTGTTCGACGAAGGCATGAATAATCGATGACAGAAATACAAAATCATGCAGGCCACTCTCGGTTTCCTCGGGTGGCAGTTGGATAATGCGCGGCAAGGCACGGGGAGCCTGCAATACCGCACGGCCACTGTTGCGGCCAAAAGCGTCCTTACCGGTTAAGGAAATAATAAAATTAAGACTTTTATTCAGAATGCGCGGAAAAGGATGCGCCGAATCCAGTCCTACCGGGGTCAGGATGGGCATCAATTGTTCGTGAAAATACTCCGCTAACCAGTGCTGCTGGGATTCACTCCAATCCGCTCGCCGGATAAAACGAATGTTCTCCGCAGCCAATGCGGGTAACAGTACATCATTGAGCACACGGTATTGTTCGGCAACTAATTCATGAGCAACACTGGCAATACGCTCTAGTTGTTCACGCGTGGTCAAACCATCAAGACTCAGCGCGTTAGCATCCATATCCGCCATTTGCAACAGACTGGCGACACGAACTTCAAAGAATTCATCCAGATTGGAACAGGAAATACATAGATAATTCAACCGCTCTAACAACGGCAATTGCTCATCTAGGGCTTGAGCTAAAACCCTGGCATTAAATTGCAACAAACTGGTTTCCCGGTTGAGATAACACTCTGGGCCAGACAGGTCAATCACAGGCGCAGCCTCGGTGATGGGGGCATTGATCATCGCACAAGAGAATGGTGGTGGATTACATAAGGGAGGCTTGACAGGATGATAGTCAGGTAAAGGGTTGCGGCCAACGGCCACCTCCCTTTCCCGACAGGATCAGTCTTAACCTAATGTTCCTCCCACCACAACAATACTGATGGAAGGAACGCATAGCCCTTTTTCAAGGGGAAAAAGCGAATCCGGCGTACTCGGGGCACGATGCGGATTTTTTGCTTAACGGTGAGTAATTTTCAATTGAACGCGGCGATTGTTGTAACGGCCTTGTTCTGTTTCATTGCTGTCAATAGGACGGGTTTCGCCATAGCCTCGTGCTGTCAGGTAAGCGCCGCGCCCGGTTTTCTCAGCCAGATAGTTACGCACCGCATGGGCACGACGTTCTGACAACTTCAGGTTGTAAGCATCAGAGCCTTTAGAGTCGGTGTGTCCTTGTACCTCGATATGCAGGCTGGGATTTTGTTCAATAACATGTGCCGTTTTGTCCAGTAAAGGATAAAACTCCGGCTTGATTACGGACTGGTCAAAATCGAAATTGATGCCGGTAATCGCCCAGCAACCATGCCGGTCAACCGTTGCGCCACGCGGTGTATTCGGACAACGATCACGGCTGTTTGGTACACCATCCTGATCATCATCACCATCAATCGGCTGCCCTTTTTTGAGGAATACGGTTTTGACAAAATCCGCCATGGCCTGTGGCTGGGCCAGCTCATCCGCCGAGACAGTGAAGCCACAATTGGCCGCATCGGATAAAGCCGCCATGGTCGCTTTGCCATTTTGCTGATCCGGGTTGCCTACCCAAATACCGTAAATGCACAATGTGTCACCAAACTGCTGCTTCAGCGTTTCGATTTCAGGCAACGGAAACTCATCAGTAGCACCATCACTCAAAACCAACAAAGCAACAGACCCTTTCATCGGTGACAAATCCTTACCAACGGCCTGAAATGCCTTGTGCAAGGGTGAACCGCCGCTGGCACAATCTAAGCTACCGATACCCTGGTCAAAATAAGATTGCGAATACGTACCGGTCGCCAGGTTTAGCTTTGTTTGACCGTAAGACAAACATTGACCAAAACCGAAGCTACGAATACCGGTACTGAGCTTCAGATCAGGCAAGGTTTGATTCAGGCGAGTGAGCAATTCCTTTTCCACCTGAAACTTGGTTGCCTTCGGTTGAGCTGGATAACCCACACCAAGATAAGTCTCTGTCATTGAAGACGATGAGTCGTTAATGACAAAAAAGTTATCTGTTTTTTGTACTAACTGACCCGACTTAAGCTGAGCATTCAGATCCTGAGCGTTAAAACCGCCAAACTGAGCACCGCCATGGCTGGCGCAGCCGGTCATTATAATCGCGGCCATCAGTGAACTGGCCAGGTTGATTTTTTTCACGTATACCTCCTCGGTATTGTTGTTAAAGCGCTAATTCTAGCATCGAATGGCGACAAGCATGATTTCCTCATGCTAATAAAGGTCTTGTTCCAACAAACACCGCACGCCAGGGCCAATGCGACCCATTCAAGCCCATGAGCTGTCTGACTTTCAATGTTTTCAGCACCTGCGTGAAGAAACGATTATCAATCATAACGCACCAATTGATAGTCCAGCTCAGGCTGCCTGCCGGCAATCAAATCCGTTAAAAACTTCCAGAATACGCGCCGGAGGGCAGGCAGACCCGCAGGCTTAGGTTGAGCGAAGCGAAGCGAACCGCCCGCAAACGATTGCTGACGTGACCAACACAGCTGATCAAACATAATCCCCACGCGCTTGGTCGGCATGGGCCAGCTGCACTCGATTGCGGCCACCGCGCTTGGCCTGATAAAGCGCTTCATCGGCGACGGTGATCAGTTGTTCTGGCGTTTCACCATGGACGGGGTACCAGGCCGCGCCGATGGAAATAGTGATCGGATCCAATTCGGCATTGCGGTGGCTTAAGCTCAGCATCTGGGTTTGCTTACACAAGGCCTCGGCGCGTTTAGCCAGATTTTCCGGGTTGATTCCAACCATCAACATCACGAATTCCTCGCCGCCATAACGACAGGCCAGATCTTCCTTGCGGGTTTGCTGGCTTAACAGCTGACTGAAGGCGCGCAGCACCGTATCGCCGGCGTCATGGCCATGGGTATCGTTGTATTTTTTGAAATGATCGATATCGACCATTAGTATGCCTAGTTGTTTTTGTTCGCGTTTAGCGCGCGCCAGCTCGCGCTCCAGGGACTCGGTTAAATAACGCCGGTTGAACAATTGGGTTAACGGATCGCGCACCGATTGCCGTTGCAAGGCTTCTTTCAGTCGCAGATTGGCCAGCGCCAGGGCGGTTTGATTGGCGAAAATCCGGGCGGCATCCTCGATGCCTTCCATGCCGGCTTCGGGCCGTTCAGTTTGCGCCAGATACAATAAACCCCGGGTTTCGCCATAGGCAGTCATCGGCAGGCACAAATAAGGCGCGGGCTGATCGCTGTTGATATGCCAGCAATGCAACGCTTCGTTGGGATGATCGACGCGATGGCTTTTGCCTTGTCGAAGCGCCCAGCATTGGTCGGGGTCGAATACCTGTTCGCTGTCTATTTTTCCCCAACTGACGATCGTTTCGATGATCGAACGCGATTCATTGATCAGCCCGACCAGGCCGGATAGACCTGGAAATAGTCGCTGCGCGTATAGCTGGATCACCGGATAGGTTTCTTCCCGGCAATGGCAGACTTGCAGGCAGGCGCTCATTTCCCCAAGCAACTCGGTTTCTCGGTTGTGGCGATCCAGTTTGCCGAATGAATCACGCAAGGTTTCTTCGGCCTGCTTACGCTCGGTGATATCCTGGCTGAAGCCGACGAAACCAATGAATAATCCTTGTTGATCGTGGTAGGGCTCGCCGATGTCCAACAGCCAGCGGTATTGGCCGTCATGTCGGCGCAATAAATATTCCAGTTGAAACGGCCGTTGCGCGGCAAAAGCGGCTTTGAAGTCCTCGATCGTGGCCTGACGCTGCTCGGGATGCAGCGCCTCGACCCAGACCTTAGCCGGTTCATCGGCGCCGCCAAAACCGGTAAAATGTAGCCATTTTTTATTGAAAAACAGGCTTTTTCCCTCCGGGTTGGTGAGCCACAGCATGGCCGGCGCCTGTTCGGCCAGAATGCGATAGCGGCTGTTCTGAGTCAGCAGGGTTTGATAGCGGCGTTCCAGTTCGGCTTTGGTCATTGGCATGATTTTTTTTGGTTTTTTCTGGTTCATGTTTTCCATCCGTGTTGACTATCGAAATCAGGGCCGTGGATCCGATTAGCATAATGTAATCGGACGCATGATGCGTTATCGCTCTGGCGAGAAATTGACAGCACCACCTTCATTCGCTGAAAATCTTGGAAACGGAGCGCTAGCGAAGTGAAGATTTTTAGTCCCCGATAGCCGTAGCGCCGGGTGTTTTGC
>JAVVEW010000045.1:0-19034 GCA_032251045.1 Methylococcales bacterium
CCGACAGGCCCTCCGACCACAAAATTTCCCGTCGGATTGATAAAATACTGGGTGTCTTTATGCAGCCATTCCTGAGGCAAAACATGCAGAATGATTTCATCCATCACCGCTTCATGGATTTGTTTCTGGCCGATTTCCGGTGAATGCTGGGTAGACAGAACCACCGCATCAATCGCTACCGGCTTATTGTTTTCATAGCGGAACGTGACCTGGCTTTTCGCATCAGGACGCAGCCACGGCAAAGTTCTATTTTTACGAACCTCGGCTTGACGCTGAACCAATCGATGTGAATACGTAATCGGCGCCGGCATCAGCACATCGGTTTCATCACTGGCATAACCAAACATCAAACCCTGGTCGCCGGCACCCTGTTCGTGATTGTCCGACTCATCAACACCCATGGCGATATCCGGCGATTGCTTGCCAATGGCATTCAAAACCGCACAGCTATGACCATCGAACCCGATGTCACCATTGTCATAGCCAATCTCACACAGAACACCACGCACCAAGGCTTCGGTATCGACCCAGGCTTCGGTGGTAATTTCCCCGGCGATGATCACCATGCCGGTTTTTACCAGGGTTTCACAAGCCACTCTCGATTTAGGATCCTGCGTCAGCAGTGCGTCTAAAACCGCATCGGAAATCTGATCGGCTACTTTGTCGGGATGACCCTCGGAAACCGATTCCGAGGTAAAAATAAAATCATTGCTCACGCTTAACCACCTTGCGCTACTGTAATGGAAAGATACTGACTGTCTGCTGACAACTTGAAAAGTATCGGCATCAATGGCTGTCGGCTCGAACCAGTAATGAAAGAGTTTATACCTTTCGCACTTCACATTCCGGTCGCGCCAGAGTGCGCCCTATAAGCAAGATACCGGTTAACGCTGGCATCCAAACGGATAATGAATAACGATTGGCGATGAAATGGTGGGCCCTGTAGGACTTGAACCTACGACCTGCCGATTATGAGTCGGTTGCTCTAACCAACTGAGCTAAGGGCCCTGACACTGAATGCAGTTTATGGCAATCAAGCATTATAAATTGCATCTTGTTAAATTGCCAAACCAAGAGAGTGGCTTTAAGGCCCGCCGCAAACCCTTCCCTGCACTTATTGCGACCAGCTTCCAGCCATTCCGCTCGGTTTTAGGTTGCTGCCAACGGCTTATTCACCATCTAAAAAACAGCGCAACTGCTCGGAACGGGACGGGTGACGCAGTTTGCGCAAGGCTTTCGCTTCAATCTGACGAATACGCTCGCGGGTCACGTCGAATTGCTTACCGACTTCCTCCAGCGTGTGATCGGTATTCATGTTGATACCGAAACGCATACGCAACACTTTCGCCTCCCGTGCGGTCAGGCCGGACAGCACATTCTGGGTGGATTCGCGCAGCCCCGCAATGGTGGCGGAATCCACAGGCGACAGCACTTTAGGGTCTTCGATAAAATCACCCAAATGCGAATCTTCATCATCGCCAATCGGGGTTTCCATGGAAATCGGCTCTTTGGCGATTTTCATGACTTTACGGATTTTATCTTCCGGCATTTCCATGCGTTCGGCTAGCTCTTCCGGGGTGGCTTCGCGGCCCATTTCCTGCAAAATCTGCCGGGAAATGCGGTTGAGCTTATTGATGGTTTCAATCATGTGCACCGGAATCCGAATAGTTCGGGCCTGGTCGGCAATCGAGCGGGTAATGGCCTGACGAATCCACCAGGTGGCATAAGTTGAAAACTTATAACCGCGCCGATATTCAAATTTATCAACTGCTTTCATCAAGCCGATATTGCCTTCCTGAATCAAGTCCAGAAATTGCAGGCCACGGTTGGTGTATTTTTTGGCAATGGAAATGACCAGACGCAAATTGGCCTCGATCATTTCTTTTTTGGCACGCCTGACTTTTGCTTCGCCAATGGACATGCGTCGATTGATGTCCTTGATGTCGGTGATTGACAAGCCGTAATCACTGGCCACTTCGGTTAATCTTTTCTGAGCCCTTTGAATATCATCGACATACTCGGCCAGGCGTGCCGACTTGTCAGCCGGCAATGCCGCTTGCAGGCGATGCTCTAAATCAACATCATCCTCGTGACCGACATAGGCGGATATAAAGCTTTGCTTGTCCATCCCGCACCGGTCCACGCAAAGCGTCAACAGCACTTTTTCCTGGCTACGGATTTCCTGCATCGCACCGGGAATCATGCTCGTCATCGTCTTGAGAAATTGCGGCGCCCATTTGAACTCCAGGAACAATGCCGCCAGCTCATCCAGTTTTTTACCGACCTTGGCATCGGTATAGCCGTTCTTTTTAATGGCAGTCGCCACGCTGCGCCACAACTTGCGCAATGCCTCGACCTTAACGGTCACCTCTTCCAGATTCAGCCCCTTGTCCTCATCATCTGCCGGCGTTTCGGAATCGCTGTCATCACTTGAGGCACTGAAATCCGGCTCTGACAAGTCAACAAAGCCCGAAATCATGTCATTCAGGCGCGTACCGCCTTCTTCACTGGAAATGCTGTCAAACTTATTCAGAAAATGTTCGACAACTTTGCAGGAACGCGCAATGGCTTTGATAACTTGTTGCTGGCCTTCCTCGATACGCTTGGCGATTTTAAGCTCTTCATCACGACTTAACAGCTCAACCGAACCCATCTCGCGCATATACATACGCACTGGGTCGGTGGTGCGGCCAAATTCACTATCGACCGACGCCAGCGCCGCGACATCATCTTCATCATCATCGCTGGCTACCGCGCCCTCAGCAATCAGCGTATCCTCATCATCTGGCGCATCCTCGTAGACCTGAATCCCCATGTCATTGATCATGGCGATAAAGTCCTCAATTTGCTCCGGGTCGGCAATATCGCTGGGCAAATGATCGTTGATTTCGGCGTAAGTCAAATAACCTTTAACCTTACCGCGTGCGATCAGTTGTTTAAGCTGCGATTGCTGTTGTTCTTCATTCATGATCAGTCTTTCCGCCGAATTGATAAAAAACGCGCAACATAGCGCGCCGTTCTCTATATTAAGAATAGGTTACTGACGCGAAGACGCCAGCAATTCTTTGAGTCGTAGCCGCTCAGATTCCGTCAACGACCGTTGCCTGGCCTGCTCCAGCAACAGTTCGACCGCCTGCTTGCGCGAGGATTCCGACAGGCGGCTGAGCGCATCGGAAAATTCAGCGGCCATCCCTTCCTCAGGAATCGTCAAGGGTATTGCCATCAGCTTTTGAATGGTCGGCCAATGTTCGCTATCACGAAAATGCTCCAGTAACTGCGCTGCCGATGATATCCGGTAGGTGGTAATTTCCGCCATCACCTGTTGCAACAGCGCGGCTCCGGGGAAATGCCATTGTTGCCAGTCGGTATGCGCTCTGATTTGCTCGGCCAGCGCCGGGTCGCGCAATAATAATGCAATGACCAGACGTGCTGCAGAACGCTTGCCCCCCTGCGCCTCAGCCTGGCGAGCGCGACCGGAAGCTTGGCTACTGATGTGCCGCGCCGCATCGCTGACGCCACATAACGCGGTCAAGCGTTGAAACATTAACGCCCGGAAAGCGCTGACCGGCAGTTGACCGAGCAATTTGCCGCCATCCGCGCTCCATCGGGCGCGTTGCTCGACACTGACGCTTCCCGGTTCCGCACCATCGGTCAGCGTCTGAAAAAAAAAGTCTGACAATGGCAAGGCGGCTGCCAGCCTCGCTTGAAACGCCTCCACACCATCACTCCGAACATAATCATCCGGATCCTGCCCTTCCGGTAAGGTTAAAAACTTCACTTCACGCCCGGCCTGCAACAGTGGCATACTGGTTGTCATGGCGCGAACAGCCGCTTTTTGCCCGGCTGCATCACCATCAAAACAAAAAACCAACCCATGACATTGCCGAAACAGATGCTGGATATGTTGCGGCGTTATCGCGGTACCCAGAGTCGCCACCACGCAGTTGACACCGGCACCCGCCAGCGCGATCACATCGACATACCCTTCCACCACCAGTAGCTGTTCAGGCCGGGACACGCGCTTCAACGCCTCAAACAACCCATAAACCTCCCGGCTTTTAGAAAATATCGGCGTTTCTGGAGAATTCAAGTATTTAGGCAGAGCATCATCCAATACTCGCCCTCCCAAGGCGATAACTCGACCGCGCTTATCCCGAATAGGAAAAATCAGCCGATTCCGGAACCGGTCATAAGCCTTATGATCGTCGCGCTCAACAATCAAGCCCGCCTTTGCCAACAGGGCACGGTCAAAGCGTTCCAACAGCGTCTGCCACGCTTCAGGCGCATAACCTAGCTCAAACTCCGCCGCCACCTCCGCGCCCAGACCACGACGCTCAAGATAAGCGCGTGCACCGGCCCCTTCAGGGCGGGTCAGACACTGACGATAAAACGCCGCAACCTCTGCCATCAGCGCGTACAAAGGCGTCAACTGGTCGCTTTGCGCAGCCTTGCCACCGGCCTCTTTCGGCACAACCAAACCTATCGAGCCGGCTAAATCTTCAACCGCCTCAACAAAATCCAGATGTTGATAATGGATTAAAAAAGAAATGGCATTGCCGCTGGCACCACAGCCAAAACAATAATATAGCTGCTTGCTGGGATTGACGTTAAAGCTGGGTGTTTTTTCGTCGTGGAACGGGCAGCGAGCCACAAAACTCGCGCCCTGCTTTTTGAGGGGCACAAAACGCCGAACCAGATCAACCAGGTCGACCCGATTCAGCAAATCATCGATAAAATCCTTGGGTATAAAGCCAGACACCCGGCTTACGAGCCTAACCGTGTCTTGATTTTTGCGCTGATCACTGCCATATCGGCCCGTCCCTGCATAGGCTCACGCAACAGCGCCATCACCTTACCCATATCCTGCATAGAGCTTGCGCCGCTACTGGCTATTGCGGCTTCGATTGCCTGGTCGATTTCAGCATCGCTTAAGGGCTGAGGCAAAAAGGTCTTGATGACCTCAATTTCCGCGTTTTCCTGAGCCGCCAAATCTTCACGCCCGGCAGCCTGGTACTGGCGACAGGATTCACGTCGTTGCTTGACCATTTTATCCAGCACACTCAGCACTACTGCATCGGCAAGTTCGATTTTCTCATCGATTTGCTTTTGCTTGAGTGCTGCAAGCATCAGCCGAATGACTGCCAAGCGCGCTTTATCACGCGCCTTCATAGCCTCTTTCATGGCCAGACTAATCGCTTCGTACAATGTTAGCTCAGTGGCGGTCTGATGCGGGCTTTGTTTACCTGCTGCAGGCGAAGCTTCGGTCATTATTTCAAGGCATTCACAGTTGTGGACGACCGCGGCGCAGATTTTTCAGCGCATAACGTTCGCGGGCCAGTTTTTTCAGGTGGCGTTTAACAGCGGCCGCACCCTTACGCTTACGCTCAGTAGTGGGCTTTTCGTAAAACTCGCGGCGGCGAACCTCGGCCAGGACACCGGCACGTTCGCAAGCACGCTTAAAGCGGCGAATTGCAATATCAAATGGTTCGTTTTCTTTGACTTTGACTGAAGGCATTCGTTAAATTCTCTGTTAATCTGACTTACGTTCTTAAGTGGATGAAGACGAGCACGTAGCACCCGCCGCAGTGGGAAAATAATTTTTCATTATAAAGCCATATTCAATTAAAAATAAAGCCCTTCATGTATATTTTAGGTATAGAAACCTCTTGCGACGACACTGGCGTGGCTATTTATCACGCGCAGCGCGGCCTGCTCAGTCACCTTCTACATAGCCAGAATCATGTACATCGCGAATACGGCGGCGTGGTTCCAGAGCTTGCCTCCCGCGATCATTTGCGCCGGCTGACACCGCTGATCGAGGCCTGTCTGACCGATGCGGACATACAGCAACGTGACCTGGATGGCATTGCCTATACCGCAGGCCCCGGCTTGATGGGTGCGCTACTGGTTGGCGCGTCACAAGCAGTCGCTATGGCGTGGGCATTGAACATTCCGGTGCTGGGCGTGCATCACATGGAAGGCCATTTACTGGCGCCGATGCTGGAACCGAACCCGCCACACTTTCCTTTTCTGGCGCTGTTGATTTCCGGCGGCCATACTCAGCTGATTGCCGTTCAAGGCATAGGTCATTACCAATTGCTGGGCGAGTCGGTCGATGATGCGGCCGGCGAAGCCTTCGATAAAACCGCCAAACTACTGGGCTTAAGCTATCCCGGAGGCCCTAAACTGGCGCAACTGGCCGATAGCGGCACGGCGTTCGATTCAGGTTTTCCAAGACCGATGACCGACCGTCCCGGATTAGATTTTAGCTTCAGCGGCCTGAAGACCTATACTCTGAACTATCTCAATCAGGCCCCCTTAACCGATGCGCGGCGGGCATTTATCGCCCGATCGTTTCAAGAAGCCGTCGCCGACACTTTGGCGCTGAAATGCCGCCGTGCGCTTAAACAAACGGGCCTCAAAACGCTGGTTGTCGCCGGTGGCGTCAGCGCCAACCGGTGTATTCGTGACAAATTGACTAATCTGACACAGCGCGCAGGTGTCAGTCTGCATTTCCCGCGCCTGGAATTTTGTACTGACAATGGCGCCATGATCGCCTATGCCGGCTATCAACGCCTGGCTTCGGGTCAACGCCAACCCTCAGGTATTTTTGCCCGACCACGCTGGCCGATCAGCGAACTGTCACCCTTGCCCAATTCGCCAACGCAGGCTTATCTTGACTAAAACCACCTCAGCAGAGACTCGCCATGACCACCATTCAAGAAACCGATGTTATCGACAGCATCCACCGCGCCTTGCAGTTTATCTCCTACTACCACCCGGCTGATTTCATCACCGCGCTGACCCGCGCCTACCAGCGCGAGCAAAACCCCAGCGCCAAAGACGCCATCCGGCAAATGCTGGTCAATTCCAGATTATGCGCCCTGGGCAAACGGCCGATTTGCCAGGACACCGGCATTGTCACCGTGTTCATTGAGGTGGGCATGGCCGTGCGCTGGCAAGCCGATATGAGCCTGGAAGATATGGTCAACGAAGGCGTGCGCCGAGCCTACACCGACCCGGACAATATATTGCGCGCTTCCATCGTCGCCGACCCGGCCGGTCAACGGCAAAACACCGGTGACAACACCCCGGCAGTGATTCACACCCAGTTGGTGCCCGGCGACCAAGTCACGGTTAACATCGCCGCTAAAGGCGGCGGCTCGGAAGCCAAGGCCCGACTGGGCATGCTCAACCCGTCCGATGACATTGTCGAATGGGTACTGAACACGGTGCCGACGCTGGGCGCGGGCTGGTGTCCGCCGGGTATTTTAGGTATCGGTATCGGCGGCACCGCCGAAAAAGCCATGCTTCTGGCCAAGGAAGCGTGCATGGAGTCGATCGACATCGATCAGTTGATAGCGCGTGGCGCACAAACCACCGCCGAACAGTTGCGCCTTGAGCTTTACCAACGGGTCAATGACTTGGGTATTGGCGCGCAGGGTTTGGGCGGGCTGACTACGGTGCTGGATGTCAAAGTCAAGGACTATCCCACCCATGCCGCCAACAAACCGGTGGCCATTATCCCCAACTGCGCCGCCACCCGGCATGTGCATTTTCAGCTCGATGGTTCGGGTCCTGCGGAATTCACCCCGCCCGATTTATCTTTGTGGCCTGAGCTTGACAGCGATACCGCTGGCGACGCCTTGTCGGTAGATTTGAACCACTTGACTCACGAGCAGATTCAGCAGTGGCGGCCCGGCCAGACGCTGCTGCTGTCCGGTGATTTGCTGACCGGGCGCGATGCCGCCCATAAACGCTTGATCGAGCTGTTAGACCGGGGCGAAAAACTCCCCGAAGGCGTCGATTTCACCAACAAGCTTATCTATTACGTCGGCCCGGTCGATCCGGTTGGCGATGAAGTGGTCGGCCCTGCCGGCCCGACCACCGCGACCCGGATGGATAAATTCACCGAACCCTTGCTCGCCAAAACCGGGCTATTAGGCATGATCGGCAAGGCCGAACGCGGGCCAAAAGCCATTGAAGCGATTAAAAAACACCGTGCGGTTTATCTGATCGCGGTCGGCGGCGCGGCTTACCTGGTGGCCAAGGCGATTCGAAAGGCGGAACTGGTGGCGTTCGAAGATTTAGGCATGGAAGCGATTTACCGGTTCACGGTGGAGAACATGCCGGTCACCGTGGCCGTGGATAGCGGTGGCCAGTCGATTCATCAAATGGGCCCTGCACACTGGCGACAGACGCTGCATTCAATCACGCCCGTCAGCGATTAAACAGGCGCGTGGCGCGCCATGCCACCCACCACCGATACCAGGACAATGCCTTGCCTATGACAAAATCCATCCGATTACTGTTGGTCGATGACCATGCCATTGTTCGTTCAGGATTGCGTATGCTACTGGATAGCCAACCGGATATGACCGTCGTGGCCGAGGCTGAGCGCGGCGAACAGGCGCTGGCACGACTTTGCCAACAGCGCGCCGACGTTATGATTCTGGATTTATCCATGCCTGGCATCGGCGGCCTGGAGACGCTGCGCCGGGCTAGACTGCGCTACCAGGACTTGCAGATTCTAGTGCTAAGCGTGCATGATGAGGTCGTTTATCAACAACAAGCGCACTTGATAGGCGCCAGTGGCTTTATCAGCAAAGCCGCCAACCCGGAACGGATGCTGGCCGCCGTCAGAGCGCTGGCGCAAGGCAAATCGCACTGGCCGGAACTGCCTGGTGGTGAGGAAGCTACCGGCCTGAAAGCTGTGATTGATGGCTTTAATACCCGGGAGTTTGAGGTTTTTTGTCGATTGGCCAAAGGACTGTCGGTGGCAAGAATCGCCGAGGAATTGTGCGTAAGCTACAAAACCGTTGCCAATTATGGCACCTGTGTGCGCCGCAAATTACAAGTCAGCAGCACCGCAGAATTGGCCAATATCGCCAGGGCGCTGGGTGTTTTACCTAACCACATGCCTTAAAAACACATTTCCGACCGGGGAATGAATCAGGCAGCTCGCAGTGGTCGCGAGGCGCGGTATTGTTCGATGAGTAACAATAAATGCTCGCAATCGATGCTCTCTGGCTGCGCTTCTAAGAGGTGTTTGACCAGATGCTCAATGATGCGCCAATTCCAGGAGTTTTTTACGAACTCACAGGCTTGTCGATAAATTTCCTGTAATTTTTGTGTCTTTAGACCAGGGTCGGCTATTAAACCATCCAGATAGGCCATGCACTGGTTGATATCAATTTCCCCGCCGTAGTGACGCGCCAGAATCGTCAACGGCAGTAAATCATGGCAAAAAACCTCGCCATCCCGTTCGGCTATGTAGCGAGCTTCTGCTAAAGGGCCAACCAATAGATTGAACACATCCGCCTCAACCGCTGCCTGATAGGCATTTTTCTCTTGCGGTGAATAATAGCCACTGCATTCAAGAACGGTAACCGGAAGATTGTCTAACAGATGTCCGCCCTGTACGGTGGCGAGATTTTTGTGCCCTGACCGCGCCATCGTGGCCTGTTCAGTTTTTTTTGCAAAACAACCTAAATGAATTTGAAAAAAAACTGGCGGCAAATCCTTGCTGCGATTGCCTAGAATGATGGCCACAGCATGGCCCGCCTCGTGAAAAACGGTGCGTTTGACCAGGTCATCATGCCAAATACCTTGCCATAAAGAATCCGATTCAACTACCGCAGAAATTACGTTCATGATCACGCCTCCCGAATAACAACCGCTAAAACAACCACCAGAGGTCAGTTTAGGCACTTCATTCATAAAAGAGAATGCGGCATATTGCCGCACGATATACGGCAGACGCGTATTTAATCTCCGTCTATTTTCTGAATAAAAACATTTATTTGCTGTAGCCTACAAGAAAGTAAATCAAATAACACAGTTATTTAAGGCCAATTCCTGCAACAACACAGGCTTGACAAACAGACCGTCACGGCTTAGCAAACTTCAATGTCATCCGGTCGCTTTCGCCAATGGCCTGGTAACGCGCTCGATCTTGCGCCTTAAGACGCAATGTCGGCGGCAACGTCCAGACTCCAGCGGGATAGTCTTTGCTATCTTTAGGGTTGGCATTGATTTCACTGGCGGCAACATATCGAAAACCGGCTTGCTGCGCCAATTCCTTAACTTGACGCTCGGTGACATAACCGGTTTCAATTTGCACCGCCAGCGAGGTATCGGGTGCCGCCCGATGTTCAACCACACCCAAAATACCGCCTGGCTTCAAAGCCTTGAACATCGCTGCAAAAACCTGTGTCGCAGTCCCCGATTTCAGCCAGTTATGCACATTGCGAAAGGTTAACACCCGATCCACACCACCTTCCGGCGCGATGGCCACAGCTTTCGGTGGCCCTAGCGTTGTTACGATAACCTGGTTATATAACGCTGGCTGGGCGGCAAGCTTGGCATCAAATTTGGCTCGCCCTTGCTGGAAAAATGCTACATGAGACTCGGGATCAAAATGCGCAGCATACAATTGACCACGATCACGCAACCATGGCGCGAGAATTTCGGTGTACCAACCTTTCCCAGGCCAGATTTCAACCACGGCATGTGTCGGTTGAACGTCAAAAAAGGTCAGGGTTTTGGCGGGATGACGGAAAGCGTCACGCGCTTGATTGGCGGCACTGCGGTGCTCGCCGTTAAGCACATCGCTCAAACCGACCTCGTCAGCTTGTGCCAAGGCCACTTGCCAACTGAATGCCAGGCTGACAACCCCTAAACCTACACTGATACGCATAACATCTCCTGAGCGTTGCTGTTGAAATTAACCTTGGCTTAGGGCCTGTACCGCCCTGCCCTTTAATTTGAATTGTTTTGCCGCTTAAATAGGGTAGATACCTCCCAGCACGACCGGATGCGCCGCGCCCGTCACCGATGGCAGGTTGCCTGGCCTCGCCTGTAAGGTTTGCCGGGCCAGCCAGGCAAACGCCATGGCTTCGACACAATCCGGGTCGATACCATAAGCGGTGCTGCTGACGACGGTTAGCGGCGCCAGCCGCTGACTGAGCTTGCGCATCAGCCATTGATTGAAAGCCCCACCGCCGCAAACAATCACGCGATCCGGGGGATTGGGACTAGCGGCCAGCGCCATGCTTAGCGATTCCACGGTCAACGCCAACAAGGTGGCTTGAATGTCGGCCGGCCGATAGTTGTTGATAGCGACTTTACCCTGCAACCAGTCCAGATTGAAATATTCCTTGCCCGTGCTTTTCGGCATGGGTTTGGCAAAATAAGCATCGTCCAGCAAAACAGCCAGCACCTCTGGCAAGACCTGACCGGTAGCCGCCCATTGACCATCGCGATCATAAGCCTCATCAAGCAGCTCTTCGATCCAGGCATCCAGTAAACCATTGCCGGGGCCGCTATCAAAGCCCAGCACCGCCGTTGCCGCGTCATTTGGCAAGACCGTGATATTGGCAATACCGCCAATGTTGACAATGGCACGCGTTTCGCCGGCACCACCCCAGATTGCCTGGTGAAAAGCCGGCACCAAGGGCGCACCTTGACCACCTGCAGCTAAATCACGGCGGCGAAAATCAGCCACCGTGGTAATACCGCAATGCTCGACAATACGATTCGGGTCGCCCATTTGCAGGCAAAAAGAACAATCGGCATCCGGGTGGTGATATAACGTCAACCCATGACTGCCGATGGCGTTAACCTGGCCTTTGTCAACGCCGGCCTGGCTCAACAAAGCCTGCACGGTGGCGGCGAATTGCGCGCCCAGCAAGGTGTCGAGACGGCCTAGCTCCTGCAAATCAACTGCTGCCTGGGCGCTGACCACCGCTTTCAGCCGGGCTTTGAATGCGGCATTGAACGGTTGGTAAACAAAAGCCTTCAAGCGGCCCGGCGGTTCGGAAAAATCGACCAAAGCAGCGTCAATACCATCGAGACTGGTGCCGGACATTAAGCCAATGTAATACTCTGACACAGGCTAGTTTTGTGCGATCTGAACCGCTTCAAGCTGTTGCAGCTGCGACTGTGCTTGCTGCTGAAAACTCGCCCATTGAGACCGGGTAATCGCAGGCGCATTAGGTAACGCCACGGTCAGTGGATTTTTATGCACGCCATCCACACGGAATTCGTAATGCAGATGCGGGCCAGTCGCCAGGCCTGATTGCCCGATATAACCGATAACCTGGCCTTGCTTGACCGCTTTACCTACATGCAGATTGCGCTGAAAGCGGGATAAATGGCCGTATAAAGTGCTGTAATGCTCGCCATGTTGCACGATGACACAGCGACCATAACCACCTTTCCAGCCTTGAAAGGCAATTTTACCTTCTGCCGTAGTTTTAATCGGCGTGCCGGTTGGCGCGGCGTAATCTACGCCTTTATGCGCACGGATTTTATTGAGAACCGGATGCTTGCGATGCAAGTTGAAATGTGAACTGATGCGGGCAAATTCCACAGGTGAGCGCAAAAACGCTGTTCTCAAGCTACGACCATCGGGACGATAGTAAGCGCCCTGACCGCTTTTGTCGGCAAAATATACGGCCTGATAGGTTTTACCCTGAGCTTTGAATTCCGCCGCCAGAATACGCCCTGGGTAGACATCATGTCCATCGGCCTGCCCTTGCTCATAGACCAGCTTAAACGCATCCCCTGGTTGCAGCTCATGGGCAAAATCGATGTCATAGGCAAAAATATCGGCCAACTGCGCCAATACGCGCCTCGGAATACCGGCTTGTTGACCATCGGCAAACAAAGAATGATGAATAACGGCCTTTGCGGTGACTGGTGTCATGGTTATGAGCGCGCGTTGCCACTGACAGGTAAAGCCTTGTTGGTCACGCACCGCCACCAGTTTTTCCAACGCGTTTTTCAGGTAACTCAGCTCACGCAGCACACCCGATTCAGCAATGGTAAACTGTAACCGTTTGCCCGCTTTTATTCGATGAAAAGCCTTAGCCTCGGGCGTGTTCAGCAGTTGCCCTAAATCCTTGAGGTTAAGGCTGTACAACTGGAAAATCTCCGACAAGGTCTGACCTGGCTGAATTTCGTGATCGATCACTCGCTCCACAGCCAACCGTGACTGAGACACTAGATCTTGCGATATTTCGGTAAGGTTACGCTCGACCGCTTGGGTTAACCCGGCGGGCGGTTCACCAAGTTGAGGCTGAATCAAGGCGAAACTGACTGAGGTGACCATCGCCGCGCCAAAGCCAAGAGAAACTGTTTTCAGAGGTTTATGGATCATGGATGATTAGCAACTGAAGATAAGCAAGACGAAAATTTCAGACGACTAGGGCATATATTCCCCAACCATGAAACGACGGATATTGACTATAAAACCCAGACCAGGCATAGACTTCGTTCAGGGTAACATGCGTGAAGTCGTTTCGAATGCCCGTTAAAAATAGATCATAATAGCTTAAGACTATAAAAGCTTTAACTTAACACTCTCTTAAAAAATCTGTAAGGAGCAAACGTGCACGAACTGACCGAACTGTTGCGAGGCGCTGAAGAACTGTTACTGCGTGAAGACCTGGAACATAAACTCAAAGAAAACCGGCCACTACGCATCAAAGCCGGCTTTGACCCCACTGCGCCGGATTTGCATCTGGGACACACTGTTCTCATCAACAAATTGCGCCAATTCCAGCAGCAAGGTCATGAAATCCTGTTTCTGATCGGTGACTTCACCGGCATGATCGGCGACCCGACCGGCAAAAACGTCACCCGCAAACCCTTGACTCCAGAGCAGGTTCAGGAAAACGCCAAAACCTACCAGGAACAAGTGTTCAAGATTCTCGATCCCGAACGCACCCAAATCGTGTTTAACTCGACCTGGCTGAATCGCCTGTCTCCGACCGAGCTGATTCAACTGGCCGCCAAACACACCGTCGCCCGGATGCTGGAGCGTGACGACTTCAGCAAACGCTATAAGAACGGCCAGCCGATTGCCATTCATGAGTTTCTTTATCCGTTGATTCAAGGTTACGACTCGGTGGCCCTGAAAGCCGATGTTGAATTGGGCGGCACCGATCAAAAATTCAACTTGCTGGTTGGTCGTCAACTTCAGGAAGTCTACGGCCAGAAACCGCAGGTAGTGATGACCATGCCGATTCTGGAAGGCCTGGACGGCGTACAAAAAATGTCCAAATCGCTGAACAATTACATCGGTGTGGCTGATTCGCCGGACGACATGTTCGGCAAAGTCATGTCGATTTCCGATGATTTGATGTGGCGCTATTTCGAATTGCTCAGTTTCCGGGGCAATGCTGAAATCGAAGCCTGGAAAAATCAATGCGTGCAAGGCAAAAATCCGCGTGACTGCAAAGTTGCCCTGGCGCTGGAAATAGTCGAGCGTTTCCACGGTGCTGAAGCGGCACAACAGGCCCTGGCTAGTTTTGAAGCACGTTTTCAACGCGGCGCGCTACCCGATGATCTACCCGAAGTCAAACTGGCCTTACCGCCCGAATCCACAGCCTACCCCATCGCCAATTTGCTCAAAGATGCCAGACTCACCGCCAGTACATCGGAATCCATGCGCATGATCAAGCAAGGCGCGGTCAAGCTCGACCAGGAAAAAGTCAGTGATCCGAAACTGGAGCTGGGGCCGGGAACCTGTGTGGTGCTGCAAGTCGGCAAGCGTAAATTTGCTCGTATCACCGTTGAGTAGCGTTAACATGACCATCAACGCCAACTGACGCTGGTACTTGGCTGACAGACATTGCGCATGGTTACGGTCAATCGTTACCGCAAAACAGAGTGGGTACGGTAAACTTATTGCCTTAATGCACCTCTAACCCCGGCTGCTTAATCGGCGGCTGCTCGAAAGACGCCATGCAGCCAAACACCGTACCAGTTGCTTGCTGGCAACTTTGGCCAAACCTCATCAGACACTTTAAGCCGTGACAGCGGTTATGCACGGCAATGGGTATTTTCAGACCGGCTATTTTCAGGAACGTTTATGCGATTATTAACTTTGGCAAGCAGCGTGTTACTCACCGCGTGTGTCACCATCAACATTTATTTTCCAGCAGCGGCAGCGGAAAAGGCCGCCGATCAAATCATCGAGGATATTCAGTCCTTGCCGCAACAGCCGGCAACACCTGAGCCTTCGGCGCGATTGCATGATTGGTCAATCAAAATACAAGCATGGCTGGTGGCGGCGCTGGACGTAGTTATTCCAGCCGCACAGGCACAACAAGCCAATCTGAACATCGATTCACCGGAAATCCGGCAACTGACCGGGCAAATGCGCCAGCGCTTCAATGTACTGTTGCCATTTTACCGTTCCGGCGCGATCGGCATTCGCGAGGACGGCCTGTTGACCGTGCGTGCGCCGCAAGCCGTGCCCCTGCCACAACGCGCTCAGGTCAATCAGCAGGTTAACGCCGAAAACAACGACCGTCAGCGTTTGTACCAAGCCATCGCCCGAGCCAATGGACATCCTGAATGGGTCGGCAAAATCCAGCAAACGTTCGCCGAACGCTGGCGCAGTCATGCACAAGCCGGCTGGTGGTATCAACAAGGCGGCGCGTGGCGGCAGAAATAATGGCCAGACGTTATCGCAAAAAACCACTTCCACCCTCGCCCGGACCGGTCGCGCTGACCTCATTAAGTCACGATGGCCGTGGCGTCACCCATATCGATGGCAAGGCGGTATTTATCGACCAAGGACTGGCTGGCGAGACAGTGAAATTCGTCTACACCTTGAACAAACGCGATTATGCCGAAGGCCGGGTGACCGAGGTGTTAACGCCCGCAGCAGACAGAGTAGCGCCTAAGTGCGCGCATTATCCACTGTGCGGCGGTTGCAGTTTGCAGCATTTGGCCATGCCGGCGCAAATCCACCATCATCAGAACATGCTTAATGAGCAATTCGTGCGCTTAGGCAAGCTGGAACCACCGCCCTTGTGGCCGCCTCTGGATGGCCCGCACTGGGGATACCGACGCAAAGCCCGGCTGGGCGTGAAATACGTTCCGGCCAAAGGCCGGGTTTTGGTGGGTTTTCGCGAGCGCGGACAATCCTATCTGGCGGATATGAGCACATGCGAAGTGCTGGATGCGCGAGTGGGCGGCAAGCTCATGGCGTTGTCGGAGCTATTCGGACAGCTGTCCATCAAGGCGAAAATTCCGCAACTGGAAGTGGCCATTGGCGATACTGAAACGGTACTGGCCATACGGGTGTTAAGTCCGCCCACGGACGAAGATTGCCAATTGTTAAGCGCGTTTTCCCGCGAACATGGCATGACCTTTTATCTGCAACCTAAAGGGCCGGCCAGTATCCATGCCCTGCCGGGCGAAACGCCACCACTACCGTCCTATCATTTGCCGGCCTATGATCTGACCCTGCACTACAAACCAGCGATGTTCACGCAGGTTAACGCCGATATCAATCGCGCCATGATTGACCAGGCCTTGGCCGCGTTGCAATTGGAAACCAGCGATACCGTGCTGGATTTGTTTTGTGGCCTGGGTAACTTCACTTTACCGCTGGCCCGTCATGCGGGCCATGTGGTCGGTGTGGAAGGTGATACGCCCTTGGTAGATCAAGCCCGCGCCAATGCCATCGCCAACGATCTGGACAATGCCACCTTTCATGTTGCCGATTTAAGCCGCAATCTGGACGACCAGCCTTGGGCTCAGCGTCGCTATGATAAAGTTTTGCTCGACCCTTCCAGAGCCGGAGCCAGTGAGGTTTTGCCCTGGTTAAAAACCTGGCAGCCCCGCCGGGTTGTCTATGTGTCCTGCAATCCAGCGACATTGGCGCGTGATGCCGGAATTTTGGTGCATGAACTCGGTTACAAGCTGGTCAAAGCGGGCATTATGAACATGTTTCCACATACCGCCCATGTCGAATCAATGGCTTTATTTACGCGCCGCTAGAAAATATTCTGAGTGCTTGCCAAAACGATGAGAACAACGGCTTCAGATCCGACCTTCCTTGAGCAACTCGGCAATGCCCTGTGGCTGGAGATTGACGCGGCACAGCAACAGATGACCGTGCGGCAAGATGCGCAGATTTTGGCCTGTTATCCGGTTGCGACGGCCAAAAACGGCCTGGGCGAAACCATGGGCAGCGGCTGTACGCCGCGTGGCTGGCATAAGATTCGCGCCAAAATCGGCGCTGGCCAGCCCTTGTACAGCGTGTTTCGAGGGCGCCGGCCTACCGGCGAAATCTACAGCCCGGAGCTTGGCCGGCAATATCCTGAACGGGATTGGATTCTGACCCGGATTCTGTGGCTGTCCGGGCTGGAACCAGGCGTGAATCGCTATGGTGTCGTGGATACCGCCTGGCGTTACATTTATATTCATGGCTGCCCTGAAGAAGTGTTCCGCGCCGCGCCCAGCTCACACGGCTGTATTCGCATGCGCAATCAAGCGCTGCTTGAGTTGTTCACACACACGCCGCAAGGTACCTGGGTGTGGATTCATGGCTAATTTCCCCGTCAACAGCGCGGCCTTATCAAAAGACGGCCAGCAGAGCCCATGCAAAACTGAATTTCACGCAACATGAACATCATATGAGAATAGCGCTGGGGTTGGAATACAACGGAGCAGAGTATTGCGGCTGGCAGACACAGGCAACAAAGCGCTCCGTGCAAAGCGAGGTTGAAGCGGCGTTGACCAAAATCGCCCATCATCCGATTACCGTGGTCGCCGCCGGGCGCACAGATGCAGGCGTACATGCTTACGCCCAGGTCGTACATTTTGATACCCATGCCCAACGCCTCGACCATAGTTGGGTGATGGGGGGCAATGTTAACTTACCGACCAGCATTCGTATTTTGTGGGCGCAACCGGTTGCCGAGTCGTTTCATGCCCAAAGAAGCGCTATCGCCCGCTTTTATCGTTACATCATCCACAACCGCCCGGTACGCTCAGCCCTGAGTCCGCAACTGACCACCTGGTGCTATCAGCCATTGTGTGCCGACGCCATGCACCGCGCCGCCCAGGCCTTGGTCGGCGACCATGATTTCACCTCATTTCGCGCCGCCGGTTGTCAATCAAAAAGTCCAAAGCGGATTGTGTATTTTATTGATGTCTACCGAAACGGTGAGCAAGTACTGATGGATATTTGCGCCAATGCGTTTGTTCATCATATGGTGCGCAATATCGCCGGCAGTCTGATTGCGGTAGGCTCGGGCGAGAAATCCGAACACTGGCTGAAACAGGTATTAGCGTTAAAAGACAGAACTCAGGCAGGCGTCACCGCGCCACCACACGGGCTTTATTTCGGCGGTATCTATTATCCAGAAGCCTTCGCCCTGCGCAAACATGCGTTATTTGACCGCCTGCCTGAAGGTACCAAGCGCTTCAGCTTCGATAAACAACACGCTTAACGCCGTCAATAAATATAACCACCACGAAAACCTACGCCATAACCATAAAATGGCCCATAATGGCGACCGTGGTAGCCATAGCCATATCGATAGGAAGGATAAGGACAATAATAACCCTGCCCGTAACGATTGTAGCGATCATCATATTGCGGCCAAGGATAAATGTAACTGGCGCTCACTACCGGAACGGTTATTTGCGTTTTGCCGACGATTAGCGTTTCCGAGCCGGTCAGTTGCCCGGACAGGGTGATTTCAGTGCCGCTTTTGTAAGCTTCCGGATCGATAAATTGTTCGGTGGTCGCCAGAAAACGACCCTGGGTTTGCGCTGCCTGGTCTGGCCGGCCATTGCTGCGCAAGGGGTAACCCAAAATCTGTAATTGACTACTATGTTCCAGGTTGGAGACTGACAGCAAGGTGCCGCCCCAGCGCACCGCTTTATCGCGGTAAAACTCGGGATTTTTCCGGGCGGCGGCCAGGCTGATATCAAGCACCGGCGCGGTGCGTATTGGCTCTGGAATGTGGGAGCAGGCGGCAAGGCTTGCCGCCAGCAGGATCAGGGATATGAATTGCATAACCGCCTCTTGGCATCGGGTTTTCAGGATTCAACCTTACGACATCAAAAGCCAGCGCTAAATTCCAAATGGGTTGATTGATGTTGCTCACCCGGAAGCGTTGGGTCAGCTCAGTTTTTTGTAACGCAGCCGGTGCGGTTGATCGGCATCGGTACCCAGGCGTTTGTGCCGGTCGGCTTCATAATCGGCATAATTGCCTTCAAAC
>JAVVEW010000046.1:0-18766 GCA_032251045.1 Methylococcales bacterium
CCCTTGCTGAACATCCGGATATTGTCGCCATCCTGGTCGAGCCGGTACAAGGCGAAGGCGGCGTGAACATTCCTGACTCCGACTACCTGCCCGGCTTGCGCGCCCGGTGTGACCGCCATGACATCCTGCTGATGCTTGATGAAGTACAAACCGGCGTGGGCCGCACCGGAAAATTCATGGCCTACCAGCATCACGCCTTAGTGCCCGACGTGGTTACACTGGCCAAAGCTTTAGGCAATGGCGTTCCCATTGGCGCCTGTCTTGCACAAGGCAAGGCCGCGCAGACCTTAACCGCCGGCAGCCATGGCTCCACCTTCGGAGGCAATCCGCTGGCCTGTCGCGCCGCCTTGGCCGTGCTCGATACCTTGACGGAACAAGCCCTCATCGATCAAGCCGCCATCATGGGGCAAATGCTTGCCACGGCGTTGCAAACACAACTGCAACATCACAGCAGCGTCAAAGACATTCGTCATTTAGGCCTGATGCTCGGCATCGAACTGAACCATACTTGTAGCGAATTAGTTGCACAGGGCCTGACGCAAAGCCTGCTGATCAACGTGACCCAGGATTCGATCATCCGGCTATTGCCTCCTTTGGTCATCAATGCCGAACACTGCCACCAAATCGCCACCACTGTAGCGAACTTGATTAAAGCCTCATGAATACACCCAGACATTTCATCAGTCTCAACGACTTCACGCCCGAGCATCTGCGCGCCCTGATTGATCGCGCCCAACAGCTCAAACGGGAGCGTGTTCCCGCCCACCGCCCGCTACACGGCAAAGTGCTGGCGATGATTTTCGAAAAATCCTCGACCCGCACCCGCATTTCTTTTGAAGCCGGCATGGCACAACTGGGCGGCCATGCGCTGTTTTTATCACCGCGTGACACACAATTAGGCCGCGGCGAACCTTTACCGGACAGTGCCCGGGTGATCAGCAGCATGGTTGACGGCATCATGCTGCGCACTCACAGCCATGATACGGTAACCACGTTCGCCCAACACGCCAGCGTCCCGGTCATCAACGGCCTGACTGACTTTCTGCATCCTTGCCAACTACTGGCTGACATGCAAACCTATTTCGAGTTACGCGGAGACATTGCCGGCAAAACCGTCGCCTGGATCGGTGATGGCAACAATATGTGCCACTCCTATATCAACGCCGCCGCACAATTTGGCTTTCATCTACGTATCGCCTGCCCGGAAGGCTATGCCCCTGACCCGCATCTGGTGCAAAATACCCAGGCTGCGCTGACCTTTTGCGAACACCCCGCACAGGCGGCTGAACACGCCGACCTGGTGGTTACCGATGTCTGGGCCAGCATGGGCCATGAACAAGAACAAGCCGCCCGCATCCAGGCCTTTGCCAACTATCAAGTCACCCCGGCGGTGATGGCCAAAGCCCGTGCTGATGCGCTGTTCATGCACTGCCTGCCCGCGCATCGCAATGAAGAAGTGAGCGCGGAGGTCATTGACGGCCCGCAAAGCGTGATCTTTATAGAAGCAGAAAATCGATTGCACGCGCAAAAGGCGCTGCTGGAAAACTTACTCACCGCATCTCACTGACGACTTTCCAAATACACCATGCGCAAATCCCTCATCGCACTGAGCTTGACTTTGCTGCTCAATGTCTGGCTCGCGCCCAAACTACACGCGAAAACCGTTTACGTCACCGACAACCTGAAATTAACGCTGAGAACGCAGCAAGACAATCGCAGCAAAATCCTGAAAATGCTGCCCTCCGGCACCGCCTTGACGCTGCTGGAAGAACTTACCTCCGGCTATTCCAGGGTACGCACGGAAACGGGTGTCGAAGGTTATTTTCTGACCCGCTATCTGATTGATCAACTGCCCGCACGTAAAAAACTGGACAACGCCCAGTCCGAAATTGCCACCTTAAAAGAAAAAAACCAGGAACTGAAAGCTGAAATCAGCAATCTGCGCGGCGAAGACAGCGAGCAATATATCACCACCACCAAAACACTCCAGGAAGAGCGCGACCGCCTCAGTCTGGAGTTAGCACAAATCAAGCACACCGCCGAACATGCCCTGGAAATTCAACAACAGCGCGATCAATTCCAGGAACGCCTGGTAGAAGCCGAGCGCGAACTGGAACAACTCAGGCGCGCCAACATGTCCCTAAAAGACAGCGCCCGCCAGGACTGGTTTTTATACGGCGGTCTACTGGCGCTAGGCGGCGTATTACTGGGCATTATCCTGCCTAAATTGCGTGTCGGCCGACGTCAACGCGACTGGAACACCTTTTAACCTTTTCCCGAGGCGTTGCTAACGCCAAAGCCTTTCAGCAACAGGAACTTATCATGGCAAAAACCAACGATACACGAACATTCTCCAGCCAGGTGGTTGATGGCATGGCGCGCGCGCCCAGCCGGGCCATGCTGCGCGCGGTAGGCTTTAAGGACGGCGACTTCAACAAACCGCAAATCGGCGTCGCCTCGACCTGGAGCATGGTCACCCCCTGCAACATGCACATCGACCAACTGGCCAGGGATGCCGCCGAAGGCATTGATGGTCATGGCGGCAAGGCGGTGATTTTCAACACCATCACCATTTCCGACGGCATCTCCATGGGTACTGAAGGCATGAAATACTCGCTGGTGTCACGCGAAGTGATCGCCGATTCCATCGAAACCGTGGCCGGTTGCCAGGGTTTTGACGGTCTGGTGGCTATCGGCGGCTGCGATAAAAACATGCCCGGCTGCCTGATTGCGCTGGCCCGGCTGAACCGGCCTTCGGTGTTCGTTTACGGCGGCACCATCTTGCCCGGCTGTCACAAAGAACAAAAGCTGGACATCGTGTCGGTATTCGAGGCGGTGGGCAAGCGCGCCAATGACAAAATCGATGACGCCGAACTGAACGCCATTGAAAGCAAGGCCATTCCCGGCGCCGGCTCCTGCGGCGGCATGTACACCGCCAACACCATGGCCTCGGCCATTGAAGCGTTGGGTATGAGTCTGCCCGGCAGTTCCGCGCAGGCAGCGGTGTCGCCGGACAAAAAAGCCGATTGCCAGCGCGCAGGTGAAGCGGTGCTGAACATGCTGGCACAAGGCATCCGGCCGCGTGACATCATGACCAAGCCCGCGTTTGAAAACGCCATTACCGTCACCATTGCCCTGGGCGGCTCCACCAACGCCGTGCTGCACCTGCTGGCCATGGCTCATGCCTGCGATGTGCCGTTGACTCTGGATGATTTCACCCGTATCGGTAAAAAAGTACCGGTTTTGGCCGACCTGAAACCCAGCGGCCAATACCAGATGGCGGAATTGATCGATATCGGCGGTATTTTGCCGTTGATGAAAGACCTGCTCGATCGCGACCTGCTGCATGGCGATTGCCTGACCGTGACCGGCAAAACCCTGGCCGAGAACCTGGCCGAGGTTAAACCGTATCCGCAAGGTCAAAGCATCATTCGCGATTTCGCCGAACCGATCAAAAAAGACAGTCATCTGGTGGTGCTGTACGGCAATCTGGCCCCGGAAGGCGCGGTGGCGAAAATCACCGGCAAGGAAGGCTTGCGCTTTACCGGCACGGCGAAAGTGTTCGAGGCCGAGGAACACGCCCTGGACAGCATTCTCAAAGGCGACATCGTCAAAGGCGATGTGATTGTTATCCGCTACGAAGGCCCCAAAGGCGGCCCCGGCATGCGCGAAATGCTGTCGCCCACTTCAGCGGTCATGGGCCGGGGGTTGGGTAACGAGGTCGCGCTGATTACCGATGGCCGGTTTTCCGGCGGCACACATGGCTTTGTGGTCGGTCACATCACCCCGGAAGCGCATGTCGGCGGCCCTTTGGCGCTGGTCGAAAACGGCGATCAAATCACCATCGACGCCGACAACGCCACCTTGACCCTGCATGTCGCCGATGACGAACTGGCGCGGCGCAAAGCCCAATGGCAGCAGCCGGCGCCGCGATACACGCGCGGCGTGCTGGCCAAATACGGCAAATTGGCGGTATCCGCCTCTCAAGGCGCGGTGACCGACCACTTTGAAGACTGAATCAGCACCATTTGCGCCTGAGCTGGTCGATCAGGTTCGCTGGCTACGCGAGTTTTTCCCTTATCTGCATGCGCACCGGGGACGGACCTTTGTCATTCATGTCCCTGGCGAGCTGATCGCCACGTCGGCTTTCGAACTGCTAGCCAGCGATTTTGCACTGCTGGCAGGTTTGGGCGTGCGCCTGGTGCTGGTACATGGCATTCGTGCGCAAATAGACCAGCGCCTGAACCAGCTGGCTATCAGTCCCCGGCTGGTCAACAACCTCAGAATCACCGACGACGCGGCGCTGGCCTGCGTGATCGACGCCGCCGGCAGCGTGCGCGCCAGCATCGAGGCGCGGCTGTCGGTCAGTCTATCGGCGACACCGGAAACCCGAGCCAGAATGCGCGTTGTGTCGGGCAATTTCGTCACTGCACGGCCGGTTGGCGTACGTGGCGGCATTGATTTTGGCTTTACCGGTGAAGTCCGGCGCATTGACCGGCAACGCCTGCAAGTGCTGCTAAAGCATGACAATCTGGTGCTGATCTCACCACTAGGCTATTCACCGAATGGCGCGATTTTCAATCTCCAAGCCGAACACCTGGCGGCCGCCATTGCCACCGAACTGGCAGCGGAAAAACTCATTTTCCTGACCGAACAAGCCATTCAGGACCCTGTTACCTTAGCGCGTCTTAGTGAAGTCACCACTGATGAAGCCCTGGCCTGGGCCGCCGGACAAAGTCTGACACCCGCATTCCGGCAAGCGCTGTCGGCGGCCATTGATGCCTGTCAACACGGCGTGGAGCGGGCGCATCTGGTACCCTGTGCCGCACAAGGCGGGCTGTTGGTGGAATTGTTCAGCCGCAAAGGTTTTGGCACTCTGATCAGCCAAACGCCATTTGAACAATTACGCCCGGCCAGCATTGATGATGTGCATGGCATTTTGCAATTGATACAGCCTCTGGAAGCACAAGGCCTGTTGGCGCCACGCAGCCGGGAATGGCTGGAAATCCGCATACCGGATTACATTGTGCTGGATTTAGATGGCCTGATTATCGGCACGGCGGCATTGCACCACACCGAGACAGACGCTTGCGCCCTGATTGCCAGCATGGCGGTGCACCCGGAGTATCGACGGCATGGTCGCGCTGGCCGACTGCTTGGCTACCTGGAAAACAAAGCACGCCGCCACGGCGTACGCGAGCTATTCGTACTGTCCACGCAAACCATGGACTGGTTCAGCGAACGCGGCTATCATTCGGTCACCTTGCACGACCTGCCTGACTCATTACGCGACCTGTACCGACCGGAACGCAATGCTAAAATTCTCTGTAAAACGCTTCATTGACAGCGCTTGGTCATGACTGCGCATCCTCGCCGGCGGACAGGCCGGTTTCGATTTCACTCAACAAGGCCAAAATTTGCTCGGCCTCATGCAGCAACTGTACTTGCTGGTTGACATCCAGCGCCTCAGCTCGCGCCAACGAAGGCAAGCCATCATCTTTGAGCAGGGCCTCAAGGCCCCGAGACAGGCCGCGTTTTCTCTCCATCAATGTTCCTTGCGAATCATTTCCCCGGCCAGGGCAATATAAGCCATCGCGCCACGCGACGATTTATCATAAGTCAATGCCGGTTCACCATGACTGGGCGCTTCAGCCAGGCGGATATTACGCGGGATACAGGTGCGAAACACTTGCTCACCAAAATAGCGCAGCAACTGTTCGGAAACATCCTTGGTCAAACGGTTGCGGTCGTCATACATGGTACGCAAAATGCCTTCAATCGCCAGCTTGGCATTGATGCTGTTTTTGACACTGTTGATGGTATCGAGCAACGCCGATAAACCTTCTAAAGCGTAATACTCACATTGCATCGGAATCAGCACACTGTCGGCGGCGACCAGCGCGTTCAAGGTCAGCATGTTCAGTGACGGCGGACAGTCAATCAGAATGTATTGATAATCCTCGCGGATGCTGGTCAAGCGCTTGACCAGCCGCTGTTCGCGGTGGGCGGTGGTTTTCAGCTCCACTTCAGCCGCGGTCAGGTCGGAATTGCCGGGAATCACCGAAAAGCCCAAATTTTCCGGTGCCAGCACAATATCCGCCAGCGGCTGCTCGGTCATCAACAGATCGTAACTGGAATACTCAGTCGCCTCCTTATCCACACCACAACCCATGGCGGCATTGCCTTGCGGGTCGAGATCGATCAACAGCACACGACGCTTGGCCGCCGCCAGCGAAGCGGCCAGATTGACGCTGGTGGTGGTTTTGCCGACGCCACCCTTCTGGTTGGTTACGGCGATTACTTTGTTCACAGTCAGCCTCTTGGAATCAAAAAATGAGAATACTAATCTTTGCCACGAATCCGGATCAAACAGCGCTCAAGGTCAGTACCGGGAAGCTTAAGCGTCAGCGTTTCCAGTGCCACGTCTGATGGAGCCAGGTTAAGTTCGTCAGGACGGGCTTTCATGGCCAGACTGACGCCACCCGGCGCCAACAGTGGCCAGGTCAGCGAGACAATCTCAGGCAACAGCGCAAATGCCCGGGTCAGCACGGTATCGAACAAGGCCGGTGGCTGGAACGCCTCCACCCGCGCCTGTACCGCGTTCACATTGGCCAAACCCAGCTCGATCACCGCCTGCCGGATAAAGCGGATTTTTTTCGCATTGCTGTCCAGCAAAGTGAAACTCAACTCCGGTCGAACCATCGCCAACGGCAAACCGGGCAGGCCCGCGCCGGTGCCAACATCAACGATATTACGCCCTTCCAGGTACGGACTGACTGCCAGACTGTCAAGCAAGTGCAAAACCAGCATCTGATCGCGCTGGACAATGGCGGTCAGGTTATAGGCTTTATTCCATTTCGCCAATAAATCCAGCAATTTGAGCATGGCCTGGGCTTGCGCCTGGGTCACCGTCACACCCAGCTGTTGGGCGTTGTGGATTAAGAAATCCCGCTCTTCGACCATCAAGCGGATTTCTTTTTCAGATGCACCAATAACAGCGAAATCGCCGCCGGCGTGATGCCAGGAATACGCGCCGCCTGGCCTAAAGTTTCCGGCCTATGTTGACTGAGTTTTTCGCTGACTTCATTCGATAATCCGGACACCGTGCGGTAGTTGAAATCAACCGGCAACGTCAAGCGTTCAAATTTACGCCCTTTGTCAATTTCCAACTGCTGACGACCGATATAGCCTTGATATTTGGTCTGAATTTCCACCTGCTCCTGGACGGATTCCGGGTAATCGGACAAATCCACCACTTGCGCCAACTGCGCCAGGGTGACTTTGGGCCGTTTGAGCAAATCCAACAGTTGATGCTCGCGGCTTAACGACTCGCCCGACAGTGCTTGAAAAGCTTCAGCTTCCGGCGTTTGTGGCCGGAGCCAGGTTGCGCCCAAGCGCTGGTTCAACCGTTCGATGTGGTCGCGTTTGGTCGAGAACGCCTGCCAGCGGCGATCATCGACCAGGCCCAGTGCCCGGCCTTGTTCAGTCAGGCGCAAATCGGCGTTATCCTCGCGCAGCAGCAGCCGGTATTCGGCGCGGCTGGTGAACATCCGGTACGGCTCTTGCGTGCCCCGGGTAATCAGGTCATCGATCATCACGCCAATGTAGGCTTGATCACGCCCCGGCGACCACGGCGTAAGCCCCTGACTGGCGCGAGCGGCATTGACCCCGGCAATCAAGCCCTGGGCGGCGGCTTCCTCATAACCGGTAGTGCCGTTGATCTGCCCGGCCAGATACAGGCCGCCAAGGATTTTACTGGCCAGCGAAGCGTGTAAATCACGCGGGTCGAAAAAATCGTATTCAATGGCATAGCCGGGCCTTAGAATTTCGGCGTTTTCAAACCCCGGCAAGGATCGAACCATTTGATATTGCACATCAAACGGCAAACTGGTGGAAATGCCGTTGGGATAGATTTCATGGGTGTTCAAACCCTCCGGCTCGATGAAAATCTGATGCGAATCGCGCTCGGCAAAGCGCACCACCTTATCCTCGATCGATGGACAATACCGAGGGCCAACACCCTCAATCACGCCACTGTACATCGGCGAGCGATGCAAGGCGCCGCGAATGATGTCGTGGGTGCGCTCGGTGGTACGGGTAATGAAACACGGAATTTGCTTAGGATGCTGTTCACGCTGCCCGAGAAAGGAAAATACCGGTGTCGGGTTATCGCCATCCTGCCGCGCCAGCCGGTCGAAGGCAATCGTCCGGCCATCGATGCGCGGCGGCGTGCCGGTTTTCAAACGCCGGATTCGAAATGGCAAGGCGTTAAGTTTCTCTGCCAGATCATTCGATGCCGCATCGCCCGCCCGACCGCCAGAGTAATTTTCCAGGCCGATATGGATGCGCCCGGCCAGGAAAGTACCGCAGGTCAACACCACCGCAGGCGCGCGAAAAGTCAGGCCCATTTGCGTGACCACGCCAACCACCCGCTCCTGCTCGATCAATAAATCCGACACCGGTTGCTGAAACAGGCTCAAACCGGGCTGATTTTCCAATTTTTGCCGGATAAATTGTTTGTAGAGGGCACGATCGGCCTGGGCGCGGGTAGCACGCACTGCCGGCCCTTTGCTGGCGTTGAGGATACGAAACTGAATGCCGGCATGGTCAATGGCTTCGGCCATGACCCCGCCTAAGGCATCGATTTCCTTGACCAGATGGCCTTTGCCGATGCCGCCGATGGCCGGATTGCAGCTCATCTGTCCCAGGGTGTCGATGTTTTGCGTCAATAACAAGGTGACAGCGCCCGAGCGCGCCGCCGCCAGCGCCGCTTCAGTACCGGCGTGGCCGCCGCCAACAATAATCACATCAAAGGTTTTAGCAAAATCCACAGCGCACTCTTCATGAAAACCAGGTTAACCGACTATTCTAATGGCTATGGCCGTCAGGTTCCACCAGCACGTTCAATCGAACCACCCTGCCAAAATCTGGAAGTCTGACGCAGCAAAGGCTTATACCCTGTACCAGGGCCGCCAGAGGTTTTGTGACATCACGGACACGTCCGCAGTGAGAATGGGCGACAAAAAACAACTTAACCTTGACATCGCAAAAACTGCGCCGTATAGTACGCAGCTCGATCCGGCTCGCCGTATTGGCGACAGATAACAACACGGGGTATAGCGCAGTTTGGTAGCGCGCCTGCTTTGGGAGCAGGATGTCGGGGGTTCAAATCCCTCTACCCCGACCAATGCGCTTGTAGCTCAGCTGGATAGAGCATCGGCCTTCTAAGCCGGCGGTCGCAGGTTCGAATCCTGCCAAGCGTGCCATCTCTGGCAGGCCTTCCATGTCCATGGTGAGCGTAGCTCAGTTGGTAGAGCCCCGGATTGTGATTCCGGTTGTCGCGGGTTCGAGCCCCGTCGTTCACCCCAGTTCCCGGTTCCTGCTCATGGCATGGCAACAACTCTCCCTGACCACATCCGCTGAACACGCCGAGACTTTCAGTGCCTTGTTTGAAGCACTGGGCGCGGTATCCGTGACTCTTCAGGATGCCGAAGATCAACCCATTTTCGAACCCCCCTTAGGCACGACACCGGTTTGGCCCAATACCCAGGTCACCGCGCTGTTTCCAGAACAAACGCCAGAACAGCTTATCCACCTGCAAATCGACCAGCAATTAAGCCACCTCCCCTATCAGCACTGGACCTGCACGGCGCTGCAGGAACAAGTCTGGGAGCGGGTGTGGCTGGATCATTTCAAACCCTTGTGTTTTGCCGACCGACTGTGGATTTGCCCTACCGGCCAGGAACAACACCCCCCCGGAACGGTTTGCCTGACGCTGGATCCTGGCCTGGCCTTTGGCACCGGCACCCACCCAACCACCGCTTTATGCCTGGACTGGCTGGCGCGCCAGGACTTAAACGGCCTGACGGTGATCGATTACGGCTGTGGTTCAGGCATTTTAGCGATCGCCAGTCTCGCGCTGGGCGCCGCCTCCGCAGTGGCCATCGATATTGACGAACAAGCTTTGCTCGCAACCCGCGCCAATGCCGAAAAAAACGCCCTCAGCCCGAACTTGAACACGTATTTTCCTGAACAGGCACCGGACACACCGGCCGACCTGGTCATTGCCAACATTCTTGCCGGCCCTTTATTGGAGCTGGTGCCTGTGCTGCAAGCACGGGTCAGACCCGGCGGCTGGCTGCTGTTATCCGGCTTGCTGGAAAATCAGGCCGATGCCATTTGCCAAGCCTATCGCCCCGCCTTCAGCCTGACGCAGGCGATAGGCGATGAAGGCTGGTGTTTACTCAGCGGCCAACGCACGGGATAAATCATGTTCACCCGCTGCCCGGAATGCCAACATCAGGCCACCGTTTCGGTGGAACAGCTGCGCGACACCCGCGGCATGTTAGTGTGCGAGCGCTGCCATGCCCGCTTTGACGCGCTGGCCAGCCTGAGCCAACAACAGCCGATCACACCGAAACGTCGCGTTCAAGCTCCATCACCGGCTCGCCCGGCAGCGGCCGCCAGGCAGCCCGGCGCCAACGCGACCTGGTGGGGTTGGCTACTGGCCGGCTTATTGCTACTGGCCGGCCAGGGATTCGCTTTCAATTATCATGCACTCAGCCAGACGCCCAGCACCCGACCCGTGTTACTGACACTATGCCAGTGGCTTAACTGCCCGGTGCCGGATTATCGCAATCTGGATGATTTCGCGGTGCTGTCCAGTCAATTCAATCAACTGTCAACGCTGCATTATCGCTTTTTAGCCGTGCTGCACCACCAAGGTGCATTCCCGCAGCTGCCGCCGCATCTGCGCCTGAACCTGACCGATGTCACCGGCAAAATCCTCGCCAGCCGCGTGTTTTCAGCCGCAGAGTACATGGATGACGACACCTTGAACCGGATTGCCCCGGCGCAAACCATCAAGGCCCAGCTGGACCTTGGCATACGCGACAGCCAGGTGGCCGGCTATACCTTTTCCTTACAATGAAACTACCCGACCTTATCCTGCGCAAACAGCAGGAACGCCGCCTGAAACAAGGCCATCCGTGGATTTTCAGCAATGAAATCGACACCACACGCTCGCCTTTGCAGCATTTCCAACCGGGCGATTTGGTCAATGTCGTCTGTCATCGTGGTCAATGTCTGGGCACCGCCTATCTCAACCCCAACACCTTAATCGCAGCGCGCTGGCTATCCGCGCAACCTGACTGCGCGCTGGACACCGACTTTTTCCGCGACCGCCTGCAGCGCGCCCTGCTGTTGCGGCAGCGCTGGTTTAACCGGCCCTGTTACCGCTGGGTTTATGGTGAAAGTGACGCGCTGCCGGGCCTGGTCATTGACCGCTTTGGCAGCACCCTGGCGGTACAAATCAACACCGCTGGCATGGAGCGCGCGCGCACGCCCCTGCAAGAGGCGCTGGCCGAAGTCAGCACGGCGCGCAGCGTGATTGTTCGCACCGACAACCCCCTGCGCAGCCTGGAACAACTACCCATTAACGCCCCGGAAATAACCGGCGAAATACTGCCCGAAGTCATTATTGATGAAAACGACTGCCGCTTTGCCCTGGATGTAGCCTGCGGCCAGAAAACCGGCTGGTTTTACGACCACCGCCCCAGCCGGGCACGGGTAGCCGCGCTCAGCAACAACAAAAGCGTGCTGGATTTGTTCAGCTATGTCGGCGCCTTTGGCATTAACGCTGCGGTGGCGGGTGCATCCCGGGTCACCTGCGTGGACAGCTCGGCACCCGCGCTGGACCTGGCCAGGCATAATGCGCAATTGAATGGCGTCAGCCAGCGTATGAGCTTTACCCAGGCGGATGTTTTCGCGTTTCTACGCGATGCTCGCGACCGCAAGCTGGAATTTGATGTGATTATTCTTGACCCACCAGCCCTGATTAAACGCAAAAAAGACTATCAGGCCGGCATCGAAGCCTACCGTCGCCTGAATGCCCTGGCGCTACACCTGCTGGCAGACCATGGCGTGCTGGTATCGGCCTCCTGCTCCTATCATCTGCCACGCGACGTGCTGCTACGCCTGATTAACCAGGCCGCCACACAAGCGAAGCGTCGCCTGGTGGTCTTTGCCCAGGATGGTCAAGGCCCGGACCACCCCATCCACCCGGCCATGCCGGAAACTGAGTATCTTAAGAGTTTTTTTCTGGCCGCTACTTGATCAGAAATGGCTCAACGGCATACCGATATGGTAGCCTTGGCCGTAGTTAACGCCCATATCCAGCAACATGTCGTAAATCTGCTGATTTTCGACAAACTCGCCAATGGTCAGAATGCCTAATTCCTGGCATAACCTGGAAAGATTGCGCACCAGCGCCCGATCAACCCGGGAGTGCGTCATATTGCGCACGAACGCACCATCAATTTTGACATATTCAAAATGCAGCTCGCGCAAGTAATGAAACGAATTGTAGCCACTGCCGAAATCATCCAGTGCAAAAGCAAAGCCCTTGTTGCGCAGATTGCTTAAAAACTTACCCATGTGCGTGATGTCGCTGATCGCATCGCGCTCTAAAATCTCAAACACAATACAGCTAGGCGGCACCTTAAGCTCCACGCACAATTGCTCGGCATACCCCAAAATACCGCGCCCCTGAATTTCCTGCGCCGACAGATTGATGAACAAGCGTTTAGGAGATTGACCCAAATCCATGATTTCACGGTTAGCCCCCATCACCTTGCGGACGATAATACGATCTAATTCCCGGCCAAGGCTGTATTTTTCGATGGTTTCGATAAATTGCCCGGCGGATGTGATGGTGCCATCCTTGCCAATTAAACGCGCCACCGATTCATAGGCAAAAACCTCACCGGTCTGGCAATCAACAATGGGCTGGAAATAAGGCTTGACCCGCTCTTCCTGTAGCGCCTGACGCAAATCCTCGACATAGGCGCGGCTTCGCTTGACCAGCTCGGCATGATTCAAGCTGGGGTCAAATTCACAGACTTCGTTTTTACCGCGCCCCTTGGCTCGATACAACGCCACGTCCACGCCAGACATCAGCTCTTCCACGGTTTGCATATCTTTGGGATAGCAAATCAGGCCTACCGACGTCGTGATATGAAAACACGCTTGTTCCGGTGCGTGAAACGCCAGCGCCTCTAATGTGGTGCGTATCGATTCTGCGGCAACCTTAGCGCCCTCCGGCGACGTTTCCGGCAGAATCACCGCAAATTCATCACCGCCCATGCGGGTAGCGATATCCCCCTTGCGCAGCTCGCCGGTAATGGTTTCGGCAATTTTTTTCAACACCTCATCACCTAAGGGATGACCATAGGAGTCGTTGATATCCTTGAAATCATCCAAATCCAGCAACAACACCGCAAACTCATGCTGGTGCCGCAAGGAGCGATTGATTTCATATTCCAGCATATCGTTGAAATAGCGCCGGTTGTGAATCCCGGTCAGCGGGTCGTGAACGGAATAATATTCCAGCTCCGACAACGTTCGGCTCAAAACCTTGCTAGAACCGACCACCATCACCATCACTGACAACACGTACCGCACAATGGCCTGCTCCTGCGCCGTCAGCGCGTTGATCGACGCGTATGCCACGCCCAGCAATCCATCCAGGCCATAGGCCTTATCAGGCACCGGCACGGTAATCAGTTTAATGTCGGACACATCGTGCAACTGCGCCCCGGTATCGATTAAAAATTCTTCGATATCCAACAAGGCATCATGCGGCAAATGCAGTTTATCCAGCATCTCGCGGCCCAGCCGGTCACGCACCTCCTTTTTTAACGCCTCATCACACACCCCCATGTAATAAAAATACATGGACAGACCTTGCTCTTCAGCAAAGGCGATAAAAAAGAAATTAAACGGAAAAATGGCGTGGAAACCGTGCAAGATCTCCTGCACAAACGCCTTCCATTGCGAAACTTTCTCATGAGAAAGAATGATGTTTTCCAGCACCTGACTTTGCTTTTCCAGCAAATCCTTTTCAACCAGGGCGCAGCTCAGCATGTTGGTGGTCTGATGCAGCTCATCGACCACACTTTTCAGGTACTGGCCGTTTTTATACCATTGCCGCTGGCGCTCATCGACCAAGCAAGACAAGGCCTGATCCAAATTGGCGCAAGCCTCGATAGCCTTAGCGATACACGCCCGCTCAAAACCGCCGTCGGGAAGACTCTCTTGCAAACGCGCTAAATCCTTGATGATGCCTTGATGACGAGACTGCGTCAACTTGCTGATATTGGCCGCAAACGTGCGCGTGCGCGTCTGACTTTCCAGCAATGCGAACAACTGCCGCATCAACTGCATACGCAAACCTTCGATGCGTTCCGGCACATTCTGAGGCAATTGATCCATCATTGCAGCCCATCTTGTTCGAATTGGCCGCTGGCCACCATCAAATCAACACCGCAACGCAGCTCTTTGAACCAATTCAAAAAGTCCTGCACCGCAGCGCCACGGTAAATAGGCCCATGCTGCGGCGCAATCATGACAATATCCAGCCTAGACACCGCCTCAACCCAAAGCCGGGCCGCTTTATTACCCACCATATAGCGCCGATGAAAGCCTTCGATATAAGGCAAGTGTGCGGCAAAATCATCGACAAACTCATACTCGACATCATCGGGCAACATAGCCGCGCCAATATCACCGGTAAACAAAATACGGCTGACCGGATCATAGACATTGATCTGGCCTTCAGAATGCAGAAAATGCGCCGGCAACAGTTGCAGGCGAAACTGCTCCGGCCACTCACAATCCATGCCCGCATCGGGCACGCCGATAAAGCGCGCCATGCTGGCGATGCCATAATGCGGTAAAAAGCGCATCCAGATATTGGACACATACACCGGCGCGTCGGTCAGCTCCAGCCAGGTTGACAAACCACCGACAATGTCCGGGTCCTGATGGGAAAGAATGATCGCCTTGATCTGTTCGGTTTTGATATACGGCAATAACTCTGTCAAAACGCTCGGCATCACGCCAAAACCACCCGGATCGAGCAAAATCCCTTGTTGGCCATCAATCACCAGGTACTGATTGGAACGAATGCCGTCTTCCTCACCTGGCTCACTCTCGTTAAGCAAAATAAATTTGTGATCACCCGAATCAAACAGTTTGATATTACGCATCAATGCCCCCCCTTTTTTATTATGTTGAATTTCCTTAACAAAGCTTCCAAAGCAATCACTTTAGACTTAAGACCATAAAAATAACATACAAACAACAAGGTAAATGTGACGCATTATCAATAATTACCAATTTTTCAATCAAGTCGTCATAATCATCAGCATTCACAGCCATCATGATGCCAAGCTGTTTTCGCAGTGGTGAAAGTTACTACTGCCGCCAAGCGTCCAGGACCGGTATAATTCACTGTCAATTTTCGTGATGCCAACGCCTATGACCACAACCAACCATCCAGATAACAGACAGGGTCAACTGCACATGGCCGGTGAAATGCTCAGCTTTCACTATCAAGATGTCTCTGTGCAAGGCATGACCGTGAACCTTCAGCCCGGCCGCTATCTGCAAACATTGGCAGATTTTGAACGCGCTTTTGCGGAAAATCCGGTGATTGAATTTTATCTTGAAGCCCTGGCGCTAACCGGTGTCGCAGAAATTTTGTGGCTACGCAGCAAAGACGCGCAAATCGAAATGGGTATGGAATTTAAGGAAACGCTTTACAATGCCAACCGCCTGTGGCGACACCGGCGTTTTTACCGGCGACCCACGCAGTTTACTGGTCAGTTGCAAGTTAACGGGCAATACCACCCGTTTCAAGGAGAGAATATTTCCGCCGATGGCATGTTGCTCAGCATTCCGAGCCTGACCGCCCCAGTGCTGCCCGGCACTGCGGTACAAATCGATACCGACCTGCTGGCCAACCCTGTCGCAGGTATTGTTTGCTGGAGCGAAGTTTCAGAACGAGACGGCGCCGTCCGGATAGGACTGCGTTATCTGGCCGTAAGCACATAAATGAAGCTCACCCACCCGACAATAGCCGCTGAATACGAACCACGTTCGATCTCACAAAGGTATCTGTAAGATGCTGGGAATCACGAAATACCACAATGCCCGAGGGTAAAACGGCACGGCATCGCCCGCCCGGACAAACCAGTTCAACCGGATTCAACACCTGTACATTGTCAAACTCACGCGCCGCTTGAGACAAATACCCGGCCACCTGATGATATTTTTGCGTCGAAGCTTTGCCAACACACATGTCTGATGTGAGCTTATTGCCCGCTTGCATGGCACGGACGATACAGCCCGGCCCATCAAAGCCCAGCGTAGGCGTACCAGAAACCACGACCACCCGCTCAGCAATCTCGCTGATTGGCCCTAACACACGGCGAGTGCCCGCCACCCACTGAGCCGTAGTAAAATCGTAAGTAGCCGCGCTCCCCAGCAAAATCACTTTGGGCTTAAAGCTGGCAAGCTGATTCAGCACCGCCTCTCTCCATTCCCGGCACACATGATAAATCTTGCCTATGCGCGGGTAAAAATAGTCCTCGTCCACCATTGCACACGCCGATTTAGTCAACACCACCAAGCGCCACCGGGGCGCACTGAACACCTGCACAAAGGCACTGAACCACTGGGCACCGATACTGTCTGCCAAGAGAATTGCGGTATTTGGAGCATCTTCCGGGCCAAATATACAAGGCTGGACTAAAGCATGTTGATACCAGGCATCACACGGCATGTGATAAATCACAGGCACATCTGTGCGGATGGATGCGACCCAATCTGTCTGAGGAACTTTAATCTCGGGCGGAATGCGTTGTACATGGAAAGCAACCGCCAACACCAGCAGCACCGAAGCACAGGCGCCTAACAAGAAAGTCTTAGGCGGCAGCACGCTCAAACCCTGCTTCCAAAATGGCAGCTCAACCCAACGGTAGCTGAACATCGCCAGCAGCAGCGTCAACAACAAGGCCAGCCAAAGGCTGCTGTGACCAGGCCCCATCTCAAAACCTAACAGACCAATCAGCGTTATGACCGGCCAGTGCCACAGATACAACGAATAGGAACGATCACCCACCCAAACCAACAAGGGATGCGCCAGCCCCGCGCTGCGCCGTCCGTCACCCGCCCAAATCATCCATGCCGCGCCCAACGATGGCAACAGCGCCCAATATCCCGGATAGGTCAGCTTTCGATCCAACAGCAACGCAGAACCGATGATCAGCAACAACCCCATCAACTGCAAAAACCGGCTCAAAACCAAAGGCATGGCAGATGCGCCCGACTGTCCGCTGGCCCGATGAAGAAAAACCACGCCTCCTAAGCCAAATTGCCAGATACGGGCGGGCATCATGTAGAACGCGGACACCGGATGCCAATGCGTCCAGATAACCGACATCAAAAAAGCAACCACGACCCATAACCATAAACTCAAGCGCAGGCTCAAGAAACGCGCCGCGACCGTCAACCCCAACAGTAACAGCGGCCAGATCAGATAAAACTGCTCCTCGACCCCCAGCGACCAGGTATGCAAAAAGACATCCTGCTCAGCCAATTCGTTGAAGTAATCTTGCTCACGCAGCACAAAAAACAGGTTACCGGTCCAGGTAGCCGCAAAAGGCAATGATGCCAGAATCTGCCGTGCATCTATCTCTGGAAACAACCCCATAACCGCAAGCGCCGAGGCCACCAAGACCACCAACAGCGCCGGAAGCAGACGGCGTAAGCGGCGCACATAAAAAGCCCCTAAGGCCAAGCGGCCATTAGCCTGATACTCACGAATCAGCAAACCTGTGATCAGAAAACCGGACAGGACGAAGAAGACATCCACACCGACAAAACCGCCTGCCCACCCGGGGATGCGCGCATGAGCCAGAATCACCAGCACTACCGCAATGGCGCGCATTCCTTGAAGATCAGGCCGAGACTCCATTGATATGAGTTTATTCATTCTGTAAAGGAGAGCGGTTTGGAGGCTGGGTAAAGGCGAAATAAGCTTGTGCGCCCAACATGGGCGACGCTGTTGAGCACACTAACGTCCCCCATGCAGGCATTCGCTATTAAGCGGGGCGGGCTGTGACCGGTTACTGAGCATTGTCCCAGCAGGGCCAGGCTCTCAATCAATAAGTCCGCTGAATGATATAGCGCGACAGCGCACGCAGCACATCGGCGTCCGCGCCGAACACCGACAGGCTATCCTGAGCCTCCAGGTCCAGTTCGCGGGCTTTTTCCTTGGCCCCGCTTAAGCCCAGCAACGCCGGGTAAGTCGGCTTGTCATGATCGCGATCCTTGCCCTGGGTTTTACCTAAGGTCGCGGTATCACTTTCCTCATCCAGAATATCGTCCTGCACCTGAAACGCCAGGCCGATGCATTTGGCGTAATGATCCAGACGCTGATAATGATCTTCAGGTAAATCCGGCCTGGCCAGACAGGCCAGATTGACGCAGGCCCTAATCAACGCGCCGGTTTTGTGAATGTGCATGTTTTCCAGTTCCGGCAGGGTCAGTTGTTGTCCGACCGCGGCCAGATCGATGGCCTGGCCGCCGACCATGCCGTGCGCGCCGGCCGCGGTGGCCAGCAGTGCGATCATTTTCACCCGAATGTCGGCGCTGACGTTAAGCGCGGCATCCTCGGCCAGCACCTTGAACGCCAACGTCTGCAAGGCATCGCCAGCCAGAATTGCAGTCGCCTCGTCAAACGCTTTATGACACGTCGGCTTGCCCCGGCGCAGATCATCATCGTCCATGGCCGGCAAGTCATCGTGAATCAGCGAATACACATGAATCATTTCCAGCGCGCAGGCCGGCGCCGCCAGAGTATCGGGCGCCAGCCCCAACACCTGACCGGTGGCATAAACCAGCATCGGCCGCAAACGCTTGC